>JAYUZE010000247.1:0-7276 GCA_043752035.1 Gammaproteobacteria bacterium
GCCAGGCCGGCCCGTTTCCAGACGCCATCCACGCTCAATTGCGCGGCGACAATATCGGCGCTGCCATCGCTGATCAGCTCGCGCAACTGGCTGCGATCGCGCGCCGGAACGATGATGAGCTGCACGCCGAGGTTGTCGGCAAAGGCCCGCGCCAGGCGGTATTCAAAGCCCTGCGGGCCGTGCGCCCCGAGGTAATAGGAGGTTGGCTCGTTGAGCGTGGCCATCCTGAGATCGCCCCGTGCCTTGATCTGCGCCAGGCCGGAAGGCTGCCCGTCGCAGCCGGGCAGCGTCGCCTGTGCGGCCAGCGCCACCACCGCACAGGGTAGCCACCAGCGGGTTGCAGTCATTGGCAATCAGCGCGCTCCAAGATTCAGTTAGAATACCAGTTCGCCACCCTGTGCATCCCGGAGAGGTACCGAAGTGGTCATAACGGCGCCGACTCGAAATCGGATGGTCGGGTAAATCCGGCACGTGAGTTCGAATCTCACCCTCTCCGCCAGTTCCTAGTGGCTGCTGAATCAAGCCACAGTACTGCAGCACTAGCCCGCAGAGAATGCTACCAAGCCGGTTCTCCAGTATCGGTACCGCGCAATGCTCGAGTATTATCCCGCGATCAGGCTGTTCCACATCAGTTGCGTACTGCTGTCGGGCAGCCTGTTCTTTTTACGCGGCTGCTTGATGCTGGGCGGCTCGGCACATGCGAACCACCCACTGATGCGCTGGCTATCTTATGCGATCGACAGTGCGCTGCTGACCGCAGCATTGATGCTAGTAACGCTGCTCCACCAGTATCCCTTCCAGCTGGCCTGGCTGACCGTGAAAGTGCTGCTGCTCGTGGTTTATGTGCTGCTGGGCATCATGGCTTTGCGCCGCGCGCGTACTTACCGGGGGCGGGCCGCGAGTTTCGCGGCAGCGGTGGCGGTCTATCTGTTCATCGTCAGTGTGGCGCGCTCGCACGATTCACTGGGACTGCTGCGCGGCCTGATGCACTGAGCGGCGCGGATAGCGCCGCAGCCATTCAGCCGCCTTCCGGCCCATGCACGATCTCGTCGTTGAAATGGCGCGCCAGCGCTTCGGAGAACAGGTGCGGGAGCTGGCCTTTCGCCGCGTCGGTCATGCTGCGAAATCGTTCCGCGGACGCAGGTCCGGGCAGCAATTCGGCCGGATCGAGGCGCTTGGTGAATTCATCGAGCGCCGGGCGCAGCGCGCGCATCAGCGCAGCATCGTGGCGGGTCGCGAGGCTGAACAGTTCGCGCAGCCACTGCACGGCATCGAGCTGCTGGTTCTCATGCCCGACCAACAGGCGCGCCAGCAGATCCTCGACCGGGAGATTTTGCAGCGCTACGCGCTCAGGATCGTCGGCCGTCGCGCACAGGCCCGAACTCTGGCGGATCTCGCGCTGGGTACGCGCCAGGTTCTTGATGCCCACTAGCGCCTCGCGCAGCAGCAGGCCCGCCAGGCGTAGCAGGCGGTCGGTACTTTCGGCTGGCAGCTGCCTGGTATTCATGCCTGCGCCGCGGCTGAAGGCCTCGAGCCCCTTGCCGACGCTGTCGCCGGCTGCGCCGCTCTGGCCATTGCCTGCCGGCAGTACGTTGCGGGGCGGGGGTGCTGCGCGCGGCGAGGGAGCGGCGCGCGGGGCGCGGTCGCCTGAATGCTGGGCGTGATCGAACTGCAGCAGCGCCGAGTCGCCCACCGGTTGTCCCCAGGGATCGAAAGCGCGCCGCTGGTTGCTGAGATCTGAATCGGTAACCAGCAGTTCGCTGATATTCAGGTCGATGCCAATGTCTTCCTGCCGCACGCCATCGCCATCGGTGGACGGCTGGGAGTAGGCGAACACCGAGCTGGCGTCTACGCCGACCGCAGAATCGTCGCTGACCCTGATCTGATAGGCGCCGAGGCGCAACAGGTCACCGTGGCGCAGCGGCTGGGGCCCGAGTCGACCGACCGGATCGGCGTGATCGTTCAGGTACAGGCCGTTGGTGCTGGTGTCCTCGACCACGAAGCCACCGTTGCGATATTTGATCTGGGCGTGGTGCGAGGAGAGGTAGCGCTTGGGGTCGGGCAGAACCCACTCGTTGTCATGGGCACGGCCGATCCGACCCCCCTCCGGGCCAAACAGCACGCTGGCGCGCTCACCGAGCTCGCCGACCTGGTCGCTGATTATCGTCAGGCGTAGCGCCACCAATCACTTCCTCGCCGAGGGCGTCAACCCAATATAATAGGCGCGCCGGCCCAGACGGGCCGCCGCAATCCTACACAGATGGCATCCAATCACATCTTCAAGATTATGTTCGTGAACCAGGGCAAGGTTTACGAGGTATACGCCCGCAAAATCAGCCATGGCAGCCTGCTGGGCTTCGTGGAAATCGAGGAACTGGTTTTCGGCGAGCGCTCGGGCGTGGTGCTCGATCCGGGCGAGGAGCGCATCAAGGCCGAATTCGCCGGTGTGAAACGCAGTTTTCTGCCGGTGCAATCGGTAGTACGCATTGACGAGGTGCGCAAGCAGGGCGTCAGCAAGATCGTGGCGCTGGAAGGCAGCAGCAATGTCACGCCTTTCCCGACCTCGCTCTTTTCCGCTCCGGCCGGCGAACCCGGCCCGAAGAAGTAAAGCGTGCTGGTGCTGCCTGGTGCGCCGGCCGCCTCGGCGTTCCGACTGGCGCGTCTGTTCGAACGGCTGCGACGCCTGGATCCTCAGATGCTGGCGGTGCGCGCCCGCTACCTGCATTTCATCCAGTGCCAAGCGCCGCTCAGCGCCACGGAGCGCGCCGATCTCGAGCGACTGCTAGCAGTGCCCGCCGGCGTCAGCCTCAGGGAGTCGGCACAGAGTCTGGTGGTGGCGCCGCGGCCGGGCACCATATCCCCCTGGTCGAGCAAGGCCACGGATATCGCCAGGGTCTGCGGGCTCGATTTCATCGATCGCATCGAGCGCGGCATCCAATACGATCTGGATGGCGCATTGACGGTGCCGCTCGCCACGCTGGGATCGGTACTGCACGATCGTATGACCGAAGCCGTGTTCGGCAGCGGCGCGGCAGCGCAAGCGCTGTTCGCGGTTGAGGCACCGCGTCCGCTGCAATATGTGTCACTCGTTGCGGGCCGCAGCGCGCTGGTGGCAGCCAACCAGCGCCTCGGGATGGCGCTCGCCGAGGGCGAGATCGACTATCTTTACGCGGTCTACCAGCGTCTGGGTCGCGATCCCACCGACGTGGAACTGATGATGTTCGCGCAGGCTAATTCCGAGCACTGCCGCCACAAGATCTTCAATGCCGATTTCGTGATCGATGGGGTGGCGCAGAAGAAATCGCTGTTCGCGATGATCCGCAATACCCACGAGCGCGCACCGCAGGGTGTGCTCTCGGCCTACCGCGATAATGCCGCAGTAATTGCCGGCAGCACTGGCGCGCGTTACTTTCCCGATCCCCTGAGCGGCGTGTATCGGGCCAGCGTCGAGCCGATCGATATCCTGATCAAGGTCGAAACGCACAATCATCCGACGGCGATTGCGCCATTCCCGGGCGCCGCCACTGGCGCGGGTGGTGAGATTCGCGACGAAGGCGCTACCGGTGTGGGCGCCAAACCCAAGGCCGGCCTGGTGGGTTTTTCGGTCTCGCATCTTCGCATTCCGGGCTACGAGCAGCCCTGGGAGCAGTCGCTGGGCTATCCGGCGCGCATCGCCCCGGCGCTCGACATCATGCTGGAAGCTCCGATCGGCGCCGCCGCGTTTAACAATGAATTCGGTCGTCCCGGCATCTGCGGATATTTCCGCACCTTCGAGCAGCAGCAGGCCGGCGATCCGCCGGGGCGCGTGCGCGGCTATCACAAGCCGATCATGCTCGCCGGTGGCATGGGCAATGTGCGCCGCGCGCAGGTGGAGAAGGGTGTGGTCTCGGTGGGCGCGCACCTGGTGGTGCTCGGTGGTCCGGCGATGCTGATCGGTCTCGGTGGCGGCGCAGCGTCCTCGGTCGGGAGCGGCGCCAGCAGCGCGGAGCTCGATTTCGCCTCGGTGCAGCGTGGCAATCCAGAGCTGCAGCGGCGCGCCCAGGAAGTCATCGATCGCTGCTGGGCGCTGGGCACCGGTAACCCGATCGAGCTGATCCACGACGTGGGCGCGGGCGGGCTCTCGAATGCGGTCCCTGAAGCCGTAGCGCACAGCCAGCGCGGCGCGCGCCTGCAATTGCGCGACATACCGAGCGCTGAGCCGGGCATGTCACCGCTCGAGTTGTGGTGCAACGAGGCGCAGGAGCGCTACCTGCTCGCCATCAGGCCTGCGGGTCTGGCGCAGTTTGCGGCGCTTGCGCAGCGCGAGCGCTGTCCCTATGCCTCGATCGGCGTGATCACGGACGATGGCGAACTACGCGTCAGCGATGCGCTGTTCGGTAATGACCCGGTGCGTCTCGCGGTATCCGACCTGCTGGGTAAACCGCCGCGCATGCGGCGCGAAGTCAGCTCAGGTAAGGCGCCAGCGGCCGCGGGTAGTAGCGGGGCAGCCGGTGGCAGCGGTGCGGCGGGAGAACTCAAGGATATAAATCTGCGCGAGGCGCTATACCGCGTGCTGCGGCTGCCCGCAGTGGCCGACAAGACCTTCCTGATCACGATCGGCGATCGCACTGTCGGTGGCCAGATCAGCCGCGACCAGCTGGTGGGGCCGTGGCAGGTGCCGGTGGCAGATGTCGGTGTCACGCTCGCCGATTACAGTGGTTACGCAGGCGAAGCCCTCTCGATCGGCGAGCGTACGCCGGTCGCGCTGCTCGATCCGGCGGCCGCCGCGCGCCTTGCTGTGGCCGAGGCCGTTACCAACATGCTGGCCGCCGACATCGGCGATCTGAGCCAGATCCGGCTCTCGGCCAACTGGATGGCTGCCTGCGGCGAGCCGGGCGAAGACGCAGCGCTGTATACCGCGGTGCGCACGGTGGGCGAGGAGTTCTGTCCGGCTCTGGGTCTGGCGATTCCGGTGGGCAAGGACTCGCTGTCGATGAAGACCAGCTGGCAGGACCAGACGGGCATGCACTCCGTGGTGGCTCCGTTGTCGCTGATCATCTCGGCGTTTGCGCCAGTCACCGATGTGCGCCGCACGCTGACGCCGCTGCTAAGGCTCGATCAGGGTCCGACCACACTGCTGTTGATCGATCTGGGCGAGGGTCGCAACAACCTCGGCGGCTCGGCACTCGCGCAGGTGTATGAAGTGCAGGGCGGGGCCTGCGCGGATATGAACAACCCGCAACTATTGCGGCGCTGTGCGGCCGCGATCAATGCGTTGCGCGCGCGCGATCTGTTGCTCGCCTATCACGATCGTTCCGACGGCGGGCTGGCAATAACGTTGGCCGAGATGGCCTTTGCCAGTCATTGCGGCCTCGAAATCTCGCTGGACGCAGCGCGCGGTCCGGCGCCGGCACAGCTTTTCAGCGAGGAGTGCGGTGTGGTGCTGCAGGTGGCTACAGCACGGCTGCACGAAGTGTGGCAGGAACTGATCGCACAGCAATTGCAGGATTGCAGCCGCGTGATCGGGCGGCCGATCAGCGATGCGCGCCTGCGGTTCAGCGTGGGTGGCGCCACGGTCGATGAGCCCTGGGCCGAGCTACGGCGCGCGTGGTCGGAAATGTCGTGGCAGATGCGTCGCCTTCGCGACGATCCGGAATGCGCCGACGAAGAGCAGGCCGCGACACTCGATAGCGGTGCGCCGGGCCTGCGCTGGCAGCTTGAATTCGACCCGCAGGAAGATGTCGCGGCGCCCTACATCGCCACCGGCGTGCGGCCGGCCGTGGCGGTGCTACGCGAACAGGGCGTGAACAGCCAGGTGGAAATGGCCGCGGCGCTCGAGCGCGCCGGTTTCGAGCCGCACGACGTGCACATGAGCGATCTGCTGAGTGGCACGCGCACACTAGCGCCCTTTAAGGGGCTGGTGGCCTGCGGTGGCTTCTCCTACGGTGACGTACTGGGTGCCGGTGGGGGCTGGGCGCAGTCGATACTGTTCCACGAGGCGACGCGCTATGCCTTCGCCGATTTTTTTGCGCGCACCGACCGCTTCTCGCTCGGTATCTGCAACGGCTGCCAGATGCTGGCGCTGCTGCGCGATCTGATCCCCGGCGCCGAGCACTGGCCGCGCTTCGTGCGCAATCGCAGCGAGCAGTTCGAGGCGCGCCTCAGCCTGGTGGAGATCCTCGACTCGCCCTCCATCTTGCTCAGCGGCATGAAGGGCTCGTTCCTGCCGGTGGCCGTGGCGCATGGCGAGGGGCGGGCGGAATTCCGCAACGATAGCGATCAGGAGCTGTGCGTGCAGCAGCGGCTGATCGCCTTCCGCCACAGCGACGGGCGCGGTAATGCCGCGCGGCTCTATCCAGCGAACCCCAACGGCACGCCGGCTGGTATTGCCGCGCTGACCACGCCCGACGGGCGCGCCACGCTGATGATGCCGCACCCCGAGCGTGTGTATCGCACAGTGCAGAATTCCTGGTGTCCGCCGGAGGCCGGCGCCGACAGCGGCTGGATGCGCATCTTCCGCAATGCGCGGGTGTGGGTGGGCGGCGCCTGAGCGCTCGCCCGGCGCCCGCGCCGCGGCGCAGCAGCTCACACGTTCGAGTCGGGGAACGCGTTCTTGCGCCGGTTGATGTATTCGAGCAGCGCCTCATCGACTGCCACATCGAGTGGCGGCGCTTCGTATTCGCGCAGCTGCTTCTTCCACATGGCGTTGGCGCGCGTAGCCATGTCCTGCGAACCCTCGGCCAGCCATTGCTCGTAGCTGTTGTTGTCGGCCAGCGGTGAGCGATAGAAAGCATTCTCGAAATTCGCCTGCGTGTGCTGGCAGCCCAGGAAATGTTTGCCTGGGCCCACTTCGCGTATGGCATCGAGCGCCTGGCCATTGTCGGAAAGATCCACGCCGGCCAGCAGGGTGTGCATCATGCCGGCCTGGTCGCAGTCCATCATGAACTTCTCGTAGCCCATCGCCAGGCCGCCCTCGAGCCAGCCAGCGGTGTGCAGTACGAAGTTTACGCCGGCCAGGCAGGTGGGCAGCAGGGTCTGCGCCGATTCGAAGGCCGCCTGTGCATCCGGAATCTTCGAGGCGCACAGTCCGCCGCCGGAGCGGAACGGCACACCCAGGCGCCGCGCCAGCGCCGCCATGATGTACAGCACCAGCGCAGGCTCCGGCGTGCCGAAGGTGGGCGCGCCCGACTGCATCGAGATCGATGAGGCGAAACTGCCAAAGATCACCGGCGCGCCGGGATTGAGCAGCTGCGTAAAGGCCATGCCGGCCAGCGCCTCGGCCAGGGTCTGCGCGGCG
>JAYUZE010000248.1:0-5436 GCA_043752035.1 Gammaproteobacteria bacterium
CCCAGTTCTCGGGAACGAAGCGGATGCGGCCGCTTGCTACCGCGGCGATGGCCGGTTGCGCCAGCGGCTCGACCCGCACGTACCATTGATCTGTGAGGAAGGGTTCGAGCACGGCGCCACTGCGATCGCCGCGTGGCACCTTCAGCGTGTGCGGCTCGATCTTCTCGAGCAAACCGGCGGCCTCGAGATCGGCTACCACGCGTTCGCGCGCTGCGAAGCGCTCGAGGCCACGATACGCGGCCGGCACGTTGTCGTTGAGATGCGCATCGGGCGTGAAAATATTGATCAGCGGCAACGCGTGCCGCTGGCCGATCGCATAGTCGTTGAAATCATGCGCCGGCGTGATCTTCACGCAGCCGCTGCCGAAGGCCGGGTCGACATAGGTATCGGCGATCACCGAAATCTCGCGTTCGGTCAGCGGCAGGCGGATCTTGCGACCGATCAGCTGCGCGTAGCGCTCATCGCCCGGGTGCACGGCCACTGCGGTGTCGCCCAGCATGGTCTCCGGACGTGTGGTGGCGACGATCAGCGCGCCGCTCCCATCGCTCAGTGGATAGCGCAGGTGCCAGAGCGAACCGGCTTCCTCTTCGCTTTGCACCTCGAGATCGGAAAGCGCGGTCAGCAGCACCGGATCCCAGTTGACCAGGCGCTTGCCGCGGTAGATGAGGCCGTCGGCGTGCAGACGCACGAAGGCTGCGGTGACCGCGCGCGAAAGTCCGGGATCCATCGTGAAGCGATCGCGCGACCAGTCGACCGAGGCGCCGAGGCGCCGCATCTGCCGCGCGATCGTGCCGCCCGATTGTTCCTTCCACTGCCACACGCGCGTCAGGAAATCCTCGCGCGTCAGCTCGCTGCGCTTGATGCCCGCGGCGTTGAGCTGGCGCTCGACCACCATCTGCGTGGCGATGCCGGCATGATCGGTGCCCGGTTGCCACAAGGTGCTCTCGCCGCGCATGCGGTGATAGCGGGTGAGGGCGTCCATGATCGTGTCCTGGAAGGCATGGCCCATGTGCAGCGTGCCGGTAACATTGGGCGGCGGAATCACGATGCAGTAGGTGCTCGCCGCGGGCGCGCTGCCGGCGGCTGCTGCCGCGTCAGCGGCGGCACGCGCGGGCGCAAACCAGCCCTGCGATTCCCACTGGGTATACCAGCGCTGCTCGATCTCGGCGGGGGTGTAGGTCTTATCCACAATTGTGCGTGGCGGGCTCGACACCCAGCGCGCGATAGTGCTTGAAGCGCTCGCGTCCGGCCTGGCGGCGTGTCGGATCGCCATCGATGATTTCGATCACGCGCGCGGCGCCCTGCGCCGCCGGCGGCACCGCGCCCGAGAGATTGATCAACACATCGACACCCGCGGGCGGCGCGGCGCTGCAGCTTAGCAGCACGGGCGAATCTTCCCAGTTCGATTCGGCGCCCACGGGCTCGTGCGGGACGAAGCTGTCCTGCGCAAAGGTCCAGAGCAGATCGTCGAAGGACTGCAGGGCGGCGGCATCGTCGAGCCACACCAGTACGTGCTGTTCGGCGCCGAACGCCTTGTCGATCACACGGCAGGCGAACTTCAGCCGCTCGCGCGCATCGCTCCCCTCCAGCACGTAGAAATCAGCGCGCTCCACCGCGTTCAGCTCATGATCTGCAAGCGCGCGCGGGCACTCAGGCGCGTGCGCGGCGAATCAGGAAATCGCCGAGCAGGCCCATCGGCCTGCCAGTGGCGCTTTTGGCTGCGCCGCTCACCCAGGCCGTGCCGGCAATATCGATATGCGCCCAGCTCAGATCCTTGGTGAACTTGCCAAGAAATGCTGCGGCCGTGATCGCGCCGCCGTCGCGCCCGGCGACATTGGCGAAATCGGCAAAGTTGCTCTTGAGCTGCTCGCCATAGTCTTCGGTGAGCGGCAGCTGCCAGGCGCGATCATCGGCGCGCGCGCCGGCTTCGACCAGCTCGCGCGCCAGCGCGTCGTCGTTCCCCATCACGCCCGAATGATGGGCGCCGAGTGCAACCACGCAGGCGCCGGTGAGCGTGGCCAGGTCGACCACCGCCGCGGGCTTGAAACGGCGCGCGTAATGGAGCGCATCGCTCAGGATCAGGCGACCCTCGGCATCGGTGTTGAGGATCTCGACCGTCTGGCCGTTCATGCTCGTGACGATGTCGCCAGGCTTGATCGCGCGGCCGCCGGGCATGTTTTCGCAGGCCGCGACCAGGCCAACCAGATTGATGCGCAGCTGCAGCCGCGCCGCCAAGTCGAGCGCGGCGATCACGCTGGCGGCGCCGCACATGTCGTATTTCATTTCATCCATCGCTGAGGGATCTTTCAGCGAGATGCCGCCGGTATCGAAGGTGACGCCCTTGCCCACCAGCACCAGCGGTGCCGCCGAGCGACGAGCGCCACGATATTCCATCACGATGAAGCGCGGCGGCTCGGCGCTGCCGCGGGTTACGGCCAGAAAGCAGCCCATCTTCAGACGGCGGATCTGCGCCTCGTTCAGGGCGCGCACCTTCAGGCCCCGGTGTTCGCGGCCCACCTGCAGGGCGGCGTTGGCCAGGTGGCGTGGAGTGCAGACATTGGCCGGGAGGTTGGCCAGGTCGCGCATCAGGTGCGCACTGCTGGCGATCGCCTCGCCATCGCCGAGCCCGCGGCGCGCATCAGCCAGATCGGCGCTGGCGTAAGGACCCAGCCGGACACGTGTGAGCGCATAGGGGCGGGGGCGGCGCCCGGATTTCAGGTCGTTGATACGATACAGGCCGGCGCCCACACATTCGGCGGCGGCGCGCGCCAGCGTGTAGTGATCGAGCCCCGAACCGCCCGGGTGATCGAGCGCAATTACGGCGCTGGTCAGGCGGGTGCGCAGCAGTGCCGCGATGGCCGCGGCCAGCGCCCGCTTCCAGTGGCGCCGCTGGTACTGTTGGGCAGCGCCCAGACCGACCAGCAGCAGGCGCTTGCCCCCCAGGCCCGCCATATCCGCCACCAACAGGGTTTCGCCGGCTCGGCCCGAGAAGTCGCCGCGTTTGAGCAGCCCCAACAGCCGGCCGCCCGAGGCCCGATCGACCCGGCGCGCCTGCTCGCCCAGCCGGCGCTCTTCGTGGACGCCCACCACCAGGCAGTCGCCACGCGCACTGATAGCCTTGCCGCTGTACGCTTCGTACTTCATTGCCAAACCTCGGATGCCATCGTCGATGGAGTGGCTTTTGGCCACTTCGGGTTAAAGTGGCAGGAGTTTAGCCGATGCGGCGCGCATCGTGAGGGCGCAATTGCGAATTCTGCAGCGGTATTTCTGGCGCGAGATGGCCCAAAACTTCGCCGGCGTGACGCTGGCGCTGGGTGCCATCCTGATCATCTATCAGCTGGGCGCGGTGTTGGCGCGGGCCGCCGAACTGCAGTATCCACGTGGGCTGGTGCTGCAGCTGTTCGCGCTCGGTGCGGCGGAAAACTTCGCGATCCTGCTGCCGCTGGGCCTGCTGCTCGGCGTGGTGCTGGCGGTCGGTGGCATGTACCACGAGAACGAAATGGTCGCCGCCCAAGCCTGCGGCTTCGGGCGCGCGCACAGCTATGTGCCGCTGCTCGCATTGGCGCTGCCAGTGGCGGCCTTGAGTGCCTGGATGAATCTGCAGCTCGCGCCCGCGGCCGCCAGTCAGCGCGCCGCCTTGAGTGCCCAGGCGCTGCGCGCCGGTCTCGCGCTGCCATTCGAAGTGGGGCGCTTTCGCAGTTTCGATTCCGGCCGCACCGTGGTTTATGCGCGCAGCGCTGCCGCCGATGGCGAGCTGCGCAGCGTATTCATTAAGCAGACCGCGGGCGCGGAAGTCATCGCCACCGTGGCGCAACGCGCGCGCCGCGAAGTAGGCAGCGATGGCCTCAGCCAGACCATCGTGCTTTACGACGGTGAGCGTCTGAATGGTGTGCCTGGCGAGCAGAAATTCCGCCGCCTGCGTTTCCAGAGCCTGCGCATTCCGCTGGCGGCTCCCGAACTGGCGGCGCATCGCGCGCGGCTGGACGAGCGGCCCACGGCGCAGCTGCTGCACAGCACTGATCGTCCGGCGCGCGCCGAACTGCAGTGGCGGCTCGGCCTGCCGCTGATGGTACTGGTCGGCGCGGCCTGCGCGTTGCCGCTGGGCAGGTTGCGCCCGCGTCAGGGGCGCTACGCCAAGGTGTGGCAGGCCGTGGTGCTGTTCGCGGTCTATGGCAACCTGACGACCGCGGCGCGCACCTGGTATGAACACGGCGTGACGCCGGCGCCGCTGGGCCTGTGGTGGGTGCACGCCCTGTTCGTGGCGCTGGCGGTATGGCTGACTCTGGGCGGCATAAAAATGTTCAGGAACCGGGCCCGATGAATCAGCTCGATCGCTATGTAGCCCGCACACTGCTCGGCGCCATTGGCCTCGTAATGGCGGTGCTGCTGATCCTGGGCGGCCTGTTCACCTTTATCGACGAACAGAGCAGTATCGGCGTCGGCCATTACGATATGAGCGAGGCGCTAGTATTCAGTTTCCTGAACGTGCCGCGCTTTGCGCTCAACGCCTTTCCGGCCGGCGTGCTGATCGGCGCGATGCTGGGCATCGGCGCGCTGGCGCGCAGTCACGAGCTCACCGCGATGCGTGCCGGCGGCATGTCGAAGTGGCGTCTGTCGGCGACCACGTTCGGTTGCGGCGTAGTGTTGCTGCTGATGGGGCTGGCGGTGGGCGAGTTTCTCGCGCCGCGGCTTGAACAACTGGCCGACGAGCGGCGGGCGCTGGCACGCTACAACAATCTCAGTCTGCTGGGCGCGGGTGGCGCCTGGGTGCGTGATGGCAACCTGATCATCAACATTGCCCAGCGCGACAGCGCGCGTGAATTTGCCGGCATGTGGGTGTTCGAGATGAACGCCGATGGCGGCGTCGCGGCGATGGCGCACGCGCAGCGCGCCAGCAATACCGCGCGCAAGGCCTGGCAGCTGGGCGACTATGCCGAATCGCGCTTCATCGGCGACAGCGTGCGCGGCCTGCGCGAACCCTCGCATCAGCTCGACTCGGCTGCCAGCGCCAGTTTCCTGCAGCTCGCCAATGTGCAGCCGGCCGAGCTGTCGCTGTCAGCGCTGTCACGGGCAATCGGCTATCTGCGCAGCAATGAACTCGACGATCGCAGTTACCTGCTGGCGTTCTGGTCCGGCCTGGCGCGCTCGGCCGCGATTCCGATTGCGGTGCTGTTCGCGTTGCCCTTTGGTTTTGGTTCGCTCCGTAGCGCCGGCAGTGGTGCGCGCAGCACGCTGGGTCTAGCGGTAGGCCTGGTCTATTTTTTCCTGCAGCGAACGGTCGAGAGCGGCGCGGTGGTGTTCAACCTCGATCCGCTGTTGCTCGCCTGGCTGCCCACCCTGATGCTGGCCGCGGTCACTGCCGCGCTGCTGGTGCGCACGCGCTGAAGCCGCGCTCGATTATTTTTCCGCAGCGCTGGCTTCGATGCGGGCGCGATG
>JAYUZE010000249.1:0-8126 GCA_043752035.1 Gammaproteobacteria bacterium
GCCAGATGGCGGCTGCGCGCCGAGAGCGTGCCGCCATCGCCCGGCGTGTAGCCGGCGGCGTCGAGCAGGTGACGGCGCAGCGCATCCAGGCCGGTGCCACTGCGCGCCGAAATGGCGAGTGTGCCGGCCGGCGGCGGACCCTTAAGCAGATCGATCTTGTTGTAGACCAGCGTAACCGGCACGTTCGCAGGCAGTTGCCCACGCTCAGTCGCGAAACTCTGCGCCTGCGGGTCGGCCTGTGCGTCGATCAGGAACAGCACCCGGTCGGCGCTCGCCATCGCCGCACGTGCGCGGCGCATGCCCTCGCTCTCGATCGCATCGCCGCTGGCGCGCAAGCCTGCGGTATCGAGCAGCAGCAAGGGCACACCCTCGATTTGGATGCGCTCGCGCAGCAGGTCGCGCGTGGTGCCCGGCTGCTCGCTGACGATCGCGGCATCGTGGCCCGCTAACTGGTTCAGCAACGTGGATTTGCCGGCGTTGGGCGCACCGGCAATGACAACCGTAAGTCCTTCGGTGAGGACGCGTCCCTGCTGCGCCGCGGTCTGTAGCGCCGCGCATTGCGCGGTGATCTCGCCGAGCTTGCGGCCGAGCGCCGCATCGCCCAGGAAATCTATTTCCTCAGTGGGAAAATCGATGGTCGCTTCGATGTGTGCACGCAGACCAGCGAGCGCCAAATCGAGTGTCTGTATCCGCGCCGAGAATTCGCCCTGCAGCGAGCGCAAGGCCGCGCGCGCCGCGGCGACACTGCCGGCATCGATCAGGTCGGCGACCGCTTCGGCCTGCGCGAGATCGATGCGGCCGTTGAGATACGCGCGCTGCGTGAACTCCCCAGGCAGAGCGCAGCGCGCGCCGAGCTCGCGCGCGCGCGCGATCAGCGCTTCGACCAGCACCGGCCCGCCGTGGCCTTGAAGTTCGAGTACGTCTTCGCCAGTGTAAGAAGCCGGCGCCGGGAAAAACAGCGCCAGGCCTTCATCGAGCGCGCTGCCGTCGGCAGCGCGAAATACTGCGTGCGTCGCATGGCGTGGCTCGGGCAGCACTCTGAGCAGACCGCTCGCGATCTTGCGCGCCGCGGGCCCGGAAATGCGCACGATCGCCACGCCAGCGCGTCCCGGCGGCGTAGCCGCCGCGACGATGGTTTCCGCAGCAGCGGGTTCGGTGCGCACGATCGTGTGCGGCGCGTGCGCAGCCTAGCTGCGCGAGGCGCCCTGCGCCGCGATTCGCCGGTTGATGTTCCACTGCTGCAGGATCGAGAGCACGGTGTTGGTCACCCAGTAGAGCACCAGGCCCGAGGGCATGAACGCGAACATCACCGGCATCGCCACCTGCATGATCATGAACATCTTCTGCTGCGTCGGATCGCCCATCTGCGGGTTCAAATGGAAGTTGATGTAATTGGCACCTGCCATCAGCACCGGCAGGATGAACCAGGGATCGCGTGCCGACAGATCGCCGATCCAGCCCGCGAACGGCGCCTGGCGCATCTCCACGGTCTCGAGCAGCACCCAGTAGAACGCGATGAACACCGGGAACTGGATCAGCATCGGCAGGCAACCGGCGACCGGATTGACCTTCTCTTTCTGATAGAGCTCCATCATCGCCTTGCTGAGTTTCTCGCGCTGATCCTTGTAGGTCTCCTGCAGCAGCTTGATGCGCGGCTGCAGCGCCTTCATGCGCGCCATCGACTTCATGCTCGCTTCCGAGAGCGGATAGAACAGGAGTTTCAGCAGCAGCGTGACGATCATGATCGTCCAGCCCCAGTTGCCGAACACCTTGTGCACGTTGTCCAGCAGCCAGAACAGCGGCCGCGCGACCACACTCAGCCAGCCGTAATCGGTCACCAGATACAGACGCGGGCTCGCCTTGCCGAGCTCCGCCTGCAGTTTCGGGCCGACGAACAAGGTTTCGTGCAACGTCGCACTGGCGCCTGCCGCCAGTTGCTGGGCACCGCCGGTGGCACTCAGCAGATAGGACTGTCCCTGCCAA
Organism: Gammaproteobacteria bacterium; assembly: GCA_043752035.1. GTDB lineage: Bacteria > Pseudomonadota > Gammaproteobacteria > Steroidobacterales > Steroidobacteraceae > FEN-1191. Next base: position 1,984 of record JAYUZE010000249.1, read on the forward strand.
TCGAGCTGGTAATGCCAGGGCGCGCCCGCAGTTGGCACCACGGCTGCGACAAAGTGATGCTGCATGGCGGCCAGCCAGCCGCCATCCACTTCGGCGTTCAGCGTCGGCGGTGTGCTCGCCGGCTTCAGCTTCTGGTATTTGTGCCCGTCATCATAGGCCGGCCCTTTGTAGGCGTAGCTCTCAGGATGGAAATACGAAGTAGCTACCGGCGTGTTATCGCGCAGCAGTTGCAGGTAGGGCGAGAAACTCCACGGCGTGCCTGAGGCGTTCTGCAGCTGATACTCGAGGCCGATCGCGTATTGGCCGCGATGGAAGATGTAGGTCTTGGTGACGCTGACGCCGGCGCCATTGCTCCAGGTCAGCGGCAATCGCAGCTCATCCTGGTCGGGCCCGAGCCGCAGCTCCGATACCGTGGTCGACAAGCGCGTCAGGTGTGTGGGCGCAGTGCTGCCGCCAACCCCACTCAGGCCCGACTGTAGCGTAAAGAGCTCGCCGCCCGGACCGCGATTCAACAATCGCACCGGCGCCGGCTCGCCTTTCACCTGCGGGTACTTTGGCAGATCGGCGCGCACCAGCTCGCCGCCATCGAGGCTGATGTCCATGTCGAGCACGTCGGTGAGCACGTGCACGCGCGGCGCATCGCTGCCGGCATTCGCGCCCGCCAGGCGCGCGGCGCCCGTGGTCGCGGCCGGTGTAGCGGTGGGCGCAGCGCCAGGCTCTATCACCGGTCCCGTGCCCGCGGGCGCAGTACCGGGAGCAATGGCCGGCGCAGCATTGGTCGCAATGTTGGTTGCTGCGGGAGTCGCGGCGGCGGGCACTGCGGTCGGCACCGTGCTGCCCAGCGGCGCAAGTCCGCTGTTCGAATTGGCATTGCCGGCGCCGGTGCTGCTCGCAGCCGCAGGTGGTGATGGTAGCGCGTAATCGTTTGCCCACTGCACGTAGTTCATGAACAACGCCATCACCAGCGTCGCCCAGAGAATCATCCGGACACTAAGCGTGGTGAACATGAGTGGCCTTGTTGCATTGCTGGTGAGCGGACCGGTTCGGAACCGGATCGAAGCCGCCGGGATTCAGAGGATGACAGCGCGCGAGTCGCCGCAGCGCCAGCCACAAGCCTTTAAGCAGGCCGTGGGTTTCGAGCGCTTCGAAAGCGTACTGCGAGCAGGAAGGATAGAAGCGGCAGCGCGGCCCCAGCAGCGGACTTATCGCGCGCTGGTATCCGCGTATCAGCCACTGGATTATTTTGCGCATGTGCCGATGATCTGCATCCACAGTTTGCTCAACGAAGCGCGCACTGCAGCGGCTTCGGCTGCGCGCGCCGCGTTGCGCGCACCGATCACGATATCTACCGGCGGCAGCTCGAGCTGGTGCAGCCGAAAACTCTCGCGTATCACGCGCCGCAGCCGATTGCGTGCGACAGCGTTGCCGACGGTACGCGCCGCGATCGAGAGGCCGAGCCGCGGAATGCCGGCAGGGTTCGCGCAAACCGCCGCTGTGAGCAACTCATTGCCGAAGCGCCGCCCCTGACGATAGACACCCTGAAAATGGGCCCCGGTGCGCAAGACCTGATTTCGCTGGAACCTGAGGGCTGGTGCGGCTCGGGCCACAGTCTGCGCCGTCCGCTGTCACTGGGGCTATAGGCAGCGCTGGAGGGCAAAAAGTCTTAAGGAATCAGCCGCTTGCGGCCTTTCGCCCGCCGCCGGCTCAATACCCTGCGACCATTCTGCGTGGCCATACGGGCGCGGAAGCCATGTGTGCGTGCGCGGCGCACTTTGCTGGGTTGGTAAGTACGTTTCATGGTTCAACAGCCTGAAAAATGACCGAAAAACGGTCGGGCAGGGTACGCAGGGGGGCCCGCAGTGTCAACAAATGTGTCAACGTCATCGGCTACCGGGGCTGCGCGTGGACAGTATAGACTTCCTGCCCTTTTCCGTTGGCCGATCCTGGTCCGTTGGCCGATCCTGGCGGTTAAGGGCATCTTCGCCCGACTGATTGCGTGGCAACCTTGAAGGGGGACGGCCGGTGAGCGCTTCTTTGTGGACCCGCTGTGTTGGCGCGCTCGAAGCCGAGCTGCCGGAGCAGCAATTCAATACCTGGGTGCGCCCGCTGCAGGCCGTGGAAAGCGAAGCCGGTCTGCGCCTGCTGGCACCGAACCGCTTTGTGGTCGATTGGGTGCGCGCCAATCTGCAGGAGCGCATCGAAGCGCTGCTGCGCGCCGACGGTGGTTGTTCGGTAACGCTGGAAGTGGGCTCGCGCCCCACCACCGCCAGGCCCAGCCCTGCCCTCGGCACCGCGCCGCCCGGCCCGCCGGCACTGGGCGTGAAACTGAATCCCAATTTCACCTTCGGCAGTTTCATCGAAGGCAAGAGCAATCACTTTGCGAAGGCCGCGGCCTACCAGGTCGCGGAAAATCCCGGCTCAGCCTACAACCCGCTGTTCATCTACGGCGGCGTGGGCCTGGGCAAAACACACCTGATGCACGCGATCGGCCACTTGATCCGCGAGCGCAATCCTGCGGCGCGCATTAGCTACGTACACTCGGAACGTTTCGTTTCCGACATGGTGCGCGCCCTGCAGCACAACACCATCAACGAGTTCAAGAACACCTACCGATCGCTCCACGCCCTGCTAATCGACGACATCCAGTTTTTCGCCGGCAAGGATCGCTCGCAGGAAGAATTTTTCCATACCTTCAACGCGCTGATCGAAGGCCAGCACCAGGTGATCCTCACCTGCGATCGCTATCCCAAGGAAGTCGACGGCCTCGAGGAGCGCCTGAAATCGCGCTTCGGCTGGGGCCTGACGGTGGCCATCGAGCCGCCCGAGCTCGAGACCTGCGTGGCAATCCTGATCGGCAAGGCGCAGGCGGTGGGTGTGGCTTTGCCTGAGGAAGTGGCTTTTTTCATAGCCAAATGCATCCGCTCGAATGTGCGCGAGCTCGAAGGCGCGCTGCGCCGCGTGATCGCCAACGCGCGTTTCACCGGCCGCGCGATCACACTGGAATTCGCCCGCGAAGCACTCAAGGACCTGCTGACGCTCCAGGCCCGGCTGGTCACCGTGGAGAACATCCAGAAGACGGTGGCCGATTACTACAAGCTGCGCATCGCCGATCTGCTCTCCAAGCGCCGCAGCCGTTCGGTGGCGCGCCCGCGGCAGGTGGCGATGGCGCTGGCCAAGGAGCTGACGACCCACAGCCTGCCGGAAATCGGCGATGCCTTTGGCGGGCGCGATCACACCACGGTGATGCACGCCTGCCGCCGCATCAAGGAATTGCGCGAGGTCGAACCGCGCATCCAGGAAGACTTTTCAAACCTGTTGAGAACCCTGGCTGGATAAGGGCTCGGATCCTGTGCGTAACAGTGGGGACAGTTTTACGCACAGTTGACACACAGCAATGCGGCAGCTTTTGGCTCTGGCGTGCAGTAGCGCTTAGGCCTGATAATTTCCGCTGCCGCTGACGTTAAAGCGGTTGTCCCCGTTACGCACAGGCCTAATAATCATTACTGTCTTAACTCTTCAAGAAGAATTAAATCTATGAAAGTCTCCGCTTCACGTGAAAGCCTGCTCGCTCCCTTGCAAAGCGTGATCGGCGTAGTCGAGCGTCGGCAGACCATGCCGGTGCTCGCCAACGTTTTGCTGGTGGCGCGCGGCGAGCGGCTGACCGTAACCGGTACGGATCTCGAGGTGGAACTGGTCGCAGCAAGCAACGTGACGGTGCAGCAGGCAGGCGATGTCACCGTGCCGGGCCGTAAATTGCTGGAGATCATGCGCACGCTGCCTGAAAAGGCGACGGTCTCGCTGGTGCGTGAAGCCGAGCGCGTCGTGGTGAAGGCGGGGCGCAGTCGCTTCACACTCTCGAGTTTGCCGGCCAGCGAATTTCCGGTGATCGAGGAGATCAACAGCAAGCAGGTGATCCGCGTGGCGCGTGATGCGTTTCGCCGGCTGATCGAGAAAACACATTTCGCGATGGCGCAGCAGGACGTGCGTTACTACCTCAACGGCACGCTGATCGAAACCAGTGGCACGACGTTGCGTGCGGTCGCTACCGATGGTCACCGCCTGTCGATGGCTGAGACCACCTTGAGCGAAGCGGCGACCACGACCCAACAGGTGATCGTGCCGCGCAAAGGCATCCTGGAGCTGCAGCGGATCCTGGCTGGTGACGGCGAGCTGGAACTCAGCATCGGTTCCAACCACGTTCGCGCCCAGATCGGCGATATTCGCTTCACTTCGAAGCTCATTGACGGCAAATTCCCGGAATATAGCCGCGTAATTCCTGCTAAACCGCCGCATACGATGAGCGCGGGCCGCGATTTGATGCGCCAGGCGCTGCAGCGTACGTCAATTCTCTCAAACGAGAAGTATCGTGGAGTTCGACTCACGTTCGGCGAAAATACCCTCACGATCCAGGCACACAATCCTGAGCAGGAAGAGGCAGAGGACCAGATTGAGGTCAGCTATACGGGTGCGGCGCTCGAGATCGGCTTCAACGTGACCTACCTGCTCGAGGCCTTGGCGGCGGTCGATGTCGACACCGTTGACGTGTCGGTGACCAATTCCGATTCGAGCTGCCTGATTCGCGCTCCTGGCGACAACTCGGTGAAATTCGTCGTCATGCCCATGCGTCTCTGAGTCCCCTTGAGCTTATCGTTGCTGGAAGGCGAAGGGCTGCGCTGTTTACAACCGTTCAAGGTCGCACTGCATCCTGGCGTCAACCTGCTCACTGGCCCGAACGGTTCGGGCAAAACCACCTTTCTTGAAGCCCTGCATCTGCTGGGGCGCGGCCGGTCCTGTCGCACCCGCCATACCGAGCGGCTGATCACCCACGGCAAGGATCGGCTGACGGTCTTTGGCCGCAGCGACACCCAGAGCTTCGAGGCGGTGGGCGTGGGCTACGATCGCGCCACTGGGCTGCAGGTCCGTATCAACGGCAGAGACGCTAAATCCGTAGCTGAGCTCTCCGAGGCCTTCCCGGTACAGGTGCTGGATCCCGGCATTCACCGCCTGGTTGAGGAGGGCCCGGCCTACCGCCGGCGCTGGCTGGATTGGGGTGTGTTCCACGTGGAACATGGTTTCGTCGGCCAGTGGAGCGATTACACCCGGGTGTTAAGGCAGCGCAACGCGGCGCTCAAGCAGAGCCAGGATCCCAGCCCCTGGGAACCCGACCTGGCACGCCTGGGAGAGGCGTTGGCACTGGCGCGACTGCATACCGTTCAGGCGCTGCAGCCTTGGTGGAGCGCGACGCTGTCGGGACTGCTTGGCGAGCCTGTAACACTAGGCTACTTTCGCGGCTGGGCGCAGGACGAGCCGCTGCTCGAGTCACTGCGCAACCACCGCACCCGCGACCAGGAGCGGGGCAGTACCGGATCAGGTGCCCATCGCTTCGATGTGCAGCTACGGCTCGAGGGCAGGCCAGCCCGCGAGGTGCTCTCACGCGGCCAGCAAAAACTTCTCGGCGCTGCGATGACCATCAGCATGGCAAAGCTCGCCGGCAGCGGGGGCCGAAGGGCGCCGGCACTGCTGCTGGACGACCCGGCCGCCGAGCTCGATCGCATTCACACCGATGCGCTGGTGAATGAAATCCGCTCAATGCAGGGGCAGCTCGTGCTGACAGCGCTGCACCCGGACGATGCGCGCTTTGGCAATCCTGACCAAGCGTTCCACGTGGAACATGGCCTCATTACCACGCTATAATAACAGTATGGTAACCAAGGCCCTGTCATGACCCAGAACGACGTCTATGATTCCAGCAAAATCAAGGTCTTAAAGGGTCTTGATGCAGTGCGAAAAAGACCCGGCATGTACATCGGTGATACCGATGACGGCACGGGCCTGCACCACATGGTCTTCGAGGTCGTGGATAACTCGATCGATGAGTCCCTGGCCGGGCACTGCGACAAGGTCGTGGTGACGATCCATGCTGATGAATCTATTACAGTTTCTGACAACGGTCGCGGCATTCCGGTCGACATTCACCCGGAAGAGGGTCGCTCCGCCGCCGAAGTGATCATGACCGTGCTGCATTCAGGTGGGAAATTTGACGACACCTCCTACAAGGTCTCTGGCGGCCTTCACGGCGTGGGCGTCTCCGTGGTCAATGCACTCTCCGATCAGCTGCTGCTGACCGTGTGCCGCGAAGGACG
>JAYUZE010000250.1:0-16147 GCA_043752035.1 Gammaproteobacteria bacterium
GCCAGTGAGGCGAGCAAGGCACCGACCAGGAAATACGGACGTCGCCGGCCGAGGCGCGTCCAGGTGCGATCGGAGTAGTAGCCGATCAGCGGCTGGACGATCAGGCCGGTGAGCGGCGCGGCGATCCAGAGCGAGGGAATCTCATCGAGGCTGGCGCCGAGAGTCTGGAAGATGCGGCTGACATTCGAGTTCTGCAGTGCGAAGCCGAACTGCAGGCCCAGGAAGCCGAAGCACATGTTCCAGATCTGCCAGAACGACAGTGTCGGGCGCTCGCGCGTTGAGTTGACAGCCATGTTTCCCCCTGCTGCCAACCCATATTACTGCATGAACAGGCACTCGGGGCCGGAACCCCCTGCGCTCGAGGTCGTGAGTCGCCATTGGCCACTGGCCAGGTCGGCATCGAGTTGCGCATAATCGCCGCCCTGGCTCCAGCGCAGCAGCAGGCGCTGATCGGTCGTGTCACCGAGCGCGAACTGCCCTCCGAAGGCCGGGTGCTCGTTGCGCAGGCGAATCAGCTCCAGGAGCGATCGCACCACCGGACGTTCGAGTTCGGTGTTGATCTCGGCTCTGGTGTAGTAGTGCCGATTGATATCGCGGCCCACGCGTGTGCGCGCCAGCAATTCCATGTCGTTTTGGCCGGCCAGCAGACCGACGTAGTACACCTGCGGCGTGCCGGGCAGAAAGAACTGGATCGCGCGCGCCAGCAGATAGGCACGATCATCGCGCCCCATCGCATCGTAGAAGGTGCAGTTCACCTGGTAGAGATCGAGATTGGAGGCCGCAGCGCCGGTGGCGCGCCGGCTCTCGCCACCGGTGCGCTCGTGAATGATCTCCACCAGCCGGTCGAGCTCGGCCGGAGGCACAAGCCCCGGGCGCGCCGTGCGATCGCTGGCATCGGCGCCGATATCGATGATGCCGATGCCATCGTGCGTGTCGAGCACCGTGAGCGCATTGCGCGGGCGGATACGGATCCACTCCTTGAGGCATTTCGCCGTATTGAAAGCGCAGGCATGCAGCAGCAGTGGCGGCAAGGCGAAGTCGTACACCCAGTCGACCCGCGAGGCGATCTCGATCTGCTTGCGATAGTAAGAATGGATTTCCACCAGCACTTCGATGCCGAGGGCACGCGCCTGCGCGGCAAACTCGTCGATGAACTGGAAAGTCTCGGGCAGCATGAAGCAGCTGGTGCCGGCTTTTTTGATTGCATAGCCCACGGCATCGAGGCGCACCATGCGTATGCCGTGCGCGGCGAACACCTCCAGGATGCGTGTCAGGTAGGCACGCCCCTGGGCATGATGCACATCGATGTCGATCTGCTGTGCCGTGAAGGTCGTCCACAGCCGGCGCTGCTCGCCGTTCGCAAAACTGGCCGACGTAAAGGGCAGGCCGGGGCGCGGTCGATACACCTGGGCCAGCTGCTCGTCGCTGGCGCCGCCTGGGAACACCGTTTCGAGTGTGAGAAACATGCCCGCATACGGCGAGGCGGTGCCGCGCGCCAGGAAATCGCGAAACTGTGGCGAATCGGCCGAGACATGATTGACAATCACATCGGCCATGACTTCGGTATTGATCGCGAGCCGCTGGATGTCGTTCCAGCTGCCCAGCCGCGCGTCGACGGCAGTATGATCGGCCGGATCGAAGCCGGCATCGGCGCCGTCGATGGGATCGAAAAATGGCAACAGGTGCACGCCACCAAAGACTTCGCGTAGCGGGCCCTCGAGCAGGGCCTGCAGGTCGCGGATCGTACCGCCCGACAGGCGATCAACATAGCTGATCAGTTGTACCCGATTCTTCATCGGGCGTATGATGCAATCGATTTCATAGGCTGTAAAGCTCAACGGCACAATGCAAGTTATCGGGGGTAGCGCATGAGCGAGGCAACTTCTGCGGCGGGTGCACATAACCCGAGGGCCCTGCGGGTTCTGACCTGCATGATGTTCCTGATGTTCGCGATGACCACCGATGCGATCGGCACGGTCATCGCCCGACTGAAGGCCGAATTCACCCTAAGCCTGACCGCGGCAAGCGCCGTGCAATACGCGACCATGATCGGCTTGGGTGCCGGCGCAATACTGCTCGGCTTCCTGGCCGATCGCATCGGGCGGCGCCAGACCATCCTGCTCGGCCTGCTACTGTTCGGCGCCAGCTCACTGTGCTTCATTCTCGGCCACCAATTTGCAGTGTTCGTGTTCCTGCTGTTGATCTCGGGTCTGGGTATCGCGATCTTCAAGATCGGCGCGCTCGCACTGGTGGGTGATATTTCCGCCACCTCGGAGCGGCACACCTCGACGATGAACCTGATCGAAGGTTTCTTCGGTGCTGGCGCCATCGCCGGACCACTCATCGTCGCCTGGCTGGTGACCCACGGCTTGTCGTGGAAATGGCTGTACGTGGTGGCCGCAGCGGTGTGCGGCTGCCTGATGGTGGCGGCCTTCGCCATCCGCTTCCCTGCAGTGACTCACCCGATCGAGGAAACTCCGAATCTCAGGCACACGCTGCGCATGATGGTGAACCCATACGCGCTGGGATTTTCGCTGCTGATCATGCTGTACGTGGCGGTCGAGAACTCCATCACCGTCTGGATGCCGACCTACCTGCTGGGCTATCACGGCCCAGCCCTCACGCTCGTCGCCTACGCGCTGACAGTGTTCTTCGTGCTGCGTGCATTGGGAAGATTCCTCGGCGTGTGGCTGCTGAAGGTGATGCGCTGGACCACCGTGCTGGTGCTGCTGAGCGGCGCGATACTCACCTGCTTCATCATCGCCATGCTGGGCGGCCATGAGGCCGCGATCTATTTCCTGCCGCTCACCGGACTCTTCATGTCGATGGTGTATCCGACGCTCAACTCCAAAGGCATCAGCTGTTTCCCGCGCTTCGAACATGGCGCGGTAGCGGGTGTGATCCTGTTCTTTACCGCGGTGGCCGCGGGCTTTGCGCCGCTGGCGATGGCTGCGCTCGCCGATGCGCATGGCGGCGACATCCGCTATGCATTCGGACTGGCCACCGTGCTGGCGACGCTGTTGTTCGCAGGTTTGGTGTACAACTGGTGGCGCGATCCGGCGGAACGGCGCCTGCAGTCACTGCGCAACACCTAGCTGCCCGCGCCTTGCCTGAGCGCTCTCAGCTGCGTTGCGGACAGCAGGTCAGCGTAGGGCAGGTACTGTCGCTGATTCGCAGCGCGCTCGTCGCGCCCCAGCATCGCGGCGAACAACGCGCCGTCGTCCTTGCCGCGCGCCAACTGCTCCCAATCGGTACAGTTGGCGTTCCAGTCATGTTGCTGGCGGCGCTCGCGCAAGCTGACACGTATCTGCGCACGAATCTCGCGGGCTGTAAATTGGCGGATTACCGCCAGACCTACTGACCGGCTCAATTCATCGAACTCGTGCCGGCGACGTGGCATGCGCGGCGCGGGTTGGATACCGCTGAGGCCGAGCTCGAGGCTGTCGCCCTCGCCCAGACCCCACCCGAGCAGGGCTTCCTTTGGCAGCAGGATGCCAAGGGAATTGCCGACACGCCTGATTTTTATTTTCACAGCACGTTATAACATATTATAACTTGCCAGGAATACCGCCGGAAAACTCAAGTGCGGCGCGCCGAACCAATGCCACGCTGCGCCACGCTACTTTGTGCCGTATGCGCTGTGCGGGCGCTCGGATCCAGCCGGGCGTCAGCCACTGGATTCGCGTACCACCAATTCGGCGGGCATTGTCGACGAAGGTGCGTCCTCGCCGGCCATGCGCCGGAACAGCAGGTCGACCAGCGTCTGGGCGCCGCGCTCGATGTCCTGGCGTATCGTGGTCAGCGGCGGATTGGTGTGCGCGGCGAGCGCGATGTCATCGAAGCCGACGACCGAGACATCGCGCGGCACGGCGATGCCCGCAGCGGTCAGCGCGCGCAGTGCGCTCATGGCAATGACATCGGTCGCAGCAAAGATCGCATCGAAGCTGCCGCCAGAGCCGATAAAGCCGCGCACGGCTTCATACGAGGTGTCGGGCGTGAGATGCGACGACACCAGGTGCGGCGGCGCGCGCAGTCGCGGCGCGCGCTCGTGCGCCAGTCGATAGCCTTCGTAGCGCAGGCCGATCTCGGGCAGGGAAGGGTCGCCGACAAACACGATTCGCTTGCGCCCGAGCCCGATCAGGTGTTCGACCGCGGCCAGCGCGCCGGCCACGTTGTCGGTGCCTACGGTACAGTAGGACTGCGCGGCCAGATGCCCGCCCCAGACCACCAGCGGTTTGTAGTGCAGCGCGGCCGCTTCGAGCGCCGCATGCTCAGTGCTCTGGCCGACCACTATGATGCCATCAGCGCGCTTGCTGGCGATCAGGTCCGTCAGCCAACCCTGCATCGGCGGCACCACTTTTTGCAGGAACATGCCGTAGCCGCGCTGGGTGATGGCATCGGCAAGCTGGCCGAGCATTTCCATGAAGAACGGGTCGCTCAACGGCTGGCTGGCTTCGTGCGCCAGCGGAATGACCACACCCAGCGTCTGCGTGCGTTGCAGACGCAGATTGCGCGCAGTGGAATTGACCACGTAGCCGCGCTCATGCGCCAGGCGATGAATTTCCTCGCGCTTGCGTGCCGTGACCAAAGGACTCCCGGCCAGCGCGCGCGATACGGTCGAGGGCGAGACACCTGCGAGCCGGGCGATGTCGGACATCTTCGCCGGAGTAGTGCGGCGTCGCTTGTTCATGGCTACGAAGGATACCGTACCACCCGCCCATAACGCTCGTTCATGGCAAACAGCTGCCCGGCCAGCTCAGTGGTCAGCGCACCGGCCGCAAATTGCCAATTCCAGTTGCCTTTGATGGTGCCCGGCGTATTGAAACGCGCCTCGCTCCCCAGCGCCAGCAGGTCCTGAAGCGGCGCCACGGCCAGCACCGCCACCGAGGCCAGCGCCGCACGCAGCAGCGCTCCTGGCATATGTGCGCTGTCGCCCCCAAGGTAGTCATCGACCCGGCGGGCCGCCGACGCATCGAGCGAACGGTACCAGCCGAGACTCGTATCGTTGTCGTGCGTGCCGGTGTAAGCCACCGTGTAGCGCGAGTAGTTGTGCACCAGGTGCGGATTGTCCGGCGAACCATCGAAACCAAACTGCATCACGCGCATGCCGGGGAGTCCGAATTGGCGGCGCAATGCGTCCACGTCGGGCGTGATGAGTCCCAGGTCTTCGGCAACCACCGGCAAGCCATCATGCGCGGTGCGCAGACGTGCCAGCAGCGCCGCTCCAGGCGCCTCGATCCAGCGGCCATCGCGTGCAGTCAGCGCGCCGGCCGGCACCGACCAGTAGCCGGCAAGGCCGCGGAAATGATCGATGCGCAGCAGATCGAAGCGCTGCAGTTGCGCGGCGAACCGCTGGCGCCAGAAGGCAAAGTCGTCGGCTGCGGCCTGCTGCCAGTTGTAGAGCGGGTTGCCCCAGAGCTGCCCGTCGGCAGAAAAATAGTCCGGTGGTACACCGGCCAGCGCTGCAGGCTCGCCGCTCGCGTGCAACTGGAACTGCTCGCGCTGCACCCAGGTCGCCACCGAGTCAGGCGCAACATAGATTGGCAGGTCGCCAAACAATTGGACGCCGCGCTCGTGCGCGTAAGCGCGCAGCGCCGACCATTGCTGCGCGAACTGCCATTGCTGCACGCGCAGTGTGTGCAACTCATCGCCGAGGCGTGCGCGTGCCTGCGCGAGCGCCGCGGGCTGGCGGTTTCTCAGCGCAGCTGGCCAGGTCCACCAGGCCGCCGCAGCGTGCGCGCGGTTCAGTGCGGCAAACAGTACGTAGTCCTCAAGCCAGCCGGCCTCAGCCGCGCAGAAGTCGGCGAACGCCGCGCGCGCCGCGTCCGGGTCTGCAGCCTCGTGCCGATCGATCAGCTGCGGGTTGCCGGCCTGGTCGGAGCGCACCCAATAAGGCGAGCGATCGGCGCCGACCGGACCCAGCGGCAGAACCTGCCACACGCTGCAACCCGCCGATGCCAGCCAGTCGATGAAAGCACGCGCGGCCGCGCCCAGTACGCCGTGCTCCGCAGGGACCGAGGTGGGATGCAGTAGCACGCCACAGCGGCGGCGCTGCAATACCGGCTGCGCGACACTCACTCCTGGGCGCGCCGCATCACTCCACCGCCCTCGGGCGCGCCGCGACCTACCGAAATGGCGTGGGTGAGTAATTCGGGCACTTCGCGGCCGATCAGCAGATAGAGACTGGCGAGCTGATGGCGGAACAGGCGATCGAAATCGCGCACCGCTTCGTAGGGGTTGTAATCGCCGAACCACCAGAACCAGTCGGAACTTTCGCACAGCGCCAGTTGTCGCTCCACCCACTCACGCTTGTGAGGCGGCAGGCGGCCGCTGGCCAGCACTTCATCGGCGGCCTGCTTGGCCTGCACCAGCAGATCCCAGCCGGCGTTCTTGTCGCGATCGCCGATCCAGGTGGCCAGCGTGCCGTGCACCCAGCTGCCCGCGACTACTCGCGGCAAGGCCCTGGCCTGCGGCGCGCGCGCCAGGCAGTCACCCAGTGTGGTGAGTTCGAGTTGCGGGTGTGACGCGAGCGCAGCGTATAGGCCCTTCAGGAAATAGTAGCCATTGAAGGGGTAGTGCTCCCAGGCGTTCTCGCCATCGAGTGCCACCAGCGCCATCGCGCCCTCGCGACCCGCGGCCGATTCAGCGACGCGCTCAAGCTCGCCGATGAAGTGGCGCACGGCATCGTCCCCATGCCATTTCGAATAGGCGAAGCCGATCAGGTCGGAAAGTTCATCGTGGCGAAAGAACAGCTTCAGATTGCTGCCCGGCGCCTGCCACACATCCAGCTCAGGCGCGGGCTCGGCCGTTGCGGCATCGAGGCAGCCACGCAGCACGGTGCCACTGCTGGCGGCCCAGCGCAGGCCATGCTGGCCGATGATCTCGAGCGCACGCCCGCTGATCGCCCCCTCGGAGGGCCAGCAACCCACCGGCGCGCGCCCGAATACGCGCGTGAATACGCGCAACGCCTCGCGCATATGCCAGGCACTGCGCTCCTCGCCGCCCGGATAAGCTGCAGCATGCGGCAGCGGCGCGCCTGGAATCGATTCGCGCGCGGCATTGAAATCGAGCAGCAGCGGCAGGATCGGATGCGCATAGGGCGATACCGCGAGTTCGACCTGGCCGCGCTCGGCCAGAGCGCGGTAGCGCGGCAGCAGGCCCACCAGCAATTCGCCGATCAGCTCCAGCAGGCTGCGCCGATGCGTTGCGGTGAAATCGTGCTCGCGATCGACCAGTGCCGCGACCCGCAGATCGCTGCGCTTTACCGTCTCCCCCAGCCAGGCGATGTGATACCAGACGCCGAGATCTCGCAGGTATTGATCGGCAGCGTAAGCAACCGTGTCGCGCGCACCCAGTGCCACGGCCAGCGAGGCCAGTTTCGCGTAAGGCGGATAGCGATTGATCAGGTGCTCGCGATCGGCGCGCAGGCAGGATTGCAACAGGCTGAGCCGCGCGCCGGGCTCGAACGGCAAGGGCGCTTCGGAGAGCAGCGCCAGCACCGGATCGGGCAGGGTCTCGCCGCGGCTCAGGTGCGCGGTGACGCGCGCCGCCAGCTCTTCGAGCTGTTCGATGAGTATCGGCGCAAAATTGACCACGGCGCGCGCCTGCCGATTGGCCTCGAGGTGCGCCGCCATGTCGACGTAATCCTTGATGGCGTGCAGGTAGGTCCAGGGCAGCACGTACTCGCCGGTGATCGGATCGCGATACTGCGGCTGGTGCATGTGCCAGAACAACACCACCGGAAACCGCTTCGCCGTGCTCATGCGCTGCCTGCCGCCGCGCGCGTAAGCATCTCGGGTGTTACCAGCACCACGCCGCCGGCGGTCACGTGGAAGCGTTTCGCGTCGGCGCCGCGATCGACCCCGATCTGCGTGCCGTCCGGAATTTCGCAGCCCTCATCGAGTATCGCCTGGCGAATAGTGCAACCAGTGCCGATCTTCACGTTGGGTAACACCACGGCGCGATGCACATTCGAGCGCTCATCGACGTGCACGTTGGAGAACAGCAGTGACTGGTTGATGACTGCGCCGGAAATGATGCAGCCGCCGGAGACGATGGAATTGATCGCCATGCCGCGCCGCGTGTCTTCATCGAGCACGAACTTGGCCGCCGGCTGGTGCAGCTGGTAGGTCCAGATCGGCCACTCCTCGTCGTAGAGATTCAGTTCCGGCGCCACGTGCACCAGCTCGATGTTGGCTTCGTAGTAGGCATCGACCGTACCGACATCGCGCCAGTAGTTCTGGGCGCGGGTCTTCACGTCGGTGAACGGATAGGCAAACACCTGCAGGTTGTCGATTGCCGGCGGAATGATGTTGCGGCCGAAATCGTGCTTGGATTTCTCGTCCTTCGCATCTTCGACCAGCAACTTGTCGAGCAGCCTGCCGTTGAACACGTAGATGCCCATCGAGGCGAGGGCCACATCAGGACGCCCCGGTATCGCCTCGGGCTCCTGCGGCTTCTCGGCAAATTTGGTGACGCGATTCCATTCGGTCACCGACAGCACGCCGAACTCGCGCGCCTTGTCGCGCGGCACTTCGACCACACCCACGGTGATGTCGGCGCCTTTCTCGACGTGATAGGCCACCATCGGGCCATAATCCATCTTGTAGATGTGATCGCCAGCCAGCACCAGCACGTGCTTGGGCCGATGCGAGCGGATCAGATCCAGATTCTGGAACACGCAGTCGGCGGTGCCGCGATACCAGTGCGCGCCCACCTGCTGCTGCGCGGGCACCACGTCGACGAACTCACCGAACTCGCCCCGCAGATAGCTCCAGCCACGCTGCACGTGCTGGATCAGCGACTGGCCCTTGTACTGCGTCATCAGGAAGATCTGGCGGATGCCGGAGTTCACGCAGTTAGAGAGCACGAAATCGATGATGCGAAACTTGCCGCCGAAGGGCGTGGCCGGCTTGCAGCGATTGAGCGTCAGATCGTGCAGGCGCTCGCCGCGTCCACCGGCCATGACCACCGCCAGGGCACCGCTGGTGAGGCGGCTGACATAGCGACCTGAGGATGCACGGGGCGTTTTCTTGGCCATGCAATCGATCTCGTAAGGGCCTTGCTGCAGTATAGTACCTGCGTACATGAATCCGGGAACTCACTGGAGCGCGAATCTGGCGGATGACCTGCGGCGCATAGCCGCCGGCACCCACCACGACCCGCATGGGGTGCTGGGTGGCCATGTCCGGGAGGGCCAGAGCACGGTGCTGGTGCATTTGCCCGCCACGCAGTCCGTACAGCTCGAGGCACAGCGCGGGGCCGGCCTGGACCTGACCCGGCTCGGGGACAGCGATTTCTTTGGCTGGCGCGGCCCGCAGGGCAGCCTGCCGGTGCACTACCGGCTGCGCTGGCGCGACAGTGACGGGCACGATCACGAACGGGTCGACCCCTACAGTTTTGCCCCCAGCTTCGGCGCCAGCGACCTGACTGCTTTTACCGGCGGCTATGAGGCCCGCGGCTGGCAATTCCTGGGCGCGCAGCTGATGAGCATCGACGGCGTCAGCGGCGTCCGCTTTGCCGTGTGGGCGCCCAATGCTGTGCGCGTGAGCGTCGTCGGCCCCTTCTGCAACTGGGACGGGCGCCGCTATCCGCTGCGCAATCTGGGTGCCAGTGGCGTGTGGGAGATTTTCATCCCGGGCCTGGTGGCCGGTGAGCTCTACAAGTTCGAGTTGCGCCATCGCGGCTCCGACGCGCTGACCCTGAAGTGCGATCCCTACGGGCGCGCCAGCGAACTGCGCCCCGGCACGGCCTCGGTGCTCGCCGATACTCACCATGCCTGGGGCGATGCGAACTGGCTGCGCGCGCGGCACGAGGGCGATTGGCTGCATGCGCCGATGAGCATCTACGAAGTGCACGCTGGCTCCTGGCGACAGCACGACGACGGCCGCTTCTACAGTTACCGCGAGCTGGCCGCTGAGCTGATTCCGCATGTGCGCTACCTCGGCTTCACGCACATCGAATTGCTGCCGATCACAGAGCACCCGCTCGATGATTCCTGGGGATACCAGACCACCGGCTATTTCTCACCCACCAGCCGCCACGGCACGCCCGATGACCTGCGCTATTTCATCGACCAGTGTCACCAGGCTGGCCTCGGCGTGCTGCTCGACTGGGTGCCGGGGCATTTTCCACGCGACGGCCACGGCCTGGCACGCTTCGACGGCACTGCGCTCTATGAGTATGAAGACCCGCGCAAGGGTGAGCATCGCGATTGGGGCACGCTAATTTTCAATTATGAGCGGCTCGAAGTGCGCTCCTTCCTGCTCTCGAGCGCCTGCTACTGGCTGGAAGAATTTCACTTCGACGGCCTGCGCGTCGACGCCGTCGCCTCGATGCTGTATTTGGACTTCGGACGCCACGGCGACTACGTGCCCAACCGCCACGGCGGCCGCGAGAACCTCGAGGCGATCGAATTTCTCGCCTCATTGAATGCCACCACGCACGCACGCAATCCCGGCACGGTGATCATCGCCGAAGAATCGACCGACTGGCCCAAGGTCAGCCGCCCCACGCACGACGGCGGCCTCGGCTTCAGCATGAAGTGGAACATGGGCTGGATGCACGACACGCTCAGCTACTTCAAGGAAGACCCGATCCATCGCCGCCATCATCACGACAAGCTCAGCTTCGGCCAGATGTACGCCTACAGCGAAAATTTCGTGCTGCCGTTTTCACATGACGAAGTCGTGCACCTCAAGCGTTCGCTCCTTGGCCGCATGCCCGGCGATCGCTGGCAACAGCTCGCCAATCTGCGGCTGCTGTACACCTACATGTGGACCTTCCCAGGCAAGAAACTGCTGTTCATGGGCGGCGAGTTCGCGCACCCCTGGGAATGGAACTTTCGCGCCGCGCTCCCCTGGTGGCTTACTGAACACAGCGAACACCAGGGCGTGCAGCGCACGCTCTGCGATCTGAATCGCCTCTACACCGGGCGGCCCGCGTTGCACCGCTATGAATTCGAACCGCGCGGATTCTCCTGGCTCGATTGCAACGACGCCGTCAACTCGACGCTGAGCTACCTGCGCTGGGCCGACAACGATCACGCTGCCGTCGCGCTGAACTTCACGCCGGTGCCACGCCCCGGCTTTCGACTGGGCGTGCCGTACAACAGCCACTACCGTGAAGTGTTCAACTCAGATTCGGGCCACTACGGCGGCGGCAATCTGGGCAACGGCGCGGGAGCACAGGCCACCCATGAGCCCTACCAGGGGCAGCCGCATTCGATTGTGGTGACACTGCCGCCGTTGGCGGGGGTTATTTTCGCGCCAGGATAAGCAGTGAGGGCGGCGGGCGCGGAGGCCGATACGGATTCGCGTCGGCGTCCGCGCCCGTCACCGCCTGCCCCAAACTACAACCGCTTGACCAATCCCATCTCCAGCGGATGGCCCTGCAACGCGTGTTCCGGTCTCACCCGAAACTCCAGTTCAAACTGCCCCGAAGTCGGCGGCGCGTCATCGAGCTCGAATACCTGCGAGCCATCGCTATCGGTCTCGGCAGTCGGCTTCAGACGTGCGCGCCATAGATCGTCGCGCTCCACGCGGCGCGTCGAAGCCAGCGCCGGCCACTCCTGGCGCACGCGCGGCAGCGTGCGGCGTGCGATGAATTCCACTGCTACATCCTGGGTTGTGAGCCCGTTGAGCGCAACTGCCACCCGCTGTTTCAGGTTGCCACCCCGCTGCATCACGCGCGCGGGTGGCGAGAGTGCGCGTAGGCCCACGCCTCCCCAGGATTTGCGGATGCGCTGCTTCCACGTAGCCAGCGCACGCGCGCCGGCGTCCGCCTGTGCGGCAAGCGCAGCGTGCTGCGCCGCGGCCGGCCGGTAAAAACCCTGGTCGTAGTCGCCGATCATGCGCCGCATATTGAACTGCGGAATCACGGTCATCATCGCACGCCGGCAGCGGCGCACCCACTCAGGTGAATAGCCGTGCGCGCCGCGCGCGTAATACAGCGGCACCACCTCTTCTTCGAGGGTGTCGAGCATCAGGTCGGCATCGAGCGCATCGCGCCGCTCGCCGTCCTGCACCTGCGCGCCGGGCATGCCCCAGCCGTTGGTGCCATCCCAGGCCTCGGCCCACCAGCCGTCGAGGATGCTGAGGTTCAGGCGGCCGTTGATCGCAGCCTTGATGCCCGAGGTGCCGCTCGCCTCGAGTGGCGCGATCGGGTTGTTGAGCCACACATCGACACCCGAGACCAGCCAGCGCGCCAGCTCGATGTCGTAGTCTTCGAGAAACACCACGTTGCCGGCAAACTCGTGACTCAGCATCAATTGCTTGATGTCGCGCAGAATCTGCTGGCCCGGCTGATCGGCCGGGTGTGCCTTGCCGGCGAACAGGAACAGGACCGGCCGGTCGCTCCCGTCGATCAGCTTGGCGAGGCGCGCGCGATCGCGTAGTAGCAGTGCCGCGCGCTTGTAGGTGGCGAAGCGGCGCGCGAAGCCCAGCGTCAGCACATCGGGGCGCTGTGGATCGAGCAGCCGCGTGACGTGGCGCAGCTCGGCTACGCTGAGTCCGCGATTGGCATACTGGCGCCGCAAGCGCTCGCGCACGCCCGCGAGCATGCGCGCTTTCACATCCTGCGCGGTCTGCCAGAACAACTGTTCAGGAAGGCGCTCGAGCCCCTGCCAGAAGCTGGCGTCGTTGAGACGCTCGCGCCAGTCCTGACCCAGCTGCGCATCGAAGAAGCGACTCCAGGTCTGCGCCAGGAAAGTCGGCACGTGCACGCCGTTGGTAACATAGCCCACCGGGTTCTCGGCCACCGGCACGTCGTTCCAGTGATCGGCGCACAACTTGGCCGAGACGCGCCCGTGTATGCGGCTGACACCGTTGACGCGGCGCGCGCCCGAGAGCGCCAGGCGCGTCATGTTAAAGCCATGTCCGCCGCTGGGTGCACGACCGAGCTGTATTACGCGCTCATAGGGCAGACCGGACTCGTGCAGGTAACCACTGAAGCAGGTGCCGAACAAGCCGTCGTTAAAGACATCGTGGCCGGCCGCGACCGGCGTATGCGTGGTGAACACGCACTGCGGCGCGGCGGCCTCGAGCGCCGCATCAAAATCGAGTCCACGCGCCTGTCCCTCGCGCAGCAGCTCCAGAATAAGGAACGCGGCATGGCCTTCGTTGATATGCCAGACCGCAGGAGCAAGGCCAAGCGCGCGCAGCGCGCGCACGCCGCCGATGCCGAGAATCATCTCCTGGCGGATGCGCACGCCCTCATCGCCGCCATACAGGCGATGGGTGATGTCGCGATCCTCGCTGTTATTCTCCGGACAGTTGGTATCGAGCAGGTACACCGCAACCCGACCCACGTGCGCGCGCCACACGCGCGCCACCACATCGCGATCGGCAATACGCACGCTGACGCGCAGCCGCGCACCGCTCGCGTCGTTCACAGGCTCGACCGGCAGGTCGCGCGCATCGGTGTCGGCGTATTCCGCTACCTGCGCCCCATCGCCATCGACATGCTGGGTGAAATAGCCCTGGCGATACATCAGGCCCACGGCGATGAAATTGAGCCGCTCGTCGCTGGCCGCCTTGCAGTAGTCGCCCGCCAGCACGCCGAGGCCGCCGGAGTAAATCGGGAAGCTCTCGTGAAAACCGTACTCCGCGCAGAAATAGGCGATCAGCGGTTGATCGGCCCGCGGGGGGGTGTGGATGTAGCTGTCGAGGTATTCAAGCACCTGCCGGTAGCGCTCTATATAGATGGGGTCTTCGGCCGCACGATCGAGCCGTGTCTGATCGAGGCAACGCAACATCAGCCGCGGATTGCGCTCCACCTGCTCCCACAACTCGGGGTCCAAGTCCTCGAACAAAGCACGCGCCGGTCGATGCCAGCTGAAAAACAGGTTGGCCGCGAGCTCGGGCAGGCGCTTAAGCGGGTCGGGAATGGCGGAGGTTACTTCGAGGATCTGCATGGCTGGTGCCCGGGGCCGTCGTTTATGCTTTGTCGGTAAGTGTAGCAGTACAATTGCACCGGCAATGAGTGCATTCAATCACGCTTTTCTGTACGCCGCCGCAGCATTGGTCGCGGCCAATGCCCCGGCCGCGCCGCCATCGGCCCAGCCGCCCGTCACGCATGCAACCCGGGAATTCTCGTTGACCGAGGCCGACCTCATTCCGGAATCCATCGCTTACGATGCCGCGACAGCACGTTGGTTCATCAGCAGTGTGCGCCAGGCCCGGATCATGCTCCGCGACGGCAGCACATTTGCCCGTGCGCCGTGGCCAGTATTCGCGCTGGCCATCGACGCACAGCGCCGCCTGCTCTGGGCCAGCGCCGGCATGGTGCCGCAGTGCGCGCCCTGCAAGGATCGCCGGCCTGAGCGCACTGCCCTGTTCGCCTTCAACCTTGACACGGGCGCGCAGCTGCAGCGTATCGAATCGCCGGTCGCCGGCGTGCTGGGAGATATGCTGATTGCGCCGGGTGGCGATCTCTATGTGTCAGAAGGCCTGCATGGCGCCGTGCTGCATCTGGCTCAGGGCGCAGGCGCGTTCGAGCGACTCGATCATCCCGGGGGCTTCAGCTCTCCGCAGACGCCCGCGCTGTCGGCGGACGGCAAGACCCTGTTCGTGCCCGACTACGCGCGCGGCATCGCCGCGCTCAGCCTGGTCGATCGTCAGCTACAATGGCTGCGGCCAGCAGCTGGCATCGAGCTGCGCGGCATCGATGGCCTTTATTTGTACGGGAACACCTTCATCGCGATCCAGAATGGCACGCGACCAGAGCGTATTATCAGCATTTCTGCCGACCTGCAGCGCTTCAGCGTGCTGGAGGCGAACTGGCCCGGCCTGGGCGAACCTACCCACGGCGCACTGGTAAATGGGCGTTTTTATTTCCTGGCCAATACCGGTTGGGATGCCTTCAATGACCAGGGCGCAAAGCAGCCGGGTGTGCGACCGGTGATCTCTGCGATCTGGAGTTTGCCCCTGACCGGCCCGCCTTGACTGCACTGGCGTCCACAAGCGACTCTGCACCGATGCTGCCCACGAGAGTGCTCCTTGCGTCGATCCTTAGCCTTGCGGCGGGCAGCGCTTGCTCGCCTCGCGTCTCAATGAGCGCTGCGCCGGTGCCCGGGTCCTTGACCAGCTGCCTGCCTGGCGAGCTCGGGTACCTGCGCGCCGGTCTGCGCGGCGCGCTCGATCGCGACTTGGACTGGCGGGGCGCGCAGCTGCAATGTGAGGGTGGCGCGCGGCCGGCGGGAAATGGCCTGCGCGTGACTTTTTCCGGCCCGGACGGCGATACCGGCCAGAAATTGCGCATTGTGTTCGGCATAGCGGCAACACCCGGCACGCCGGCGCAGACCAATCTGCCTACCAATGTTACGGTCATAGTGGAAGGCGCGAGCCGCCTGTACGCCACGCAGGGCGAGAACAAATGTCAGGTGGCATCGATGGTGCAGGAAGCATTGCCGGGCTCGCCCGGCGCGCACGAGTATCGCATCGCGGCGCGCGGCTTTTGCGTAGACCCCGCCACCACCCTCGATGGCAGCGGGCGACTGTACATAAACCGCTTTGATTTTGCCGGCATCGCCCGCTTCGAGGACAATGAGCTGCATGCACCCGCCAGCTGATTTTCGGTCTCGCGCGCCGCGGCTCACCGGCCTACTGTTGGGGCTGTTGGGTCTGTGCAGCATGGCAGTGAGCGGCCAGGCCGGCGCGCTCGAATCACTGAATGCCTATCCGCAATCGGCGCTGGAGATACGTACCGCCGGTGGCCGCCAGTGGTTCACGATCCGCGTCGCCGACTCCGAGCCGCGCCAGGAACAGGGCTTGATGTTCGTGCGCGCGTTGCCGGCCGACGAAGGCATGCTGTTTCCGCAAGCAACACCACGCATCATGAATTTCTGGATGAAGAACACCCTCATTCCACTCGACCTGCTTTTCATCACCGCGCGTGGCCGGGTGGCCTGCCTGCGCGCGATGGCCAAGCCGCTGGCGCTGGATCTGATCAGCTGCCCGCAACCAGTGAAGGCGGTACTGGAAATTTCAGGCGGTGAAGCGGCGCGGCGCGGCATCAAGATCGGCGATATCGTGGCGCACGCAGAGTTTCACCGCTAGGGAAGCTCTGCACAGGCACGGTTGCCGGTGCGATTTAGGATCGAGATGAAGTCGATGATCATGAGGAAGCGCGGAAGATGCCGTCGAGTGAC
>JAYUZE010000251.1:0-5917 GCA_043752035.1 Gammaproteobacteria bacterium
GTCACTCGACGGCATCTTCCGCGCTTCCTCATGATCATCGACTTCATCTCGATCCTAAATCGCACCGGCAACCGTGCCTGTGCAGAGCTTCCCTAGCGGCCACCCTGGCCATTCCTGGTGCTCTGCCGTTGGACTGCAAGCTACAATTTGCTCACGGCGTTCCACCGAAGTGGTTGCAAGAATCGCACCCACCGCTGCGCCTTCAGCCCTCCCTCCGTCGCTCTCCGCCCCGTCCCTTCCACGCCGATACGCCCGCACCCATCAGCAATCCTGCCGGGATGATCAATTTTAGGAACTGTGCTGCCGACACAATGAACCGATGAACGACAAAGTGGCCCAGCTCGGGCGCAGCTACCGGCTTCGGCGGGACGTAGAAATCGCGCGATACCCACGGCAGCGCCACATGGATCGCTACAGCCAGGATCACGGATACCGACCAGTGCAGACTCGCGGCGAAGTCCAACAAGTCTTCAAGCAGGCTCCGTTCGCGCCTCGAACGCATCAGCATCCCCTCCTCACATCGATCCAGTGCACGGGGCTAACGTGCCTCCCTACACAAAAACTTCCTGAGCACCACCAACGCCTCCGTGTCCCGCCGGCAATACGCCAGCAAGGCCTTGCGCAGGTGTTCTTTTCTCGCATCAGCTACGCCCGGCTGCCGCATCTCCATAAACGCCAGCTGCGCTCCACGCGCTTCCTGCACGCCTTCGAGGTTCGCGTAGTCCAGGTCCGGCGCCAGGGTCCGCAGCACGTCCTTGATGGACCACGAACCCTTCATGTCGCGGTGGTAATACGCCGCTCGCGCAACAGGCAGCAAATCCACCAACCGCGCCTCGACATCCCGAAGGGCATTGCCCAGGTCCGGCACGCGATCGGCTAGGAACCGCAGCACCCGCGCCTCGAACCCAGCGTTATACGCACAGACGGAGCCCGACTCGGGCAGTGAGGCCAGCAATGCATTCGAAAATGCCCAGAACTCGCCGAAATGTTCAATCTGCAGCAACTCGGCGTGGCGCACCACGGCAGCCGACTCTTCCACCAGGATGGAGAACTGAAAAGGGACCTGCTCGTAAGGCTTGCTCCCCACAATCTCGGGCACCGCCAACCCTATTGTCTCGAAGTCCAGATGCGCGACCGGATATCCCAATCCTCTAAGTTCCGACGTCGCCTCCTCATTGAAATACATTTCCCCTGTGACGGTCGAGTGGTGGATCCGAAGGTGCAGTTCGCTGCTAAGCGAATCCCGGGGCACCTGTGCGAGATCCGTGTACCCTGCGGCACGCAGTGCAATCACGGTCTTGCCGCCCCAGGGCAAGAGGTCCACGGGGAATTCTGGCGTTCCACCTTGCTCACGGGTGCACCGTTCGTTGAACGGACACTCGTAGGGACTCGTACACTGCGACCCCATCGAGACCGAGGGCCGCTTCACACTCGCCGTCACGCCCTGCAGTTTCACTGCCATTTCTTCAATCTCGGGCAGCGCCACCTCCACCTCACTCGTGACGTCCTCTTCCGAAATCAACCCCTCATAGTCCCCTGTCCTTTGCAAGACAAAGGTATTGTCCACGTGCGCCAGCAACACCCGATCGACCGGTAGCTTTGCTTTCCGAAGCACCAGCGTCTGAAAGGCCAGATCCGGAATATGCTCCGGCTTCACAGCTGTCGAGGACTTCACCTCCACCAGCGTCGACTGACCCTTCCGAACTCGCAGTACGTCGGCAATGACGGCCCAGTCGCCAGCCCGGAATGCCGGCTGGTAAAGCACGGGCGGCACGCCGCTTCGTATCAGGCGCGTGGTCTCGGCAATGGCCGCGGGCATCCCCCGCTCGCGAGACACCACCACACCGGGAGCCAGGCGCTGCACCAGCTGATCGACTGCCCGCCCATTCACAAACGCCATGCTGTCCGGGATGCCCACCGGCAGTGGGTCATGGACTTCATTCCACAGTCGCTTCGGGCACTGCAGGCCGGAAGTGAAGCGGGATTTCGTGAGCCAGGGCATGGGCGCTTCCTATGGGCTGGGCCGTTCGGCCATCCATGGCCTCGCCCAGCCACGCTCGGCCAAAAGCGTCGTTGTGGCCTCGCTTCCGGAATCTCCGCTGTCCGCTCCGATTCCGTTGGGCCATCGTGGCCCAAGCTTCGACCTCACGCAGGCCTCCTCCTTCTTTAGATGCGACAGCATCGAGTACCGAAAGGCGCGTCCGCCTACACCCTTGTCCATGTCCGATTCCGTTGGTGCTTCTCTGCCCCAAGTCCTGCCTTTACGCTAAACCCAACTCCTGGCGCCGCAGGCATCGAGCCAGCTGCGCTGGCGTCCGCTCTACTCTCAACTCCGCGCGGAGCAACCCCGTGTTACCACACCACACCCCTGTCAATGATCAGGCGCACATGCGATGCGCGATAGTCTCAGGGCGCCGTCGGCTGGAAGGCTGGGTCACCCATCTGCCAAAGCGCAAACGCCCACTCATCGGCGCGCTGCTCCTCAAGCTGCGACCGATTCGAACCGATGCCATGACCGGCATCATAATCAATGCGCAACAGCACTGGCAGGCGGCTGCTGGTGGCGGCTTGCGTGCGCGCAGCCATCTTCAGCATGTGCCACGGCGCGACGCGCGGGTCATTGGCACCCGTGGTGTACAACACGGCCGGGTACGCCACTCCAGCGTGCACGTGCTGATAGGGGCTCATCGCGTACAGGCTGTGAAAACCCTCTTCTGACTTTATAGAACCCATTTCGGAAACGTTTGGCGGACCGTTCGGTTCAGTCTCGTAGCGTTCAGATCGGACATCCCCACCCGATCGATGATCACACGGTACAAATCCGGTCGGCGAGTCATTGCGTTGCCGATCAGAATGCCGCCCGCACTCGTACCCGTACCACCCAGCTTAGACTTGCTGGTATAGTGAGCATCCACCAAGTATTCGCTGCAAGCGATAAAATCAAGCCAGGTATTGGGCTTGGAGCGTTGAAAGCCCGCTTGGTGCCAATCCCCTCCGAGTTCACCCCCACCCCGCACGTGCGCGATGACGTAGACGCCACCCCGCTCGAGCCAGGCGACCAGGATTGGAGAGAAGCTTGCCTCGGAGACTGCGCCATATGCCCCGTAGCCATTGATGATCGTCGGCGCTAAGCCGTCACGCTTCAGATCACTGCGGTGCAGGATCGACAGCGGCACGCGCGTGCCATCATGGCTCGTCACCTGGACTTCCTCGGCGACGAATCCCGACGTGTCCACACGCGTCAGCGGCAATAGTCCACTGGCATGGCTCAGGCTGCTGTCCGCGTCGTAGAAGTAATGTTGATAGGGCGAGATCCAGCCTTCGAACCCGTAAAGGATGCCTACCGACGCGGAGTCCGTCACCAGGTCTTCAACATTGCCAGCGACAGCCAGCGGCACCACTAACGCGTTTTTTCCAGCGAAGTCGACGCGCACAATGCGCGCGGTTGATCCGTCGCGGACTCGATAGTAGAGCCCATCTTTGGCAATGCCGAAATCTGTGATAACGCCGACACCTTGCGGGACGATTTCCCGAGCACTTGCCAGTTCCGGATGCGCAAGATCTACGGCCATGATTCGAAACCGCGGCGCACCGGCCAGGGTAAGGTAGTACAAGGTATCGCCGCGCATTATGACCTGGGTAATACCATCCTCGACCGTGGCAAAGCGCCGCCACGGTGTGTGAGCGCCGTTGAGCTCGTCACCCTTGGCGACGTAGAACGTAGATGGACTGTTGTCCAGGTTATGATTGGCCGCTGCCATCACATATGCAGATTCCGACGCGGTATACACGTAGGTCGCCTGACCCTCAGGCACCTCGATCATTGTGGAAACGTTGTGCCCGAATACGCTAACATCCCCATCGCCTGTCGGGTGGGCGCCGATTTGGTGCAGATACGTGCGCGCGTTGTAAACCAGATCCGATGCCGGCGCCCCTGGGACTGGCGCGTTGAACCGGAAGTAGAAGAAGGACTGGCTGTCGGCCCGCCATCCGATGACATCGAGGTCCGTGCGTGTGATTGATTCGGACAGAACTTTGCCAGTATCCACGTCCAGCACATGCAGAGTGCTCGCCTCGGAGCCGCCCGCAGATATGCCATAGACCACTCTCTTGCCATCCCACGATGGCACGAAATAGTCCAGCGCATAGTGCGACCCCACAGCCGCGCTGGTACGTGTCGGATCGATCAGCAACCTGTCTTTACCGGCCAGCGTGTCGCGGACATACAGCTTGGTTTGCTGTTCGCCGGGCGCAATGCGCTGACTGAAAAAGCGCTGGCCACGACGTACCACTGCATACAGCAACTCATCGGTGTTGGCCAATTCATGAATGCGCTGCAATAGCGCTTTGCGTCCCGGCAGCCGATCCAGTGCTGCGCGGGTGTAATCCGCCTGTGCGCGTATCCATGCCATGACCTCAGGGTCCTGGAGGCTCTCCAGGTAACGGTAATCGTCAACTACCGGCGTGCCCCAGTAGGTGTCGATCACCGGACGAACCGGTGTTTGAGGCGGCTCGCCTGCCGCGACGGCGTTGACCGTCATTCCAATCGCCAACACTAACGCGGCGATAGCCCGATCAAATGGTTTCATGACATGGCCCCCCGAGACTAAGGGTGTTGCGATATTACACCGATGCCATCGAAGGGCGACTTTTGGTGGGTCCAGAAGGAAGACCACATTAATACTGTCCTACCGCGTCATTCGCGGACGGCGTAGGCGCGTAGCCACGGAGGATTGTCGGCAACGCGCTCGTCATCCACCGCGCGCTCCCCGCCCAGTCCGACCGTTTCAGGCAGTAGCCTTCCCAACCCGTTTACCTCCCCGGCCACCTTCTCTTCCACATCACTCTCGCCACCACCTCCCACGGCAAGAGCTTCCGCGTCGCCCCCCCGACTGCCGCTGCATCATGCGATGTGCGCCGTACGTCCGCCGCACCTTGACGATCAAGGCCGGCGACAGGCTGGCCGACTTTCCCAGCCACAACAACATTTGTGGATTGACCACATGATAATAGGCAAACCGCGCATCCCGATTCGGGCTCGGCACGCAGCCATAGGCGCCACGAGTATTGTGTTCACCGAGCCACCCAAGCCAGTGCTCCGTTTGCGTCAGATACCAAATGCCAGCCCGCAATTGCGGTCGGTCCGCCTTTAGACGCCGGATCCGCGCGATGAACTGCCTGATAGTGATCTGCGGTACAGAGATCGGCATTCTCGACGACCTTTGCAACAACCTATTCAAAATTATCCCCTTTTGCCAAGTCGCCGCGCCTTCTACTCAGCATTGCGCCGCCATGGCACGGTTCGGCCACGATGACCGCCCACAGGATCAGTACCGGTGCACGATTGATCTGCGCGGCGTCCATCACCGCGACCGTACTCCCACTGCTGGTCCGGTGCAGCCCGACCGAGCCGCTGCGCGCTAACATGGCCGCACCCGTTGTCCATCCGCTCCAAGGCATCCGCCATGCAGCGCCAGATAATCGCCACAGGACTTCCGGTACTCCTCATAGGACTGCTCTAGCCCTGCATTTCGAAACTCCCGATCGGCCACTTGCTCGTTAATCTAAATCATCTCTAAGTTAGTGGCGAAGCTTCTGCAAGGCCTCCAGCTTGCTTTTCAACGCATCCAGTTTCTGACCGGCCGCTCCCAGCTTCCCGGCCGACGTCAGTTGCTGATAATCCGACAGGTCGCGCGCCGCATCCACAATGAGCGTCTGCAGATCGCCTCGCGCTCCAAGTGCCTCCGCAGCGGCGCTCTTCACGCTTGCTGTGGGCGCGGCCGGTGGCTGCGCACTGAGCGTCGAGGCCGCCCCGCCAAACAACGCCGCCATCGCCGCCTCAAACGTCGGCCCGTAGGCAAGCCGGTCCTGCACCGCGAGCACCACCACCCGTAGTTCTGGCATCGGACTGCGATCC
>JAYUZE010000252.1:0-3801 GCA_043752035.1 Gammaproteobacteria bacterium
GCGCGCTGATTTCGATGCCGGGTGGCTGCGCACACAACGCGTGCCGATCGTGATCAAGGCCAGCGGTCTGGCCGCAGGCAAGGGCGTGGTGATTGCACCAACGCTGAATGAAGCGCACCAGTGCATCGACGACATGTTCGCCGGCCGCTTCGGCGCCGCCGGCGACACGGTGGTGGTCGAGGAATTCCTCGAGGGCGAGGAAGCCAGTTTCATCGTGATGGCCGACGGCCTCAATGCGCTGCCCTTTGCGAGCTCGCAGGATCACAAACGACTCAGTGATGCCGATCAGGGCCCGAACACCGGCGGCATGGGCGCCTATTCACCCGCGCCGGTGGTGACGCCCGCCGTGCACGAGCGCGTGCTGCGCGAGATCATCATGCCCACCCTGCGCGGTCTCGTGAAGGATGGCACGCCGTACTCGGGCTTCCTGTATGCGGGCCTGATGATCGGCGCCGATGGCGCGCCGCGCGTGATCGAATTCAACTGCCGCTTCGGCGATCCGGAAGCGCAGGCAGTGCTGGCACGATTGCGCTCCGACCTGCCGCAGTTGTGCCTGGCAGCGCTCGAGGGCCGACTGGCGCAGCAGCAGATCGACTGGGACCCGTGCGCGGCACTGGGCGTGGTGATGGCGGCCGCCGGATACCCGGGCACCGTGCGCAGCGGCGATGTCATCGAGGGCCTCGAGCGTGCGGCGGCGCTGCCAGGCAAAGTATTCCACTCAGGCACCGAATGGCGCGCGGGCGCGGTACACACTAGCGCCGGCCGCGTGCTGTGCGCCGTGGGCCTGGGTGCGAAAGTAGCCGAGGCGCAGCGCGCGGCCTACCAGCTCGTGCACAGCATCGATTTTGCCGGCGCCCAGTATCGCCACGACATCGGCTATCGCGCCATCGCCCGCGGCGCCTGAGGCGTACATGCCAGCCTTTGCCGCCTTCCGCGAGCGTGGCTACGGCGGTTACATCCTGGGCAACGCGACTGCGATGCTGGCCGACAACGCCGAGCACGTGATCAGCTACTGGATGCTGCACCAGAAATTCCACTCGCCGGCGCTGGGCGGTTTCGCAGTGGTGTCGCATTGGGTGCCGTTCCTGCTGCTCTCGGGCTACGCCGGTGTGATCGCCGATCGCGTCAACACACGCCGCATGATCCAGCTGGGCATGCTGCTGTTCATGGGCGTGTCGGTGGGCTGGGGCCTGCTGTTCATGAACGGCCACCTGCAGATCTGGCAGGCCTGGGTACTGCTCTCGCTGCACGGCGTGGCGGGCGTGCTGTGGACCGGGCCTTCGCAGCTGCTGCTGCACGATGTGGTCGGCCCGGCACATCTGCAGAGCGCGGTGCGGCTCAGTGCCTCATCGCGCTACATCGGCACGCTGCTGGGACCGGCGCTCGGCAGCCTGCTGCTGAAGTTCGGACCTGCGCCGGGCATTTTTATCAACGCGCTGGTCTACCTGCCACTGCTGTGGTGGCTCAACAAGCAGCGCTATGGGAGCGGCGCGCACCGCGTGCAGCAGCAACAACCCGGCGCCGCAGCAGCCAACTTGGGCCTGGGAGCACTGCTGCACAACTGGCGCATGATCCGCCACGATCGGCGCATCGCCTCGATGACGCTGCTGGCCGGTTGCGCAGCACTGTTCGTAGGCACGGCCTACCAGTCGCAGATGCCAGGCCTTGCCGAAGCGCTGGGCCACGGGCAACCCGGCGTCACCTATGCCGCGCTGCTGGCGGCCGATGCCGCGGGCGCCGTGGCGGCGGGCGTGGTGCTGGAAATGCTGGGGCTGTTGCCCGCCAGCGAGCGCGGCGCGTTCTGGCTCGCCGGCAGCTGGTGCCTGTGCATCCTGGCCTTTGCGCTCAGCCGCAGTTATCCGCTGGCGCTGGTGGTGTTGTTCGCTGCGGGCTTTTGTGAACTATCGTTCAACGCGATGGCGCAGACGCTGGTGCAGTTGCGCTCACCGCCTGAGCAGCGCGGCCGTACCATCGGCCTGTTCGTCACGGCGAGCCTGGGTCTGCGCGCCGTCAGTGGGCTCACTGTTGGTTTTGCCGGCGCCGCGATCGGCGTGCACGCTTCGCTGGCCTTGAGCGCGCTGGCGCTGCTGGCCTGCGTGCTGTGGATCGCGCGCTGGCAGGCCAGCGCGCCGGCGAGCGGCGCCGCGCCAGTCTAGAAGCTGGTGCGCAGGAACAGTTCCGGACCGTGGAGGTCCAGGCTCATGTAGCCGTTGTTGGCGCGGTCCTGTACTTCCAGGCGTGTCTGCGTGCTCTGGTACCCCACGCCAACCGCGAGATTGGGGCGCCAGCGGAACTGCACATCGGCGTGATAGTCGTTCAGCGCTGCGGTCAGTGAGCTTACGTGCAGCCGCAGATACTGGCCGCGCGCTGAAAACGCGAAGCGGCGCGTGAAGCGCCAGCTGCCATCGATCGCGACTGTGGCAAACGGACCGGCGCCACTAAAATCCTCGTGCACGGCGGTCGGGCGAGTGGCACTGGGCGCGACCTGCGCTTCGGCCTCGGCCTGCAGCAGATGCAGCCCTAAGCCCAGGCCAAGCTCATAGCGCTCGCCGCGCAGCAGCGAATAGCTGTAGGTGAAATCGATCTGCCGCCAGTCGAAGCGCGACTGCACGGAATCAGCAGGCGTAAAGGTGTTGCCGCCGTAGGTGATGATCGTGCTCGGCGCGGCCACGCTGGTGCGGTCAAGTTCCCACATGTCGACGCGCAGGCGGTGGCGATCGCGCATCCGGAACATCATCTCGACGCGCAGCTGGTGCGCGTGCGGAGTGAAGTGAAAATCGTCCTCGAGCGAAAACGGCGTGCCGGTGCTGTTGGTCGCGGTATCGTCGACGCGACCTTTAGTTGCGGCCGAGCCCAGGTAGTAGCCGGCGCGAAACGCGAACAGATCGGTCACCGGGCTGGCGGACACCACAGCACGCGGCTGTGCGGCCGGCACTTCTGCGGGCTTGGGCGCAGCGGCATGCCGCGCACGTCGCGCGGCACAGCCGCTGGTCGCGACCAGCAGGGCACACAGGAGCATCACGCGGGCTGGGGCAGGCATGGACTGATGATCGCCCACAGCATGAGGCCAGCGCCAGCGTCGCCGCCCAGCGACGCTGCAGGCTGTGACGTGCGTCACTGCATGCAGGCTACTCAGCGCTTCATCGCCTCAAAGAACTCGGCGTTGGTCTTGGTGTCCTTCATCTTGTCGAGCAGGAACTCGATAGCGGCGAGTTCGTCCATCGGATGCAGGAGCTTGCGCAGGATCCACATCTTGGCGAGCTCGGCCTGATCGGTGATCAACTCTTCCTTGCGGGTGCCGGAGCGGTTGATGTTGAAGGCCGGATACACCCGCTTCTCGGCAATGCGCCGGTCGAGGTGAATTTCGCTGTTGCCGGTGCCCTTGAATTCCTCGTAGATGACATCGTCCATCTTTGAGCCCGTGTCGATCAGCGCGGTGGCGAGAATAGTCAGCGAGCCGCCCTCCTCGATGTTGCGCGCGGCGCCGAAGAAACGCTTTGGGCGCTGCAGCGCGTTGGCATCGACGCCGCCAGTGAGCACCTTGCCGGAACTCGGCACCACCGTGTTGTAGGCGCGCGCCAAACGGGTGATGGAATCGAGCAGGATCACCACATCTTTCTTGTGTTCGACCAGGCGCTTGGCCTTCTCGATCACCATTTCGGCCACCTGCACGTGGCGCGCAGCCGGTTCGTCGAAGGTCGAGGACACCACCTCGCCCTTCACGGTGCGCTGCATCTCGGTGACTTCCTCGGGCCGCTCGTCGATCAGCAGCACGATCAGGTAGACCTCGGGATGATTGGC
>JAYUZE010000253.1:0-4110 GCA_043752035.1 Gammaproteobacteria bacterium
GTGCGGGAGGTGCGCGCTTCAATGGTGACCGACCCGGCCGTGGACAATTTGCGCTCGGGCAGCATCGCCTGCGAATCATCGAGCTGAAAACTCACCGGCCAGCGACCGGTCGTGAGACGGAGAATCGCCACCGGCGCACCGGGCGAATTCACCGACTTCGCGAGTATGAACAGTGTCAGCCCGGCAGGCACCTTGCCGCGCAGCGCATCGGCCAGCACCACTTCGCCGCGTACCACGCCCCCGGCGATTGCCGCGGCAGGCGCGCCGCCAACGGCCAGGCGCTGGTCTTCAGCAAGGTTCGCGGCAATCAGCTTCGCATCGGCGGCGCTGTTGCCAAGCACGGCCGCCAGTCGCTGCCAGCTCACTACGGCAGCGGCGTATTGATGGCTTTCGTGCTGCAGGCTGGCCTGCAGCCAGAGCGCCTTGGGATGGCTGGGGTCGAGGCGTAGCGCATTTTGTATATACGTGGCCGGCTGCCCGGCCAGCGAATTGCCGCTGGCACTGGCGCTCACGTCCGCGTAGTCGGCCCAGGTGTCGGCGGTCATTTCATGGCGCGCCTCCAGTTTGGCGTAGGCGGCCCGGGCAGCAGCGAAGTCGCGCTTCGCGCGCGCGGTACCGGCCTCGGCTACCAGCTGCATGGCGGCGGCTGAGAGCTGCGGCGCAGGCGGCGCGCCGACCGCAGCGGCGGGTGTGGCCGCTTCAGTGCCCGCTCCGACCGGCAATTGCTGCTTGCGCGCCAGTGCTCCATCCGCGGTGCGGCCGAGGAACTCGTAGGACTTGGCCAGCAGCTCCCAGTCTCCCGCCGAACCGGTACCGCCTGCGAGACGTTTCTCAAGGCGAGTCACGGCACTATCCATCGAACCTGCGTTCTTACTCGAAGTTGCGGCGGTTGCTGCCGGCGCGGCGACAGCGGCGCCGCTGGTGGAAACCACGACATCGTGCGCACCCAGCTGCGGGCTGCCGAGGCGCAGGTAAAGCGCCAGTGCCGCGATCACGGCGGCAATCGCCACCAGCGGCACCCAGCGTGGCAGCGCGCCGAACAGCTGCGCACGCGGCCTGCCCGCCAGCCACGGATAGACGACAACCAGCACTGCGAAGCAGCAAAGCACGCCCGCGGCGAACCAGAATATCTGACCGTAATTCATGATATTAAGAGAACCTTAAAAGTGTTACACACGATCTGTCACGGATTGTAAAGCCTTTCCCTGGGGCGTCATGATGTCGCAAGTGCGGGACAGTACACAAATTGGCGACATGTTGACACGTGCGCAGGCTCACGGAAGCTAGGCAACCATGTGCATTACCCTGCGCATGATTTGCCGTTGGCGATGGAGATCACCTGGTTAATTATGAACATGAGTCTACTAGCCGTTTACGCAGCGCCTGTGCTGCTGACCATGTTCTGGTATCTGCGCCGTCATATACGCGTGGACCGGCACGGCCGCGCCGTGCACGCGGAGGCCAAGGAAGCCGGACTGGTCGAGCCCGCGTCACTCCATCCCGTGATCGATCCGGTTCGTTGCCTCGGTTGCGGCGCCTGCGTGCGCGCCTGCCCCGAGGAACCCCAGCATCATGTGCTCGGCATCATCGACGGCAAAGCGCAGCTGGTCGGTCCCACTGAGTGCATCGGCCACGGCGCCTGCAAGGCGGCCTGTCCCTTCGATGCGATCTCGCTGGTATTCGGTACCGAAACACGCGGCCTCGATCTGCCAGTGCTCAACGCATCTTTTGAATCCAACGTGCCAGGCTTGTACATCGCCGGCGAACTGGGCGGCATGGGCCTGATCCGCAATGCGCTGATACAGGGTCGCCAGGCCATCGAGTCCGTTGCCAAGTCGAGTCGGCGCGCGCCCGGTAAGCGCCTTGATGTCTTGATCGTCGGCGCAGGCCCGGCCGGCATGGCCGCCGCGCTCACCGCCAAGGCCATGAACCTCACCTATCGCTGCATCGAGCAGGAATCGCTTGGTGGCTGTGTCTACAAATATCCGCGCGGCAAACTGGTGATGACCGCGCCCGTGGACCTGCCACTGGTCGGCAAGCTGTTCTTCCGCCAGACCTCGAAGGAGCACCTGCTGGGCGTTTGGACCGAGATCATGCAGACCCATCAGCTGCGCATCCAGGTCAGCGAGCGCGTCGAGAACATCGAGCAGGACGGCGACGGCTTCATCGTGCGCACTCCCAAGGCCGCCTACCGCGCCTCATCGGTGCTGCTAGCGATCGGTCGCCGCGGCACGCCGCGCAAACTGGCAGTGCCCGGCGAGGAATTACCCAAGGTGGTCTACCGCCTGATCGATCCCGACCAGTACATCGGCCAGGATGTGCTGGTGGTGGGCGGTGGCGACAGCGCGCTCGAGGCCGCCGCCAGCATCGCCGAGGTACAGGGCACACAGGTCACGCTGTCCTATCGCGGCGACGCGTTCGGCCGCGCCAAGCCGAAGAATCGACAACGCGTGGCCCAGGCGGCCGATCGCGGCAACCTG
This sequence comes from Gammaproteobacteria bacterium, assembly GCA_043752035.1. Lineage (GTDB taxonomy): Bacteria > Pseudomonadota > Gammaproteobacteria > Steroidobacterales > Steroidobacteraceae > FEN-1191. The sequence goes on from JAYUZE010000253.1 coordinate 2,481, forward strand.
AAACTGATGCTGTCCTCCAGTGTCAGCCATATCCATCCTGACCTGGTGATCCTCGAGCAGGGCGGCAAGCAGCACGAAATTCCCAATCGAGCCGTGATCGTCAGCGCCGGTGGCGTGCTGCCGAATGAATTCCTTAATAAAATCGGCATTCGAGTCGAAACCAAGTACGGCACGGCATGAACGGTTGCCATCCGCGCGCCGCGCTGCTGCTGGCGGGGCTCGCAATTCTGTCGCTGTCGCTGGCACCCAGCGCCGCGAACGCGGCCAGCGCCAAAGTCGAGCCTTTGGAAAACGCGCGCGCGGCATTGCGCGTCCGCGATTATCCGAACGCGCTCAGCCGCCTGCAACAGCTCGCCAACAGTGGCCATGCCGAGGCGCAGCTGCTGCTGGCGCTCGTGCATCTCAATGGCGTCGGCACTCCGGTCGATGGAGCGCAGGCCGAGAGCTGGCTGCGCAAGAGCGCGGCGCAGAACAATGCCACGGCCGCCTACGTGCTGGCGGCGCTCCTGGCGCACAAGCCGGGCGCGCCGGGCGATGAGGCTAAAACCTTGCTGCATCAGGCCGCGACGCTCGGCTATCCGGCAGCGATCGAGGATGTGCGCCTGGGGCGCGAGCCGCTGAGTGCAGAGCGCGTGGGTCTGGCCGAATCAAGCTTGCGACGCGACCTGGCTTTCAACAGCGCGCGCCATGGCGATGTGGCCACGCTCGCTGTGCTCGGTGATGACCTGAAGAGCCTGCGCGACGATTTCGGCGCCACTTTGCTGGGCGCGGCGGCGGCGGCCGGCTCGCCGGGCGCAATGCAATTCCTGCTCGAGCGCGGTTGCGATCCGCAGCTCGCCGACAGCTTTGGCGTCACGCCGCTGATGCTGGCCTCGCAGGGCGAATCGGCCGAGCTGACGCGGCTGCTGCTGACGCGTGGCGCGGCGGTCGCCGCGGTCGATGCCGCGCATCGCACGGCGCTGTTCTATGCCGCGCGCGCTGATCGCGCGGCCAATGTCGCGCTGCTGGCCAAGGCTGGCGCGCGCCTGGATGCCGCTGACAGCCGGCAATACAGCGCACTCGACGCAGCGCTCGCCGTGGATGCCGATGCCGCGGCGGCGCAGCTGCGTACGCTGGGCGCCAAGACCATGGCCTCGCATGCTATGCGCACCGGCCACGCTGGCAAATTCGACGCGGCGCGGCCAGGCGAGATCTACCAGGGCTGGTCGACACTGGCGCTGGCCGCAGCCCGGAACGATACCGATACCGCGCAGAAATTGCTGGCGGGCGGCGCCGATGTCGAGGGCCGCACAGCTCAGGGCGATACACTGCTGCACGTCGCGTTGCACGCGGGTGCCGATGAGATCCTGAAGCTGCTGCTCGGCGCGCATGCCAATCCGCGCCAGGCCGATCGTCGCGGCCGTACGGTGCTGGTGCTGGCCGCCAGCGCCGGCCACCTCGAAGCCGTGAATATGCTGCTGGCTGCTGGCGTGAATGCCGACAGCCGCGGTGGCGATGAGGCCACGCCGCTGCTGGCCGCAGCGCGTGCGGGACGCGCCGAAGTCGTTCTGCGCCTGCTCGAAGCTGGCGCACAGGTCGACGCCGCCGACGCGCACGGCGAAACTCCGCTGATGGTCGCGGCAACCACGGC
>JAYUZE010000254.1:0-8243 GCA_043752035.1 Gammaproteobacteria bacterium
CCGCCCCGCGTTCAGTCTCAGACAGTGCGTGCAGATCGCGGCCGTCGATCTCGATGCGGCCGGCGTCGGGCCGATCGAGTCCGCCCAGGATCTGCAGCAGAGTGGTCTTGCCCGAGCCCGAGGCACCGATGATGCCGAGGCGCTCGCCGGCGCGCACCTCGAGATCCAGGCCGCGCAGTACCTCGAGTCTGGAACTGCCCTCGTGAAAGGTGCGCACGACGCCGCGTGCCGCCAGCACCACTTCACCGCTCGCCGTGTTGCCCTCAATCATGCCGCAAGGCCTCCGCTGGCAGGGTGCCGGCCGCGCGCCACGCAGGATACAGCGTTGCCAGTGCGCACAGCAGGTAGGAAACGCCGCACACCTTCAGCAGGTCGTGCCACTGCACGTAGGCGGGCAGATCGCTCATAAGGTAGACCTTCGCGTCTAGGAATTGTGTGCCGCTGAGCCGCTCGAGGCCGTGCACCAGCCGCGAGAGATTGTTCGCCAGCAGGCAACCAAGCGCCGCGCCGGCGCCGGTGCCAATCAGCCCGATCAGCGCGCCCTGCACGCTGAAAATCGCCAGGATATTGCGCGGTAGTGCGCCGAAGGTGCGCAGCGTGGCGATCGCGCGGCGCTTCTCCTTGACCACCATCACCAGCGCCGCGACGATGTTGAAGGCCGCCACTGCCACTACCAGCAGCAGCATTACGAACATCAGCGACTTGGTGATCTGGATCGAGCGGAAGAAATTGGCGTGGTTGCGGGTCCAGTCGCTGACATAGTAGCCACCGCCCAGTCGCAGCGCCAGTTCGCGCACCACACGCGGCGCGGCGAAGGGATCGTGCAGCCCCAGGCGCAGGCCGGTGATTGTGTCGTTCAGTCGATACACGCGCGCCACATCGCTCAAAGCTGCCAGCGCCAGCGCGCTGTCGAACTCATACATGCCCGAGTGGAACAGACCGCTGATATGGAAGCGGCGCATCTTCGGTGTGAAACCCGCCGGCGTCATGCTGCCCTGGGGCGCGATCAGCACGATGTCGTCGCCGACCTGCACACCCAGGCTCTCGGCCAGCACGTCGCCGAGTATCACGCGGAAGGATCCAGGCGTGAGCGCATCGATACTACCGCCCTCGATATGCTGCGCCAGGCCGACCGCACGCCGCTCCTGTTCCGGCAGCACGCCGCGGACGGCGCTGGCAGCGCTGGCGGCGCCGTGCACCAGCATCGCCTGCGCTTCGATATAGGGCACGGCGGCGACAATCTCCGGTTGCGCCTGCGCAATACGCTGCGCGCTGCGCCAGTCCGGGAGCGTGCCCTGCAGCCCCATCAACGTGGCATGCGAGGTTACGCTCAGGATGCGCGTGCGCAGCTCGCGCTCGAAACCATTCATCACCGAGAGCACCACGATCAGCACTGCCACGCCCACCGCGAGCCCGAGCATCGACACGATCGAGATCAGCGACAGGAAACCGCGCCGCTGCGTGGAGCGCAGATAGCGCGTACCGATCAGCCATTCGTAGGGAATATTGCGCGCCACGGGCTCGTGCCTACTCGTAGCGCAGCGCCGCGGCCGGCGGCGTGGCCGCCGCGCGCCGCGCCGGATAAATGGTGGCCGCCAGCGTCAGCAGCAGTGCCGCGAGGCTGATCCACAGCACATCGCGTCCGTGCAGCAGCGAGGGGATGCTGGTCTCGTAGTAGACATCGGCGTCGAGAAAGTGAAAGTGAAACAGCCGCTCGAGCAGCGGCACGATGCGATCGACATGGCGTGCGATCAGCACGCCGAGGCCCACGCCCGCAGCGACGCCGATCCAGCCGATCACCAGGCCCTGGATCATGAACACGCACAGGACACTGCCCGGCGTCGCACCGAGCGTGCGCAGGATGGCGATGTCTGTGCGCTTGTCAGTGACCACCATCACCAGCATGGCCACGATATTGAACGCGGCCACGGCCACGATCAGCAGCAGGATCAGCGCCATCATGGTTTTCTCAATACGGATCGCGCGAAAGTAGCTGGCGTGATCCTGCGTCCAGTCGCGCACCAGCACGCCGACGCCGGCGGCGGCGCGCACTGCCGGCATGTAGTCGGGCGCTTTAAGCGCATCGGCAAATCGCAGTCGCAGGCCGCTGGCACCCACCGCCTGTGGTGCAAAGGCCTGCACATCGGCCAGTGCGGCCAAGGCCAGCGTGGCATCGTGATCCTGGATGCCGGCCTCGAAAATGCCGGCTATGGTGAACTCGCGCAGGCGCGGCTCGGGCGGCGCATCCGCGCTGGCCACCGGCACGAGAATCGTCAGCTTGTCGCCGGCTCCCACGCCTAGCTGCTCGGCGAGCGCCGCACCGAGGATCAGCGCCTGCGAGCCCGGGGTCAGCGCCGCCAGCTCGCCGCGCACCACCAGCGCCTGAATATCGGTGACCTGGCGCTCGGCCAGCGGGTCTATGCCGCGCAGTGTCAGGGGCAGCATGTCCGGCTGGTGCACGGCAAGGGCCTGAAGGTCCATGTACGGGGCCACGCCGATCACACCCGGGAGTGCACGCAGCCGCTGCGCCAGCACGCTGCCATCGACGGCGTCGGCAGGCCCTGAGGCCAGCACGCGCGCGTGGGCACTCAGGGCCAGCAGGCGATCGCGCAGTTCGCCTTCGAAGCCGTTCATGACCGACAGCACCACGATCAGGGCCGCCACGCCCAGGGCGACGCCAGCGAGCGACACCCAGGTAATGAAGGACACGAAGAACTTGTGCTGACGGGCGCGCACGTAGCGCAGCGCCACGAACAGGGAGAGCGGCTGAAACATCGGGCGGCGATTAGAACATGAGCCCGATGCGGACGGAAATCACAGTTCCGCCACCTGACCGGACTCCCGGGAGGGGGAAGCGCACTGCCCGGTGCTATGATTTACGGATCGCGGCCACTACGCCGCCTGATGCTAGAGGAGGAGCCAGGCCATGAAATCCACTCTGTTAAGCCTGTCGCTGGCACTGGCCGGCGCCCTGGCCGCAATCACAGGCAACGTGGCACGGGCCGAGACCGTGGTCGTCGACGATCAGGTCATGGTGCGCGCCTCGACGGTCGAACGGCCCGCGCGCGGCATCACCATGGTCGCGGTGGAAGCCAAGTTCGGCGCGCCGGCCAATCGCCATGCGGCCGTAGGCACCCCACCGATCACGCGCTGGGACTACGCCGGGTTCGTGGTCTTCTTTGAACACGAGCGTGTCATCGACGCGGTGGCCACCGGCCCCTGATCCATCGGCAGAGCGCTGTGGCGGTGGGTTGACCCCACCCGCCACAGGGCCCTGCAACTGGTGACTCAGTCGTCCTGGAACGACGCCACCACATAGTGGCCAACCTCGCGACCCTGCTGCAACCCCACCACACAGGCGCGGCGGAAGTGGATTCCGACCAGCATGCGCGAATAGGCATTTTCGCGCGCGGCTTCGAACGCGCTGTTGAAGCTGCGGGTCGGCGTGGCATCGGGACCCGCAATCGGCGCAGTGGTCGAGGTGTGCTGAAACGGCCGGTTGGGCCCGATCATCTCGTCCAGTACCGCCGAAGCGGCGCCACCGGCCGCCGCATGCGCGGAAGGATAGTCGGGCACGGGCGGTGTGACGAGGGCCGGCAGCCAGTTCGCATCTTTCACCGTCAGTACATTGCCGTCGGTATCGGCCACGCGAATCGCCGTCAGCGGCCGCCAGAAGTTGTAGTAGAACTTCGACTCAAGCGAGGTCGAGTAGGCGTCGGAGAGCGCCGCGTTCAGTACCGCATACAGCCGCGCGTGCTGCAGCAGTGACATCCCGCCGGACAGCTGGTTCGTTATCCGGTTCCAGGCGAAGGATGAATTCTCATACCAGTAGTAGGCAATGCCGGTCTGGTCGGAGGTACGCGTGGCACTGCCCAGCACGCCCAGCACCTTGATCTCGTTCACGTCCATGCTGTACTCGAGCGACTGCAGCGAGGCGTAGGGCTTGGGCGCACGAAATTGCGCGGAGTTCTTTACTCCAAACGTGCGCAGTTGTGACCACCCTGCGGCGGACACTATGTTGGTCGGCGGCGTCACCTGGAAGTCGCCAGGCTTGGTGCCAAAGGTGTAAGGCGCATTGATCGCCGCGAACACGTCTTCGTCAGCCCGAGCCGCCAGGACCGCGGCGGCGGCCGCCTTGCCTATGGAGACTCCGCGATTCTCGGCCGCGCCGCCGGGTATCGCGTTGAGCTCGGCCGCGTACCGTGCATCGAAGGGCGTATTCGGCCCAACGAACTTGCCGAATTCCACGACCAGCACATCATGGGCAGCGGCCGCGACTGCCGCATCGATACTGATGCCCGGACTGCCGCCCGAGCGCAACGCCAGCTTCACGGCATTGAGCACGGCGATATGCGTCATCGCGTAGGCCCGTGACTCGACGAAGGGCGGTAGACCTGGCGGTGGCAGGCTGGCCGAGAAATCGGTCATTGCCATGTTCCAGCGCTCGACGCTATCGGCACCCGTGACCGCCAGCGCGCGCGGCGGCGCCAGCACGGCGAGCAGTCCCACTACGGCGCACGCCAGTGCAGCCGTACGATGTGATCTGTAAGCGGATATCATTGCATTCTCCTTGATGGGTGATTGGGTCAACACGCGAATCGGCATCAAGGCGAGTAGACCCCAAGGCTGGGCACTGCGCCGGCGCTTGCGATCAACGCGGGCGAATAGCGGATGGATGGCCTGATTCCGTGGCGGAACGGCAGCGCTCATGTGCGCAGGCGTTACCAGCGGGACTTTAAACTCAGGTATGCGGTTCTGCCGTCCGCGTAGTAGCGGCCGGCAAATTCGGGAATGGCGCCAAACAGTCCGTTGGCGTAGTAGATGCGATTCAGCAGGTTGTGCGCGCCCAGCGTCAGCTGCAGGCGATCGGATTTGATCGCGAGCGTCGTGCTGGCGTCGACCACTGCATAGGGCGCCACGATTTCGGAATCGTAGTTGCTGACTCCCAGCGCGTGGTAGTGCCTGCCGACGGCACGGACCGACGCCGTGGTGCTGATGCTGCGGCCACTGCGCAGCCGGCCCATATGCACGGCGCCGACATTCAGTGTGTAGCGCGGGCTCATCGGCGCCTGCGCATTGAGCCCCGGGGCATAGCCGCTGGGATCAGGCACGAATGCGGGGTGGTTCGCCGACAGTGCCCGATACTGCGCCTGCAGCAGACCGAGGTTGGCAGTCAGCTCGAGGCCCGCACGCACTCTCGCGGCCACTTCCAGTTCGAGGCCGCGGTAGCGGACGTCCGATGTCGCCACCAGATCCGGCGAGATCAGATCAGTGCGGCCCGCGTGGTTGCTGACAAATGCGGCGACGTTGGTGCGCAGCCGGTGTCGCAGCCAGTCGGCCTTGAGTCCCGCTTCTACGCTGCTGGCAAGCTCCGGCTCCAGCCAGTGGCCCGCGGTGGCTGCCATGCTCGAACGGGCGCCTTCAACGTTGCCGGCCTTGTAGCCCTGGGCATAGCTCAGATACAGCAAGGCAGCATCCGCCGGCCGCCACTCGAGGCCGACGCGCGGTGTGAAGCGATTCCAGCTGTGGCGGGTTGTCAGCGGGAACCCGGGGTAGACATGCAGGTGATCCTCATACAGCGTGTTGAAGTACAGCTGCTTTCGATCCCAGGTCTGACGTGTGCCCAGCGACCAGGTGAGCTGCGGGCGTACATGCCAGTCCAGGCTCGCGTAGAGCGCCGCGCTGTCGGTGGTCTGGTCCACGTCGTTGTAGGAGCCACCGAACGATTGCGTCTGGCCAGGCATCAGGTAGGGCGACAGATTGGCGGGAACGCCGTTAGTGGCACCATATTCCGATTCAGCCCAGCGACCGTGGAAGAAATACACGCCGGCGGTGTAGCCGAGTCGCGCCGCCGGACTGCTGGTGAGCTGCAGCTCCTGTGTCAGCTGGCTGACCTTCTCGTAGCGAGTGTCGGCATTGCCGTACAGCGTCACGCCGAACAGCGTTGCCGGCGTGCCGCGTCCACCGAGCTGACTCATGAAATGCTCGTCATAATGGCGCCACGCCGTGATGGAGCGCAGCCGGCCCGCGCCACTGTCGAAGGTCGTCTTGAACACGGCGCCACCACCGTCCTGTCCCGAGCCACCGCCAATGGTAAGCGGCTCGAGCGCGCCGCGATTCACGCCGTAGAGCGGCACGAAAATGACAATGCCACGCTTGGACAGCAGCTGGCTCAAATCGGCGCCGGCCACTGGATCCGCCGGCACGATGGGCGTGACCAAATGCATGCCGTTGTTCTGGCGCACCCAATCAATATTCAACTCGCACTCGAGCGGATCGCTGGGTCGCCACAAGGAAGCGATGCGCCCGCCGATATGCTCGCGACGGCTGATACGCTCATCGAGAGCGCGATTGGATGTGTCGACACGCGTGTAGTTGCCGTCGTCGGCACTGCGAAATGCGTCGAAGCGGATCGCCGCCCTGCCCGCGGCCATTGGTAGGTTAAGCCCCGCCTTAACATCGAAGCGCGAGTGCGAACCAAAGGCCAACTCCGCCTGTCCCGAGGCGTTGCCTGGATCGGCCTGGCGCGGCACGAACCTGATGGCGCCGCTGGTGGAGTTGCGGCCGTACAGTGTGCCCTGTGGTCCGCGCAAGACCTCGACGCGCTCGAGATCGATGAACTCCACCCACGCCCCGGCCGTGGACTGCAGATAGACGTCGTCGACCAGTACCGCAACGCCGTTCTCGGTATTCCAGTTGTGATCGCCCTGGCCGACGCCACGGATGAAGAACGTCGGTGCGCTGAACAGCACCGGATTGAGTGGCGTCTGCAGATTGGGGACGGTGGCGGTTAGGTCAATTGCGCTGCGTAGGTCGCGCCGCGCCAGCTCATCGCCGCGCAGCACCGAGACGGCTACCGGCACCGATTGCAGTGGCTCCGCCCGCTTGCGCGCCGTGACCACGATCTCCGCCAGCTGATCCGGCAATGCGGACTGCTGCGCATGGACAGCGATGGGCAGGAACTGCGTTGCGGCCACGAGGATGCAGGCCCAGCTCCAGGCCGTTCTCGGCAGTGCCATCGTTGAGGTCCTCCATGAATGCAGGCCGGGATTGTCGATGGAGCTTCGATGACTGCCCTGTTCGTGCGACGAATGCGGTAATCCGTCGACAAAGCTGTGCTTTTGACCGACAGGCTTCGCCGGGCCGGGTGCGCACCAGCCTCCGCTGCCGCGAGTCGGCTTGCGGTTGGCGAATTCACGCGCACAATGGCCGCGCATGGCCGGGGTACTGCAAGCGATGCTGGGTGCGACGCGCATGAACTCATTGAACGCGCCGCGGCGGGCAGCGCTATTTCTGGCCGGCGCGCTATTGCTGGCAGTGGTCATGTCCACACAGTTTCTGGCGCAACCGTTCGTATGGCAATACTTCGATGGCGATCAGATCCTGCAGGGCTGGTGGCTGGTTTTCCGCGATCGCCTGCTGACGACGGCCTGCATCGCCGCGACGCTGTTTGCGGCAAGTTCGCGGCCGGCCCGCCGCGACGGCAGCGGTTTCACCCGGGTGTTCGCGGCCATCGTGATCGGTGCATTGCTCGGCGAACTGGCGCTCGCAACCCTGGATCCGGATGCCAATCGCAACGATGTCATGGGAATCAGCGGTCGGGTGCTGTTGTGGTCGGTCATTGTGGGCGCCGCTTGCGCGATGAACTGGTTGTGGCGGCGCTGCGATGCCGCCGCCGCCTTGCACCATACCACCGAGCTGCGGCGGCTGCGCGCCGAGCGTCTGCTGCGCCGCCTGCGCATCGAGTCGTTGCAGCGACAGATCGAGCCGCATTTCCTCTTCAACACGCTGGCGACGATCCGGCGACTGCAGCGCTCCAGTCCCGCGCTCGGACAGAAACTGCTGTCGCGCTTTTGTGAGTTCCTGCACAGCAGTCTCAATTCGCCCGCTGACATCAACAGCCGGCTCGGCAGCGAGCTGGCGGTTGCCGCAGCGTATCTTGACATCTGCGCGCTGCGCATGGATGGCATGCTCACATGGCAGATCGACGTGACCCAGGAGCTGCGGCAGATGAGTTTTCCACGCTACGGCCTGGCCACCTTGCTGGAAAACGCGGTCAAGCACGGCATTGCGCCCGCCCCGCGCGGTGGAAACATCACGATCGCCGCGCGTGTCGACGACTCCTTGCTGGTCGTGGCCGTCATTGATACCGGCGTAGGCTTTTCCGTGGAGCACGGCCATGGCCTGGGCCTGGCCAACATCCGTGAACAGCTGCACCTGCGCTATGGCGCAGCGGCCTCGCT
>JAYUZE010000255.1:0-3103 GCA_043752035.1 Gammaproteobacteria bacterium
AAATGCATCTGCTGTCATGGCGACAGATCGTGTGACAACAGCCGCCGAATGGCTGTCCTGCCTTCATCCCAAAAACACCCCGGAACACAACACCTTTTCGCGCACCACTTGTGCTACACGCTCCGCCCCATCGTCTGCGTCCCGCCCACGGCACACCCACAGGCGACGAAAAAAAGGGGGAGAAGGCGCCGAAGCACCCCCTCCCCCAATAGGTCTTGACGCTTTCCGTCAGGCCGCCAGCACCTCCGACGCCCGATCCCACAGCCGACCGTTAAGGCGTACATCCTCCCGGATGGAGGTAATCCGGCGCGTCCGAGTCAGGCGTCCGTGCGGCGAATACCGAGCCAGACCGCCGGGTTCTCTTGGACCATGTTGAGCACGCTCCACAGGTCGTGCCCGGCGTCCTGAACGCGACGGCGCCCTACGAGCTTCACTGCCCACAGCCCGGCCTGCGCCGCATCTGGGAACCGCAGCGTCAGCGCCTGACCAGCAAACACCAGATGCTCGTTCTTGAACATCCGGCGGTGCTCCATCCGCTCGACCTGTACGGCTAGGCTCTCAAACTGCTCGGCCACCTGGAGCGCGGCGGCCACAACACCTCGACCACGTTGCCGCGGTGCGAGACGTAGCAGCCCGGAAGCGCACCACGAGGGACGATCAATCCGTTGGTGCAGACCGTCCGGTAGATCCCCATCCGGAACTGGTAGGCGCTCGTGCGATGGTGGCTATTCAGGTATACCACCTCCCGCACAGAGTCCGTCAGCTGGCTAATCCAGATAGTGGCAATAACGCTCGTTATTTTTGCTCGCTTAGCACAAACCTGACTTCAAGTCTGTCGCTGTCATAGACTCGCTGCGACATCGTCTGGAAAATTCAAGTCTTGCACTTACCTCAAGTGTGCAAGGTCACTGGTTTGTGTCGCTCGATGATCTATCAACTGGAAACCCGAGAACGGTTCCCGGGCAGGATAAAGATTGGAGCTCGCGCTGTGGGGTGGGTCGAAGGCGAAGTGCAGGACTGGCTGGCAAATCGGATCGCACGCGGCCGCGCTTCCCGAGGATACTCGGGAGAAGTTGCACATCGGTAAGCAAATCCGCAGCGAAGCTCCAAGTTACGGGTTGTCTACCAGCACGGAATTCGTGCCGCCACCCCTACCTTGAGCGGTATGTCGTGGTCGGGGATATTAATAGGGGTACGTGCTGAGGACTTGGACTATGTGCTGTTCTAAGTCAATTACTTAAAACGCGTATGGTAGTGACCCCGGCCCACCAATTCCTGCGCTGGCGCACTGCCGCGTACGCGCGGCGCGGCGCGGCGCGGCGATCAGATACAGCGCCGCTGCGCGTTCGACCATTCCAGCTGTACGGTGTGTGCGCCGAGTTTGCGAAACTGCCAGGCGCAGATGTCGCCGATCTCGCCATTGTTGTCGTCATACCAGCCGGTGCCGGGCACGGGGTCGGTGATCGCCTCGCACAATTCGTGCGAGCTCGTGGCGGTCAGCGCATCGAGTACCGGCATGCCGCCCAGGCATCCGGCGCAGGAGGGATAGGGCATCAGCGCGTAATACACCTTGCCCACTGCATTGTGATAGCCGCAGTAATTCTGGCAGGAACGGCTGCCGCCCATGATGGAGACGATGCCGGGTTCCAGAAAAATGAAATACAGCGATTGCGCCGTGATCTTCGGTACTGCCCTGGCCCTGATCCATTTCTGCAGCTGACTGCGCACCGCGGCATCGGTAACGCTGCCTTGTGGTGCAGCGTCACTGCGCACGCTGCTGCCAAGGAATTTGCCGTGACCCATGCGCCGCGAGCCGACACTGTATTCGGTTAACTGGTCCATCAGCGGGCTGACCAGGATGTCGCCGAAGAACTGGTCGAGCCCGCGCATCAGCGCCTGCGCCGAAGCCGATGACTGCCACGACGCACCCCAGTACACGACCTGCACTTGCGGGCGCGTCAACAACGGGCCGCCGCGGTAACTCAACTGCGCATTGGCGGGCGCAAGGTGCAGCTTGCCGTCATAGAGGTCGTTCGCAGCGGTTGCAGCCTGTACTGCATTGAGCTGCTCGAGCGTGTAGCCAGGCTTGGGATAGTGCAGAGGCACGATGCGCACGGCATCTCGATGCGCGGTCCAATGCTGCGCAGTGACTCTGGATTTCAGGCCGCCGGCACGACGGGAAACTGACTTCACCATGATTGTGCTCCTGTGCTTGAGACATCTTAGCGCCGCCCGGAGCGGTTGTGCACCGTGCTGCAGCCGCTTAGTCTGAGTGTGCCCCTCACTCAGGCCAGCGGCCCAGCCTCGAGTGGCTCCATGCCAACCTCGGCGAATCGGCGCATGAATTCCTGCATCGCCGGCGTATTGTCGGGCGCGGATGGCCGCGCAGCGCGGCCTTAGCGCCTGCACCTGCGCTCGCACCGGCGGCCGTGCCTGCGGCTGCGGTCGCTGAGGGCAAGGTTTCCAGCGCTCCGCTGGCCGCAGCAACTGCCGGGCAGCGGCAATTGTTGCTATCCTGCGCCGGTGAAACGTACCGCCTCAACAGTCTGGTTCGGCGCGGCGCGCACCGGCGACGGATCGATCATGTCGCACAGTGGCGCACTCGATCGTGTGCCCTATGTGTACGCCAGCCGTTTTACGGCCAATCCGGGCACCAGCCCCGAAGAGCTGCTGGCGGCGGCGCACGCCTCCTGCTTTACGCTGACTCTGTGCACCGCACTCAGCCTGGCGGGGCTGGCGCCTACACGCATCAGCACCCAGGCGGCGGTCAGTTTCGTTGAAGTCGCAGGCCACTGGTCGATCGGTGCCGTTCATCTGGAAGTACGCGCGGCAGTGCCCGATCTTGATGCGGGTGAATTCGCCAACCATGCGCTGGCCGCCAAGGAGTCGAGTCCGATCACCCGGGCGCTGCGTGTGCCGGTGACATTGGATGCCCGGCTCGACCTGGATCGCATCGACGCGATCGCCCCGCCCTATGCCGAGGTGCCGGCCGCATCCGAGCCCAAGCCTTAGGTGCGGCTGAGCTTCAGGCGCTGCGGCGTAACAGCGCGATGGTGGCTATGCCCAGCAGTGTCAGGCTCACGGAACCCACGACGTGCAGCGC
>JAYUZE010000256.1:0-5489 GCA_043752035.1 Gammaproteobacteria bacterium
GGCGCCTCGCCCGAAGCAGTCGAGCTGCGCAGCAGCGTCGTCGATGCGCAAGGCACCGTGGTGGCGTCGAATCTGGCGCCCGCACTGCTGCCTGCGCAGGGCTTACTCACACTGCCGGCTACGCTGAAGGTCGAGCACCCGGCGCTGTGGGATGTCGAACATCCGAACCTCTACATGCTGGTGTCCGAGATCGTGGTGGCCGGGCAGGTGGCAGATCGCTACACCACGCCTTTCGGCATCCGCTCGATCGCCTTAGACGCGCAGCGCGGCCTGTCACTCAACGGCCAGGTCGTGCGGCTGCATGGCGTCTGCCTGCATCATGACCTGGGTGCGCTCGGTGCTGCGGTGAATCGTCGAGCCACCGAGCGGCAACTGCAGATCCTGAAAGCGGCGGGCGTGAATGCGATCCGCACCAGCCACAATCCGCCCTCGCCGGAGCTGCTGGAATTTGCCGATCGGCTGGGTTTCCTGGTGATCGACGAATCCTTTGACGAATGGCGTGTGGCCAAGGTGACCAACGGCTATCACAAATACTACGACGCCTGGTCGGAGCGCGACCTGCGCGACATGGTGAGGCGCGATCGCAATCATCCCAGCATCATCATGTGGAGCATCGGCAACGAGATTCCGGAGCAGGGTGAGCCGGCCGGAAAGCAGGAGGCGCACCGGTTGACGGCGCTGTTCCACGAAGAAGACCCGACGCGCCCAACCACCTCGGCCTTCAATAACTGGCAGGACGCGATCCGCAACGGGCTGGCCGACGAGGTCGATATCCCCGGATTCAACTACGCGCCCAATTATTACGCGCAGATACAGCACGACCACCCCGGCTGGATCATCTACGGCTCCGAGACCGCCTCCTGCGTGAGCTCACGCGGTGTCTATCACCTGCCGCTCGAAAAATACGAGAAGCACATTTCGCGGCAGCTCAGCAGCTACGATCTGATCGCGCCCTTCTGGGCCTATTGCCCCGACGTGGAATTCGCCGCACAGGAGCAATCGCCCGCAGTGCTGGGCGAATTCGTCTGGACGGGTTTCGATTACATCGGCGAGCCCACGCCGTTCTTCGGCTGGAAAGCCGACAACTCCCACGACTGGCCGGCGCGCAGCTCGTATTTCGGCATGGTGGATCTGGCCGGATTCCCGAAGGACCGCTACTACCTCTACCAAAGTCAGTGGACGCAGGCGCCGATGGTACATGTGCTGCCGCACTGGAACTGGCCCGAGCGCCTCGGGCAAGCCATCCCGGTGATGGTGTATTCCAATGCCGATGAAGTGGAGTTGTTTCTGAACGGCAAGTCGTTGGGCACCAAGCGCACACGATCGGAGCCCGTGGTGATACCCGTGGGCCCCGACGTCAACGACAAAGGTACTTTCGCCTCGCCCTATCGCCTGATGTGGCAGGTGCCCTACGCGCCAGGCACGTTGCTGGCGATTGCGCGCCGCGCCGGGCAGGAAGTCGCGCGCGATGAAGTGCACACTGCCGGCACTGCCGCGCGCGTTCACCTGCAGACCGATCGCGTCGACATCGCGGCCGATGGCGATGATCTCGCCTTCATCACCGCGCGCATCGAAGACGCCGCTGGCCACCTGGTGCCGGATGCGGATAACCTGATTCAGTTCAAAGTCTCAGGCGCCGCGACCATTGCCGCAGTGGACAACGGCAACGCCGCGACCGTCGAACCTTTTCATGCCGATCAACGCCACGCCTTCAGCGGCCAGGCGTTACTGATCGTGCGTTCGCGCGCGGGTTCGGGCGGAAAGGTCACGATAGCGGCGAGCAGTGACCAGCTGATGTCGGGAACGGTGGAGGTGCACACGCGTCCCAGCAGCTTTTGATCCTGCAATCGTGCCAGAAGCCGCTCAAGGCCGGCATTTGGCAGTGGACCGGGGTGCTTCCCGATACCCTGCCAACGATGACGTACTCGCAGAGGTACGGATACCTGACTCCGTGCAGATCCACAGCCTGGGCCGTCACCTTTGTAAATTGACGACTTCCATATCAAGGAGCTGCATTGGCTGGTTGCACCACTTTCTCGTTGAGCAACGGCACCAGAATGGCGTTGAGGCCGTCCAGCGTAAATCCCCCCGCCTTGGCATAACGAACGATGCCATTGCGGTCGATCACGTAATTGGTGGGCACTCCGCCCATGACTTCGTAGTCGCCGCGCATCCGGCGCACAAAGGGGAAGCTGCAGACCGCCGCCAATGGTTTGAGCATTTCCATCGGCACGGAATCTTCCGTGGCCAGCGCGATCACATCCAGCCCATTGCTCATTTGCGCTCTATGGTAGGCGCTGAGCAGAGGCAGCTCCTCTCTGCAGGGTCCGCACCACGTGGCCCACAGATTAATTACCAGCACGTGGCCTTTGAAATCCGCCAGACTGATGTTGCGACCGTCAAAGGTCTTGGCTTTGAAATCGGGAGCTGGCTTGCCGACTTCGATACCGCGCGCGCTCGACAGTTGTGGCACAACGCAGAGGTAGAGCAGGGTGACGGCGGCCACGCGGCGAACGCAATGAAAGTACGCAGGCATGTTCTCTCCCAGTAGCCGCCGTAGGGCTACTTCCGCCAGAACGTCGGCGTAAACAACACCATCACCGTAAAAATCTCAATGCGCCCCAAGAACATTGCCATCGTGCACATCCACAGCTGGAAGTCGTTCAGCACGCCATAGTTGCTGGCCGGGCCGACCAGGTTCAGGCCAGGCCCGGCATTATTAATGCAGGCGACCACCGCCGAGAACGCCGAAATGAAATCGAGCCCCGAGATCAACAGCGCGAAAGTCAGCACCACGATGGTCATGAAATACAGAAAAATGAATGCCAGCACTGAATAGACCACGCGGTTGGGCACGATCTGCCCAGAAATACGTAGCGGCGCTACCGCCTGCGGGTGCACCAGTGTGAACATCTCGCGCAGTGACTGTTTGATCAGGACCAGCGAACGGAACATCTTGATGCCGCCGCCGGTGGAGCCGGTGCTGGCGCAGACGCAACCCAGGAACAGCATCCACATCGGTGCGAACACCGGCCAGCGGCTGAAGTCGGCGGTGTGCAGGCCCGAGCCAGTGGCCATCGAGATCAGGTTGAAACTCACGTAGCGGAACGCCGAAACGTAACTCGGGTACACACCGCGGAGCCACACATGAATCGACACGCCGATGCAGCTCGCGCCAATCCACACCAGCAGCCATTTGGCCTCGGGGTCGCGGGCATAGCTGCCGGGCTCGCCCTTGCGCACGGCGAGAAAATGCGTGGTGAAATTCATCGCGGCGATCAGTGCGAACACGGCCAGTGTGGCCTCGATCAGCGGCGAGTTGAAGTAGCCGATGTTGGCATCGTGGGTCGAGAAGGCGCCGAGCGAGATCGCCGAGAAGGCATGACAGATCGCATCGAACCAGTGCATGCCGGCGGCGCGCAATGCCAGCGCGCACAGCGCAGTGAGGCCGCCATACACCAGCCACAGCAGGCGCACGGTCTGCATGATGCGCGGGGCGAGCTTGGCGTCTTTGATCGAGCCGGGCGCATCGGCGCGGTACATCTGCATGCCGCCGATGCCCAGCAGCGGCAGTATCGCGATCGCCATTACGATGATGCCGAGGCCACCGAGCCAGCTCAGTGCATGGCGCCACAGATTCACCGCGTGCGGGAGCTGGTCGATGCCGGTGAGCACCGTGGCGCCGGTGGTCGAGAGGCCGGACATGCTCTCGAAGAACGCATGCGTGAACGACAGGCCTGGCAGCAGCATTAGCAGCGGTGCGGCAGCAACCGAGGCCACCGTCAGCCAGGCGAGTGTGACCAGCAAGTACCCGTCGCGCGGCTTGAGTTCGCTGCGATAGCGGAGCGTGGCAAAGTAGATCAGCAGGCCGCAAGCGGCGCTGAGTGCGGCGCCGGCCACGAAGGCGCGCAGCGCGGCGGGCTCGCCATAGTAGAGTGCGGTCAGCGTGGGCAGCAGGAAATACAGCGAAAACACCAGCAGCAGGCTGCCGATCTGGTGGAGTACGCTGGCCAGTGCGCGCATCAGTGGCTCAAGTCTCGGACTGGAACAGCCGTTCGATATCGGCCACGTGCCGGCGGTCATTGAGGAACACGATCACGTGATCCTCGGTTTCGACCAGCGTGTCGTGGTGCGCCATGATCACCTGTTCGCCGCGGACGATGGCGACAATGCTGGCGCCGCCAGGCAGGTCGACATCCTCGACCCGGCGCCCGACGATGCGTGAGCGCTCGGAATTGCCGTGTACGACCATCTCCATGGCCTCGGCGGCGCCGCGGCGCACCGAATGCACGCGTACCACATCACCGCGGCGCACATGCGCCAGCAAGGAGCCGATGGTGATCGTCTGCGGCGAGATCACGACGTCGATGTTGCGGCCTTCCATGAGCTCGCCGTAGGCGGGGCGGTTCACCAGCGCCATCACGCGTCGTGCACCGAGGCGCTTGGCGAGCATCGCCGACATCACGTTGGCTTCCTCGGAGTTGGTGAGCGCGGCAAACACGTCGGCGGCGTCGATGTTCTCCTCGATCAAGAGCTCCTCGTCGGCGGCATCGCCGCGCAGCACGATCGCATGCTGGAGTATTTCGGCGGCGCGCGCGGCGCGGCGGGCATCGCGTTCGATCAATTTGACCTGGTTGGTAGTCTCGAGGCGGCGTGCGAGGCGCAGGCCGATATTGCCGCCACCGGCGATGACCAGGCGCCGCACCGGCGGCTCACTGCGGCGCAGCTCGGCCAGCATCTTGCGCAGGTCATCGCGCGCGGCGACGAAGAAGATCTCGTCGTTCTCCTCGATTATTGTTTCGCCATCGGCTTCCACCAGGCGATCGTTGCGGAAGATCGCCGCCACGCGAGCATCAGTGCCGGGCAGGTGTTCGCGCAGCAGGCGCAGCGGCTTGCCGACCAGCAGGCCTTCGCGGCGTGCCTGCACGCCGGCGAGCTGCACGCGGCCGTCGGCGAAATCGACTACCTGCATCGCGCCAGGGTTCTCGAGCAGGTGGGCGATGTATTCGGTGACCAGCTCTTCAGGGCTGATCCACACGTCCACCGCCAACGCGCCTTCCGAGAACAGTTGTGGGCGGCTGGTGTATTCGGCGGCGCGGATGCGGGCGATGCGCGTCGGTGTGCGATGCAGCGCGTGGGCGATCTCGCAGGCGACGATGTTCACCTCGTCGCTGCTGGTGAGCGCAATCAGGATGTCGGTATCGGCAATACCCGCGGCTTCGAGTACCGAGGGGTAGGAGGCGCTGCCGGCGACCGTGCGGATGTCGATGTGATCTTGCAAATCGCGCAGCACCTGCTCGTCGGTATCGACCACAGTGACTTCGTTGGCCGGCTCGCGCGCCAGGTTGTGGGCGGCGGTGCGGCCGACCTGGCCGGCGCCGAGTATCAGGATTTTCATCGATGCACCCGCTACATGAGTTCGAGCCGCGCCATGCTCAGCATCAGCCACTTGGCGCCCTGGCTCTCGAAGTTTACATGCACGCGCGCGT
>JAYUZE010000257.1:0-10445 GCA_043752035.1 Gammaproteobacteria bacterium
GAGCAGGATTACAGCGGCCGGGCGATCGAACTGCGTGAAACCGCCAGCGGCGTGCGCGTGCAGGTGCGGCGCGAATTTGCCAGCGAAGTTTCCCGGCTGTGGCCGGAACGTCCGCAGCGCTATTCGCGCGCGCTGCTCGAGACGTTGTCGTTGATCGCCTACCGGCAGCCGATTACGCGCGCGGAGATCGAAGCGGTGCGCGGAGTGGCCGTCAATCCCAACATCATCCGCACGCTGCTCGAGCGCAACTGGGTGCGCGTGGTCGGTCATCGCGAAGTGCCGGGCCGGCCCGAACTGCTGGGCACGACGCGCGAGTTTCTGGATTATTTCGGCCTGCGCACACTGTCTGAACTGCCGCCGCTGGCCGAGCTGCGCGGGTTGGAAGCCATCACGCCGCAGCTCAATCTGCCGGTCGGCCTGAACGAAGAGGGCCTGGATGACAGCGCAGCGAGCGTCGTCGCCACCGAGACGCTGGTCATCGAGTACGAGGCCGATCCCGATGACGAGGCGGGCGATGCGCCCGAGGTATCCGCAGCACCGGGGATGGTGGCTTCAGGCCCCGATCCGGCAGACTGACGCGCGCATGGCCAGCGAGCAGGAGCCGGAGCGCCTGCAGAAAGTACTCTCGCGGATTGGGCTGGCCTCGCGCCGCGAGGCCGAGCAGTGGATTCGTGCCGGACGACTGACGATCAATGGTCGCCTCGCCGCGATCGGCGATCGGGTTTCGGCGGGTGACCAACTGCGCCTGGATGGCCGACTGATCCGCCAGCCGCCACCGCGGCGCATGCCCGCGCTCCTCTGTCATCGCTCACCAGGCGTGCCACTGCTGCCGGTGGCCGATGGCACGGAATCGCTGGCCGCACGCCTGCCGACCAGTGCCGGCAAGCGTTTCACCAGCGTCAGCCCGCTGCCGCAGATTGACGGCGGCCTCGAGCTGCTGTGTGCCGATGGCGCACTGGCCGCGCGCCTGCAGCGGGCAGTGCGCTCGCAGCAGGTGGAGTTCAGCCTGCGGGTGCGCGGCGAACTCAGCGACAGCCAGCAGGCCGGCATACTCGCGGGACAGCTCGACAGTGGCGTGGCGCTGCCAATCCACAGCCTCGTGGCTTCGGGCGGTGAGGCGAGCAATCGCTGGTATCAGCTCGTGGCGCAGGGCGTCAGCGGCAACGATCTGCGGCAACTGCTCGAACGCCAGGGTGTTTCCTCGAGCCGCCTGCTGCGCACGCGATTGGGCAGCCTGGCGTTGGAGCGCTCGCTGGCCCGGGGCCGCTGGCGCGAACTGAGCGATGAGGAAACCGAAGCCCTGCTGAATCCGGCGCCCGCGACTCCCGCTGGCAGTACGGGCGCCGCAACGGCCGGTGGCGGCGTTGCAAGCGGTGGCAGCGTTGCTACGGGCGGCGTGGCGCCTGGCAATCCAGGCTTTGGCCATTGATGCCCCGACTCGCGGGTCCGAGCAGCCACAGGTAGGCATTCACGATCGATGCAGGGGCAGGCAGCGCTTCGGCGTTTTCGCCGGGGTAGGCCTGCCGGCGCATGGTGGTACGCGTCGAGCCCGGATTGATGGCGTTTACGCGCACGCTGCTGCCGCTCATTTCTTCGGCGAGAATCTGGCTCAGACCTTCGACACCGAATTTTGATACCGCATAGGCGCCCCAGTTGGCGCGCCCGCGTCGTCCCACGTTGCTGGTGGTGAAGATCAAAGAAGCCTCCGGCGATGTGCGCAGTGCGGGCAACAGCACCTGCGTCAGCGCGAACGCGGCCGTCAGGTTCACATGCAACACCCGACACCAGCTTTGCATATCCGCGTGTTCGATCGGCGCGAGCATGCCCAGCTGCGCGGCGTTATGCAGCAGGCCGTCGAGCCTTCCATAGCGCTGCAACAGTGCGGCCGCCAGCGCATCGTAGTCGCCCGCCAGCGCGCGCTCGAGATCGAGCGGCGCAATGCTGGCCTCGCCGCGCTGCAGCGCCATGATTTCAGCATGCACGACCTCGAGCCGCTGCACGTTGCGGCCGATCAGTACCAGCTGCGCGCCGTGACCCGCAGCAGCCAGCGCCACCGCGCGACCGATACCGGCGCCAGCACCGGTAATGGCAATCACCCGGCCCTGCAGCACATCGGGCGGCGCCTGATAGTGGCGTGCTTCTTCAAGATTCCGCATCAGGGTCCGCTGTGAATTCGGCGCTGTTGCTGGCAGCCGGTTCGGGCACCTGATCGTCCTTGTGCAGCATGGCACTGCGCGCCAGCTGCTGTACCGGCTCGGGCGAGGCGAGGGTCTCGCCGCCCACGGCGCCAAGTTCCGTGAATTTCCGTGCCTGCGGCAATACCTGGCGCTCGAGCGAGCCTACGGCGCTATTGTAGGCTTCAACTGCACTACCGAGGCGTTGGCCGATGCGGTCCAGATGTCCGGCAAAGGTCGCGAGGCGGCGATGCAGGTCCTGGCCCAGCTCATGGATCTTGGCCGCGTTCTCGGCGACCACGGCCTGGCGCCAGCCATAGGAGACGGCCTTGAACAGCGCCATCAGCGTCGAGGGCGTGGTGATCACGATGCTCTGGCGCATCGCGTTTTCCAGCAGTTCCGGCCGCTCGGCCAGCGCCGCACTCAGGAACTGATCGCCCGGCAGGAACAGCACCGCGAACTCCGGACTGCGTTTGAACTGGTTCCAGTACGCCTTGCTGGCGAGTTCGCGCACGCGCGCCTCGACCTGCTGCGCATGACGAGCCAGCGCCGCGGCCCGCGCCTCATCGCTCTGGGCTTCAGTGGCGTCGAGGTAGGCATCCAACGGTGTCTTGGCATCGACAACCAGATCGCGGCCGTCGCTCATGTGCACGATCAGGTCGGGTCGTTGCACGCCAGCGTCGGTGCTGACGCTGGCCTGTTCGGTGAAATCGCAATGCTCAGACATGCCCGAGAGCTCGACCACGCGGCGCAGCGTGAGCTCGCCCCAGCGGCCGCGTACCTCAGGGCGGCGCAGTGCGCCGACCAGATTGCGGGTCTCGCGCTGCAATGCGCCCTGGCCCAGCGTCAGCTGCTCGATCTGGGTGCGCAGTGAAGTGAAAGCGTCGCGACGCTCGCGCTCCATTCCGGCCAGCTGCTGTTCGCTTTTTTCCAGCGCCTTGCGGATCGGTTCTACCATCTGTCCCAGCGCCACCTCGCGTTCGCGCAACGTGCTCTGCTGCGCGGCCTGTTCGCGCGCGAAGGATTCGCGCGCCAGCGTCAGGAAATGATCGCTGTTGTGACGCAGGGCGCTGTTCGCAAGTTGCGCAAAACTCGCGCCCAGCTGGGCTTCCATGGCCTGCGCCGCGGCGCGCTGCCGCTGTGTCAGCAGCCACACGCACAGCAGACACAATCCCACTCCCGCGATCAGGCCAGCCATCAGCAACCACCACAGTGCGCCGCTCACGCGGTCGCCCCCGGGGCTGCGGCACTGGCCGCGCTGCTGAGATCGAGCCACGGCAGCAGATCGGCAGGCGCACTAAGCCAGCCGGCCACCGGCCAGCGATGCGGTTCGTCGAGCGGATTCAGATAACCAAACTCGGCGCCTAACGCACACATGCCGGCGCCGTTCGCTGCCTGCACATCGCGCAGCGCATCGCCAACGTACACGCAGTCGACCGCCGCTACGCCCAGTCGCTCGGCCGCTACCAGCAAGGGTCGCGGGTGAGGTTTGCGTTCGGGCAGGGTATCGCCGCTAAGCACGCAGCCGGCTCGCTGACGCAAGCCCAGGGCTTGCAGCAAAGGTTCGGTGAGCCAGGCCGCCTTGTTGGTGACTACGCCCCAGGGAAGCCTGCACTCTTCGAGCCTTTGCAGTACGGACGCGAAACCCGGGAACAGCTGGGTGTGTACCGCGAGGTTGGCGCGATAGATATCGAGAAAGCGCACCCGCAGCCGCTCGAACTCAGCGCCAGCCGCTTGCGGAAAGGCCGTGCGAATCATCGCGATCGCGCCGTTGGACACCTGCGGGCGCACCAGTTCAAAGGGCAGGGGAGCGGCCGACATTTCGCTGCGCAGCAGGTTGAGTGCTGCCGCCATGTCAGGTGCGGTATCGAGCAGCGTGCCGTCCAGGTCGAACAGTGCCGCGCGCGCCGTACCACGCGCGCTCATGCTGTCGCCGCAAGCGCCACGAAATGCGCGATGTAGTTGATATCGGGGCGGCCGCCGAGGCGGCAGTGTCGCGTCAAGGGATCGTAATGCAGGCCCTGCACATCGCACAATTCGAGCCCGGCGGCGCGCGCCGCGCGTGCCAGCTCCGCCGGGCGTAGCAGCCGCGCATATTCGTGGGTGCCGCGCGGCACCAGCGCGAGCAGATATTCCGCGGCGACGATCGCACCCAGGAACGAGCGCAGCGAGCGATTGATCGTCGACACGAACAGCGCCCCACCAGGGCGCAGCAGTGTTGCGAGCTCGAACATCAAGGTCGCAGGCTCCGGCACATGTTCGATCAGCTCCATGCAGCACACCACATCGAAGCTGCCGGGTGCAGCGGCCGCGAGTGCGGCAGCCGAGGTGCAGCGATAGTCGATCGTCAACGCCGATTCGCTGGCATGCAATCGCGCCACTTCGATCATGGCCTCTGAAAGATCGATGCCCGTGACTCCGGCGCCGAGTTTCGCCGCGGCTTCCGCCAGCATGCCGCCGCCGCAGCCGACGTCGGCCAGTGCCACCGCCGCCAGCTTGGTCCGCCCGGCGATGTAGGCCGTACGTGGCTTGTTCATCGCGTGCAGCGTATGGAGCGAGCCCGCGGGATCCCAGTACTGATGCGCCAGCGCATCGAATTTGCGCAGTTCGGCGGCATCTACATTGGGGGCTGCTGACATGGCTTTTTGTTCACGAAAATCGGCGCTTGCCGCCAGAGTTGCAGAGTATAACTAGCCCGCCGGAAAGTGGCGCCCTGTGTTAGAATTTCGCGGCTAAAAATAGGGTTAATTCATGACGGATATCGCGAGGGAAATACTGCTGGTCAACCTGGAAGACGAGATGCGCCAGTCGTATCTCGACTATGCCATGAGTGTGATCGTGGGCCGGGCCTTGCCGGATGTGCGCGACGGCCTCAAGCCAGTGCATCGGCGCGTGCTCTATGCCATGCGCGAACTCGGCAACGAGTACAACAAACCCTACAAGAAGTCGGCACGCGTGGTCGGCGATGTGATCGGCAAGTACCACCCGCACGGCGATACTGCGGTCTACGACACCATGGTGCGCATGGCCCAGCCCTTCTCGATGCGCTACATGCTGGTCGACGGCCAGGGCAATTTTGGCTCGGTCGATGGCGATTCGCCGGCCGCGATGCGTTACACCGAAGTGCGCATGAAGAAGATTGCGCACGAGCTGCTGGCCGATCTCGACAGCGAGACGGTCGACTTCGTCGCCAACTACGACGAGTCCGAGCGCGAACCGGCGGTGCTGCCCACCCGCGTGCCGAACCTGCTGGTCAACGGCTCCTCCGGCATTGCGGTGGGCATGGCCACCAACATACCGCCGCACAATCTCACTGAAGTGACTACTGCCTGCCTGGCGCTGCTCGACGATCCGGGCATCACGCTCGCCGGGCTGATGCAACATGTGCCGGGTCCTGATTTTCCCACCGGCGGCATCATCAACGGCGCTACCGAAATCGCCACTGCCTATAAGACCGGGCGCGGCCGCCTCTCGGTGCGCGCCCGCGCCACGATCGAGGAGATCGACGGCCGCAGCGGTCGCCAGGCGATCGTGGTCACCGAGCTGCCCTACCAGGTCAACAAGGCACGCCTGATCGAGCGTATTGCCGATCTGGTGCGCGAGAAGCTGCTCGATGGCATCGCCGGCGATGGCCTGCGCGATGAATCCGACAAGGATGGCATGCGCATCGTGATCGAGCTGCGGCGCGGCGAAGTGGCCGAGATCGTGCTCAACAATCTCTATGCGCAGACGCCGATGGAAACTGTGTTCGGCATCAACATGGTGGCGCTGGTCGAAGGCCAGCCGCGGCTCATGGGCTTGCGCGAGATGCTCGAGGCCTTCCTGCGGCATCGGCGTGAAGTGGTTACCCGCCGCACCATCTACGAGCTGCGCAAGGCGCGCGAGCGTGCCCACGTGCTCGAAGGCCTGGGCGTCGCGCTTGCCAATATCGATGCGATCATTGCGCTGATCAAGGCGGCAGCCAATCCGCTGGCCGCGCGCAGTGCGCTGATGGCGCGCCACTGGCTGCCGGGCGTGGTAGCGACGATGCTCGAGCGCGCCGGCGCGCTCGCGACCCGCCCCGATGGCCTAGCAGCAGAGTTCGGCCTCAGTGCGCGCGGCTACACTCTGAGCGAAGTGCAGGCCCAGGCGATTCTCGACATGCGCCTGCACCGGCTCACCGGTCTCGAGCAGGAGAAGATCGTCAGCGAATACCGTGAGCTGCTCGAGCGCGTGATCGACCTCGGCGAAATCCTCGTCAGCCCCGAGCGCTTGCGCGCGGTGATCCGCGGCGAAATCGTCGAGATCCGTGACGCCTATGGCGATGCGCGCCGCACCGAGATCAGCCTCGATCACCTGAACCTCTCGACTGAAGACCTGATCGAGCCGCAGGACGTGGTCGTTACGCTCTCGCACGCCGGCTATGCCAAGGCGCAGCCGGTGTCCGACTACCAGGCACAGCGCCGCGGCGGGCGCGGCAAGTCGGCGACCGCGGTGAAAGATGCCGACTTCATCGAGAAGTTTTTCATTGCCCACACGCACGATACATTGCTGTGCTTCTCGAATCGCGGCAAAGTGTACTGGCTGCGCGTGTTCGAACTGCCGCAGGCCGGGCGCGGTTCGCGCGGCAAGCCGATCGTCAACCTGCTGCCGCTCGAAGCTGGCGAGAAGATCAACGCGCTGCTGCCGGTCAAGCAGTTCGACGAGCAGCATTTCGTGTTCATGGCCACGAGCCTGGGCACCGTGAAGAAGACGCCGCTGGCGGCGTTCTCGCGGCCGCGCGCCTCGGGCATCATCGGTGTCGATCTGCGTGACGACGACCGCCTGGTAGGCGTGGCGCTCACCGACGGACATCGCGAGATCCTGCTATGCACCAGCGGTGGCAAGGCGATCCGCTTTCATGAAGCCGAAGTGCGGGCGATGGGTCGCGATGCCACCGGCGTGCGCGGCGTACGCCTGGCCGTCGACCAGCAGCTGATCGCGCTGATCGCGCTTGGCGAAGGGCATATTCTCACCGCCTCCGAGAACGGTTACGGCAAGCTCACGCCGCTGGGAGATTTCCCCAGTCATAATCGCGGCGGGCAAGGCGTGATCGCGCTGCAGACCAGCGAGCGCAATGGCGCCACGGTGGCCGCACTCCAGGTCGAAGCCGGCCATGAGCTTATGCTGATCAGTTCTACAGGCACGCTGGTGCGCACGCCGGTGCGCGATATTTCGGTGGTCGGCCGCAACACGCAGGGCGTGCGCCTGATTCGTTTAGCCGAGGGAGAAAGGCTTACCGGCATCGAGCGGGTCGAGGCGCTGGATGGAACCGAGGCCGGTGAGCTCGATGACGAGGCTGCTGCCGGCGAGGCCGATGGTGCCAGTCCGACGTGAGCTGCTCTGCTAGACTCGCCGGCTTCCCTGGCGACTGGCTATCGACTTGGTGAGGACTGGCGTGCGCGCAATCAATTTTTCCCCGGGCCCGGCGGCCTTGCCGCTGGCGGTGCTGGAGCAGGCCCGCGATGAAATGACTGACTGGCATGGCAGCGGCATGTCGGTGATGGAAATGAGTCACCGCGGCAAGGAATTCATTGCCATCCACGCCCAGGCCGAGGCCGACCTGCGCGATCTGCTGGGCATTCCCGGCAACTACAAAGTGCTGTTCATGCAGGGTGGCGCGATTGGCGAGAACGCGATTGTACCGATGAACATGGTGCGCGGCCGCAGCGGCGCCGACTACATCTGCAGCGGCGAGTGGTCGAAGAAATCGATCAAGGAAGCCGGCAAGTACTGTCAGGTCAATGTCGCAGCCACCTCGGCTGCGGAGAATTTCACCTGCATCCCGCCGCGCGAGCGCTGGCAGCTCGATCCGCGCGCGGCCTACGTACACATGTGCGCCAACGAGACCATCGGTGGCGTGGAGTATCACTACACGCCTGACACCGGCGATGTGCCGCTGGTGGCTGATATGTCGTCCAATCTGCTGTCGCGCCCGATCGACGTCGCCGGCTACGGGCTGATCTACGGCGGCGCACAGAAGAACATCGGTCCGGCGGGCCTGACCATCGTCATCGTGCGCGAGGACCTGATCGGCCACGCGCACCCGTTCACGCCTTCGGCCTTCGACTACCAGCAGCAGGCCGACAACGATTCGATGTTTAACACCCCGCCGAGCTATGGCATCTATATCGCCGGCCTGGTATTCAAGTGGCTCAAGCAGCAGGGCGGACTCACGGCGATGGCCGCGCACAACCAGCGCAAGGCGGCGGTGCTCTACGACTACCTCGACGGCAATAGTTTCTACAGCAACAAGGTGGCGCGCGCCGACCGTTCGCTGATGAACGTGCCCTTTACGCTGCGCGACGCGGCGCTCGACGCCGAGTTCCTCAAGGGCGCGGCGGCGCGCCAGATGGTGCAGCTCAAGGGTCACCGCGCGGTCGGTGGCATGCGTGCCAGCATTTACAACGCTATGCCCTATGAGGGGGTGGTGGCACTGGTCGACTACATGCGCGAATTCGCGCAGCAACACGGCTGAAGATCCATGGACTATCGCATCCTGACACTGAACAACATCAGCATCCGCGGGCTGGAGCGCCTGCCGCGCGACCGTTATGAAATAGCCTCCGAACTCTCGCATCCGCACGGCGTGCTGGTGCGCTCGGCCGACATGCACAGGATGCCGATCCCCGACACGCTGCTGGCGGTGGCGCGGGCCGGTGCGGGCACCAACAACATCCCGGTGGCGGCGATGAGCGCCCGTGGCATTCCGGTGTTCAACGCACCGGGCGCCAACGCCAATGCTGTGAAGGAACTGGTGCTGGCCGGGCTGTTCCTGGCCGCGCGCAATATCTGCCAGGCTTGGAACTATGCGCGCTCGCTCAAGGGCGACGATGCGATGCTCGACGTCGCGGTCGAGAAGGGCAAGAAGGATTTCGTCGGCTTTGAATTGCCCGGACGTACGCTGGGCGTGATCGGCCTCGGTGCCATCGGTGTTGAGGTGGCCAACACCGCGCAGGCCCTGGGCATGAAGGTGCTGGGCTTCGATCCGCAGATCACCGTGCAGCGCGCCTGGCAGCTCTCAGCCACGGTCGAGCAGGCGATCTCGCTCGACGATCTGTTTGCGCGCTCCAGCATGGTCAGCGTGCATGTGCCGCTCAACGATCAGACCCGCGCGCTGGTAAATGCCGCGCGCCTGAAGCTGATGCCCGCCGGCGGCGTGGTGCTGAACTTCGCACGCGCGCAGGTCGTCTCGGAGACCGAGGTGGTAGCGGCACTCGATGCCGGACACCTGCACGCCTACATCTGCGATTTTCCGACCAACGCGCTCAAGGATCATCCGCGCGCCATCACCCTGCCGCACCTGGGCGCATCGACCGGGGAGGCTGAAGACAACTGCGCCGCGATGGCGGCCGAGACGCTGCGCGATTTCCTCGAGAACGGCAACTTGCGCAACTCGGTGAACTTTCCTGAAGCGATTCTGCCGCGCATCCCCGGCACGATGCGCATTGCCATCGCCAACAGCAACGTACCCAACATGGTCGGCCAGATCTCCACCTGCCTGGCCAGCGCCAGCATCAATATTGCCGATCTGCTGAACAAATCGCGTGGCGAATACGCCTACACGCTGATCGATGCCGACGGGGTAATCGACGAGGCGCTGATCGGGCGTATCAAACAGATCGGCGGTGTACTCTCGGCGCGCATCGTGCGCCAGTGAAGCCTCGTCAGGTGAGGTAGCCCATGGCCAAGCGTCGCAGCAGCAAACCCGCCAGCGCGCCCCTGTCGGCGATCCGCGAGGAAATCGACGCACTCGATACGCAGCTGCACGAACTGCTCAACCGGCGCGCGCGCCTCGCGCAGCAGGTCGGCATCTCCAAGCACGCTGACGGTCACACGGTCGATTTCTACCGGCCCGAGCGCGAAGCGCAGGTGTTGCGTCAGGCGCTCGAGCGCAATCACGGTCCGCTGCGTGATGCCGAGATCGTACGGCTGTTTCGCGAGATCATGTCGGCCTGCCTGGCCCAGCAGGAACCGCTCAAGGTGGCCTTTCTCGGGCCCGAGGGCACCTACACACAGGCCGCCGTCTACAAACAGTTCGGCCATTCGGTGCGCGCGCTCGCGCTGACCAGCAGCGATGAAGTGTTTCACGAGGTCGAGGCCGGCAATGCCGATTTTGGTGTGGTCGCGGTCGAGAATTCCTCCGAGGGTACGATCACCAATACGCTCGATCGGTTCCTGGGCAGCCCGCTGCACATCTGCGGCGAAGTCGAACTGCGCATCCACCATTGCCTGATGGGTCGTATGGGCGAA
>JAYUZE010000258.1:0-7769 GCA_043752035.1 Gammaproteobacteria bacterium
GAGCGCATGTTTCCAGCCGGGCAGGTGACCGATCGCAGCGAGAAATTTCGCATCGCCGAGTGTATCCGCGAGAAGCTGACACTCGAGCTGGTCGAAGAATTGCCCTATGGCATTGCGGTCGAGGTCGAGAGCCTGACCACGACGCCCGACGGACGCTGCGAGGTGAGCGCGCTGATCTGGGTCGATCGCGCCGGGCAGAAGCCCATCGTCATCGGCGCCGGCGGCGAGCGTCTCAAGCGTATCGGCCGCAGCGCACGCATGGAACTTAACCACATCTTCGCTCGCCGTCATCACCTCACGCTGTTCGTGAAGGTGCGTGAAAACTGGGCCGACGACGCCCGCGCGCTGCAACAGCTGGAGCTCGAATGAGCCGCAGCGGCGCGCGCGTGGAACTGACCAGTGGCTACCTGCTGCACCAGCGGCCGTGGCGCGACACCAGCCTGATCGTCGAGTTGTTCACGGCCGAGCATGGGCGGCTCAGCGCTTTCGCGCGCGCTGCGCGCGGACCGCGTACGCGCTTCTCCGGCCTGCAGCCGTTCCGGCCGTTGTTGCTCTCATGGAGCGGTCGCGGCGAGGCGCCATCACTCACCGGCGCCGAGAACGATGGCGTGCCGCCGGAAAGCCTGGCACCACAGGCGCTGCTCAGTGCCTGGTACCTGAACGAACTGCTACTCAAGCTCACCGTGGCGCACGACCCGCATCTACAGCTCTATGTCCAGTACTGCGCCACGCTGGCGCAGCTGCGTGCCGGCGCGCCGCTCGAGAGCGTGCTGCGCCAATTCGAATTGCGGCTGCTCGAATTGCTCGGGTTCGGTGTCGAGCTGGGGCGCGACTGCGGCGATGGCAGCGCGGTGCGCGCAGAGGCGTATTATCATTTCACTGCAGGCGCGGGCGTGCGCCGGCAGGCGGCGCGCGATGATCGCGAAGCGGCTGAGGGCCACCTGCTGCCCGGGCATCTGCTGTTGATGCTGGCCGACGGCGAGTTGCCGACCGAGCCACAACAGCAGCGCGCCGCGCGCGGGCTGCTGCGCGCAGCACTCGATCATTGTCTCGAGGGCCGTGAACTCAAGACCCGCGTGGTGGCGCGGGCGGTTGCCAGGATCAGGGGTGCGCACGCATGAACGGGCGGATAGAGCTGGGTGTGAACATCGATCATGTGGCCACGCTTCGCCAGCAGCGCGGCACGCCGTATCCCGACCCCGTGCATGCCGCGGTGCTGGCCGAACAGGCGGGCGCCGACAACATCACGCTGCACTTGCGCGAAGACCGGCGCCATATCCAGGAACGCGACGTGCGTGCGCTGCGCGGCTTGCTGGCCACGCGCATGAACCTGGAAATGGCCAACACCGAGCCAATGCTGGCGCTGGCCTGTGACGTGCGGCCCGCCGACTGCTGCCTGGTGCCGGAGCGACGCGCCGAGCTGACCACCGAAGGCGGTCTCGACGTGTGCGCCGCGCAGGTTGCAGTGCGACGCGGCTGTGAACGGCTGAATGCCGCGGGGGTACGCGTGGCACTGTTCATCGACCCGGAGCCGGCGCAGATCGACGCGGCCGGCGAATGTGCTGCGGCAGTGGTCGAGCTGCACACCGGCGAGTATGCCGGGGCCAGCGGTGCGGCGCAGGCCCATGAGCTGGAGAGGCTGCGTGCCGCAGCGCGCTACGCGGTGCAGCGCCGGCTGCTCGTGCACGCGGGCCACGGCCTCAACTACCGCAACGTGCAGGCCGTGGCGGCGATCGCCGAGATCACTGAACTGAATATCGGCCACGCAATCATTGCGCAGGCGATCTTCACCGGTCTGCCCGCGGCGGTGCGCGACATGATCGCGCTGCTGCAGAGCGCCCGTAGCTGAAGCCGGCGATGATCTACGGCATCGGCGTCGACGTACTCGAGCAGGCGCGCATCACCGCGGCCTGGAAGCGCTTCGGCGCGCGTTTCGTGAATCACCTGCTGTTGCCGGCTGAGCACGCGCAGCTGGCGAAAACCCAGCGTCCGGAACGGTTTCTCGCCATGCGCTTTGCGGCTAAGGAGGCGCTGGTAAAGGCGCTGGGCACCGGCTTTGC
Organism: Gammaproteobacteria bacterium; assembly: GCA_043752035.1. Classification (GTDB taxonomy): domain Bacteria; phylum Pseudomonadota; class Gammaproteobacteria; order Steroidobacterales; family Steroidobacteraceae; genus FEN-1191. Next base: position 2,061 of record JAYUZE010000258.1, read on the forward strand.
GCATGGCATGTGGATCCGCGATATCGGCGTCGAGCAGAACGCCTGGGGCAAGCCCGAAGTCATCTACTCGGAACGCGGCGAGCTGCTGCGCCGCAAGCTCGGCGTGGGCGATGGCCACGTGACACTCACCGACGAGGCGGGCCTGATCGTCGCCGTCGCGGTACTGATGAAGGAATCTGCAATATGACCCGCCTGGTGTTCGATATTGAAACCGTGCCCGACGTCGAACTCGGACGGCGCCTGTACAATCTCGAGGGCCTGAGCGATGCGCAGGTCGCCAAGGCTATGTACGCCGTGCACCGCCAGGAAAGCGGTGGCGATTTCCTGCCGCTCGAGCAGCATCGCGTGGTGGCGATCTCCTGCGTGCTACGCACCCGCGAGCAGCTCAAGGTGTGGAGCCTGGGCGACCTGCAATCCACCGAGGCCGAGCTGATCACGCGCTTCTTCGAGGGCATCGACAAATACACGCCTGATCTGGTGTCCTGGAATGGCAGCGGCTTTGATATGCCGGTGCTGCACTATCGCGCGCTCAAGGCCGGCGTCAGCGCGCCGCGTTACTGGGAAACCGGCGATGCCGACTCGAGCTTCCGCTACAACAATTACCTGAGCCGTTATCACTGGCGGCACCTGGACCTGATGGATGTGATCTCGAGTTTTCAGGGTCGCGCGCGCGCTTCGCTGGCCGACATGGCTATGCTGTTGGGTCTGCCTGGCAAGCTGGGATTTTCCGGCGCGCAGGTCTGGGACGCGGTGCAGGCCGGCAAGCTCGCGGCGGTGCGTGATTACTGCGAGACCGACGTACTCAACACCTATCTGATACTGCTGCGCTTCGAACAGTTTCGCGGCCGGCTCGATCAGGCTGCCCACGACGAGGAGCTGGAGCGGTTGCGCGCGCTGCTGCGCGCCAGTAGCGCACCACACCACGGGCAGTTCCTGCAGGCCTGGGAGGCGCTGGGTTGAGGCGGCGACCTTCCGCCGAGCCCGAGACCGGCCGAGTCGAATCGCTCAACCACGCGGGCGCCGGCGTGGTGCACAGTGGCAGGACGGCCTTCGTGGCCGGCGCCTTGCCCGGTGAGTTGGTGCGTTTCGTGCGCCGCCGTGCGCACAGTCAATACGACGATGCCGAACTCGATGCGGTGCTGGAACCCGCCGCGGCGCGCGTTACGCCGCGCTGCGCGCACTTCGGTGTCTGCGGTGGCTGCGCTTTGCAGCACCTCGACGGCGCCGCGCAGCTCGAGATCAAGCAGCAGCAGTTGCGCGCCGCGCTTGAGCGCCTCGGCAAGGTGACAGCGCGCGAGTGGCTGACGCCGCTGACGGGTCCGCAATGGCAATACCGGCGGCGCGCGCGGCTCGGTGCGCGTTATGTGCGTGCGCGCGAGCGCTCGATGGTGGGTTTTCGCGAACGCCTGTCTTCTCATGTGGCAGAGCTGCGCCACTGCGAGGTGCTGAGCACACCGGTCGACAACCTGCTCGAACCCTTGAGTGTGCTGCTCACGGCGCTGTCGATACGTGAGCGTGTGCCGCAGGTCGAAGTGTCGGTGGCCGATGATTGCACGGTGCTGGTGCTGCGGGTGCTCGATGCGCCCAGCAGCGAGGATCGCCAGTTGCTGCTCGATTTCGAGGCGCGGCACAACCTGCGCCTGTACCTGCAGAGCGGCGGGCTGCACACCGTGCAGCCGCTGCGCGAGCCGGCGGCACAGCTCCACTACGCACTGCCGGATTTCAACCTGCGCCTGAAATTCCTGCCCAGTGATTTCATCCAGGTCAATGCCGAGCTCAACCGCTCGCTGGTGAGGCGAGTCGTGGAGCTGCTGGAACTCGAGGCCGATGCCCGCGTGCTCGACCTGTTTTGCGGCCTGGGTAATTTCACGCTGGCAGTGGCACGGCGCGCGGCAAGCGTGGTCGGGGTGGAGGGCGATGCGGGCCTGGTCGCGCGCGCCGCCGACAACGCGGCTGCCAACGGCATCGCCAATGCTGTGTTTCACAGTGCCAACCTGGCCAGTGCCGATGTGGATGCGGCCGCCTGGGCGCGCGGTCCCTACACGCATGTGTTGCTGGATCCGCCGCGTATCGGTGCCCGTGAGCTCCTGCCCACGCTGGCGCGCCTGGCGCCGCGGCGCCTGGTCTATGTATCCTGCCATCCGGGCAGCCTGGCGCGCGACCTGGGTGAGCTGGTGCATAACCATGGCTTCGAACTGCTGGCAGCCGGCGTCGCCGACATGTTCCCGCAGACCGCGCATGTGGAATCGGTGGCAGTGCTGGCCCCCGCGCGCTGAAAATTAAGGCCCCCGGCAATGCGCCTTGAGAAGCCGTTAAAGAAACCCGCACCGCCAAAAGCCTATGATGCGGAGATGACGGGCCGCCAAACGCACAGTTGCGTGCCAAATCCATGAGTCTCGGGCCGCTGATGGTCGATGTCGCCGGCCACTCATTGAGCGCCGAGGACCGCGCGGTGCTGGCGCACCCGCTGGTGGGCAGTGTGATCCTGTTCACACGCAATTACGCCGATCCGCCGCAGCTCACGCAGCTGATAGCCGACATTCATGCGCTGCGCCACCCGGCGCTGCTGGTGGCGGCCGACCAGGAAGGCGGGCGGGTGCAACGCTTCCGGCCAGGGTTTACGCTGCTTCCGGCGCTGCGGCAGCTCGGGCACCAGTTCGACCTGGCCAGTGCCACCGGCCTCGATCTGGCGCGCCGCCACGGCTGGCTGATGGCTACTGAACTGCTGGCCTGCGGCCTCGATTTTTCCTTCGCGCCCTGCGTCGATCTCGACTACGGCCTCTCGAGCGTGATCGGCGATCGGGCCTTCCACAGCCGCGCCGACGTGGTGGCCGAGCTGGCCGTGGCTTACATGCATGGCATGCGCGATGCGGGCATGGCCGCCACCGCCAAGCATTTTCCCGGACACGGCGCGGTGGTCGCCGATTCGCACCTGGCACTGCCAGTCGATCGGCGCGCCCTGGTGGATCTCGAAGCCGACCTCACGCCTTATCGCCGACTGGTCGACAACGGCTTGCCCGCGGTCATGGTGGCACACGTGCTGTTTCCGAAGGTCGATGAGCTGCCAGCCAGTCTTTCGCGCCGCTGGATAACCGAGGTGTTGCGCGGCGAACTGGGCTTTCGCGGTACGGTGTTCGCCGACGACCTGTCGATGGCCGGGGCGGCGCAGTTTGGCGATATCGGCGAACGTGCGCAGTACGCGCTGCATGCGGGCTGCGACGTGCTGCCGGTATGCAACGCGCGCGCCGCCGTGCACGCACTGCTCGATGGCCTGAAGGTGGCGCCGGACGCGGCGGCGCATCTGCGCCTGGCGCGGCTGCGGCCGCGCGCGCACCCGGAGCGCGCGGCGCTGCTGGCCTCCGAGCACTGGCGCGCCTGTCAGGCCGCACTGCAGCGCTGCCTGGCACCCGCGCCGTTGCAATTCGACGGTGGTCGCGCATGAGCGAATCGGCAGTGCCCCGCGAATGGACCGTACCGTTCCTGCGCAGCGTGCTCGATGCAGCCCCCGAGGGTATCGTGATCTGCGAAGTGCGCGCGAGCGAACAGCCGCTGGTGTACGCGAACGCTGCCTTCGAACGCCTCACAGGCTTTGCACTCAGCGAACTGCTGGGCACCGACCTGCGCCGGTTGCAGGGGAGCGATCGCGAGCAGGAAGGGCGCGCCAGCGTGCGCCAGGCGATCGAGCGTGGCGAGAGCGCCCGTATTCTGCTGCGTAACTACCGCAAGGACGGCACGCAGTTCTGGAACGAGATGCTGATCGACCCGCTGCGCGATGCCGGCGGCGCGATCACCCACTTCGTGGGCTTTCACCGCGACGTGGGCGAGCGCGCACGCGCGGTCAACGAGCGCGAGCGCGCCACCAGCGCGCGCACGGTCGGCGGCCTGCCCACTTGGATGCGCGAGGATCGGCTCACCGGCCTGTGCGCGCGCGCCTACTTCGAGGAGCTGCTGCGCCACGACTGGTTGAGCGCCCAGCGCGAGACGCGCACACTCACGCTCCTGATGTTCGATTTCGATGCGCTGGGGGCCTATAACGACACCTTCGGCCGGCCCGCGGGCGATGCCTGCCTGCGCCGCCTCGCGGGCGTGATCAGCGCTGCCTTTCGTCGCGGATCGGATCTGGTGGGGCGCTGGGATGGGGGCACCCTCTGCGCGCTGGCGCGCAACACCGATCGGGCCGCAGTCGTGGGCTTCGCCCAGGCGATCGTCCAGCGGGTGCTCGATCAGCGCATACATCACCCGCGCTCGCTACCCGACAAATACGTGACGATCAGCGTGGGTATCGCGATGATCAACCCCGGACCCAAGCAGCAGCCCGAGATGCTGCTGCAGGCCGTGGGCCGAGCGCTGGCACGTGCGCGCAGCGCTGGCGCGGGTCCGGTGGTAGAGGCAAGCGACAAGGATTTTGGCCGCTAACGAACTGCCGCAACCTACGGCAGCAACTCAGGAGGGGAATCATGGACATTTCATTGCGTGTGGCTACGGTTTTGCTGCTGGGCGCTGCAGCTTTGGGCGCCAACGCCTGGGCGGCCGACGAAAAGTTCGCACAGGTGGCGGGCAACTGGCTCACCGAACCCAAGGACGGCATCATCCAGGTCACCGTGGCCAGCGATGGCCGGCTGGAAGGGCGCATCGTCGGTGGCAATCATCCCGGCCTCACCGATGAGAAGAACCCGGACCCCGCGCGCCGCAAGCTGGTCTTGCGCGGCCAGGTGATCCTGCGCGGCATGAAATACGATGGCGACGGCAACTGGTCGGGTGGCACGATCTACGATCCAAAGAAGGGCAAGGACTACAAGTGCCAGGTCGAGCTGCTGGGCACGGGTTCGCTGAAGGTGCGTGGTTACATCGGCATCCCTTTGCTGGGCATCTCCCAGAAGTGGACCCGCTACACCGGCACCTCGATGGACCTGCCGCCCGCGCGCTGAACCCTGATCAGGTCAGGCGGTTCAAGCCGTTGTAGGCGGCGGTGCGATAGGCCTCGGCCATGGTCGGGTAGTTGAACGTGGCATTGGTGAAGTAGCGCATGTTGTTCAGATCGTTGCTGGCCATCACCGTCTGGCCGATGTGCACGATCTCCGCCGCGCCGTCGCCGAAGCAGTGCACGCCGAGCACCTTGAGCGTCTCGGTGTGGAACAGCAATTTCAGCATGCCGATTTTCTCGTCCGTCATCTGCGCGCGCGCCAGGCTCTTGAAGCTGGTGTGGCCGACTTCGTAGGGAATCTTCTGCGCCAGCAGTTCGCGCTCGGTCAGTCCTACCGAAGAAATTTCCGGCAGCGTGTAGATGCCGCTGGGCACCAGATCCAGGCGCATCGCCGGAAGTTCCGGATCCATCAGGTGTTGCACGGCGTGGCAGCCCTGCACATAGCCGGCGCTCGCCAGGCCCGGTGGACCGGCCAGATCGCCGACCGCGTAAATGTGCGTTCGTGAAGTCTGGTAGTGCGCGTTGATGATGATCTGGCCGCGCGCCGCAAGCGTAACGCCCGCGGCTTCGATATTCATGCCATCGCTGTTGCCGACGCGCCCGTTGGCCCACAACAGCAGGTCGGATTTGATGCGGCGCCCCGATTCGAGCTGCAGTACCACATCATCGGTGCGCGCTTCGAGGCCGGCGAATTTTTCGTTGTGGCGGATCACGCAGCCCTGTTCGTGCAAGTGATACGACAGCGCTTCGGCGATTTCATCGTCGAGGAACGAGAGCAGCCGCTC
>JAYUZE010000259.1:0-3060 GCA_043752035.1 Gammaproteobacteria bacterium
CTGGCAGACCCTGGACATCACTGCCGACCTCGCCGACAAACTGCACATCACGGTGCCTAGCGATCGCAAGCTGCTGGGCGAGATCGACAAGTATCGCACCGAGCTGGTCGACACCTGCCTCGAGCAGAACGATGCCGCCATGGAAGCCTATATTTCCAACGGCACTGTGCCCTCGGCCACCATCCTGCGTGAGGCCGTGCGCAAGGGCACGATTACTTCGGCGTTCACGCCGGTGCTGTGCGGTTCTTCGTACAAGAACAAGGGCGTGCAGCAGGTGCTCGACGCCGTGGTCGATTACCTGCCGGCACCCACCGACGTAGAGTCGATCAAGACCGTCGATGCCGATGGCGCGCCGATCGGCGAGCGCAAGTGCTCTGACGACGAGCCGTTCTCGGCGCTGGCCTTCAAGGTAATTAACGACGCCTACGGCGCCCTCACCTTCATCCGGGTGTATTCGGGCGTGCTGACCAAGGGCGCATCGGTGCAGAACTCCACGCGCGGCAAGCGCGAGAAAATCGGCCGCATGGTCGAGATGTTCGCCAAGGAAGCCAATCCCATCGAGGAAGCGCGCGCCGGCGACATCGTGGCGCTGGTGTCCATGGCGGATACCGAAACCGGTGACACGCTGTGTGACGATGAGAATCCGGTAGTGCTGGAGCGCATGCGCTTCCCGGACCCGGTGATCAGTGTCTCGGTGAAATCGAAACTGAAGGCCGAACAGGAGAAATTTGGCGCGGCGCTTGGCAAGATGGTGCGCGCCGATCCCTCGCTGCACCTGGAAACCGATCGCGAGACCGGGCAGACGATCCTGCGCGGCATGGGCGAACTGCATCTCGAAGTCACGCTCGATCGCATGCGCACCGAGTTCAATGTTGAAGGCATCATGGGCGAGCCGCAGGTTGCCTACCGCGAGACCTTCACCAAGAAGGTCGAGGAACATTACACGCACAAGAAGCAGACCGGCGGTTCAGGCCAGTTCGCTGAAGTGTGGATCATTTTCGAACCGCTGGAGCGCAGCGCGGGTTTCGAGTTTGTCGATGCCACCAAGGGTGGCTCGGTGCCGAAGGAGTTCGTGCCAGCGGTTGAGAAAGGCCTGAAGATGCAGAAGGAAGACGGCGTGCTGGCGCACTACCCCACGGTGGATTTCCGCGCGACACTCACCGACGGCAGCTATCACGATGTTGATTCCAACGCGCTGACCTTCGAAATCGCCGCCAAGGCCGCGTTCCGCGAGGCGCTACGCCGCGCCCAGCCGATCCTGCTCGAGCCGGTGATGCGGGTCGAGACCGTGACGCCGGGCGACAACCTGGGCGATGTGATCGGCGATATGAACCGCCGCCGCGGCACGATCCAGGAACAGCTCGAACGCGGCACCAACATTGCCGTGGTGGCACTGGTGCCGCTCTCGGAGATGTTCGGCTACATCGGTCAGCTGCGCAGCATGACCAGCGGCCGCGCCTCGTACACGATGGAGTTCTCGCACTATGACCCGGTACCGCGCATGGTGGCGGACGAGGTCATCGCCGAGGTCGCGAAGGCCAAGGCTGCGGCCTCGGCCTGAGCGCAGACGCCAGTCGCCTGCGACTGACGCCGGAAGGCTAATTCAGGCTGGGGTTGATCAGGTATTTGGCGCCGGTGGAACGGCGGCCGTACTCGGCCAAAGCTGCGGGCTGCAGCGCACCCGCGAGCGATACCTCGCGGGTGTAGTGGCTCGCGAAAGTGCTTCTGAGTTCCAAGGCGATGCGCTGCTTGAACTGCTGCGTCTTCACCTTGCCGATGCGCTGCAGAAAAGGGAAAATCAGCCACCCGCCCACGCCCCAGCTCATGCCAAAGCCGCGGCTGATTTCTGTCGGCGCGCTATCCAGTGAGCCGTAGACATAAACCTGCTTGTGCACCGTGGTGCCGTAGCGGCCGGTCTCCACAGCATTGCGGATCAACGCGGCCTCCATGCAATTGAGTATCTGGCCGGCGAGCCTGCCACCGCCTATGGCATCGAAGGCAATCGTCGCAGCGGTCTCGGTCAGCACCTGCGTCAGCTCGTCCACGAAGTCGGGCGAGCTCGAGTTGCATATCCAGGTTGCGCCCATCGTGCGCAACAACTCCTGCTGTTCGCTGTTGCGTACGATATTCACCAGCTTGGTGCCGTTCTTCAGGCATACGCGCTGGAGCATCTGGCCCAGGTTGGAAGCCGCCGCGGTATGTACCAGCGCCGTGTGGCCTTCGCGGCGCATGGTCTCGATCATGCACAGCGCCGTGAGGGGGTTCACGAAACATGAGGCACCCTCGGCCGGTGTCGTGCCGGGCGGCAGCAGCAGGCATTGATCCAACTTGAGGCAACGATACTGCGTATACATCGCCCCGCCCAGTGCGGCCACGGTCTGGCCCAGCAGTGCCTGTGCCGCCTCCGAGGAGCCCGCCGCCACCACCACGCCGGCGCCCTCAATGCCTGCCGGCAGCGATTGATCGAGCCGACCGGCCATGCTCTTCATGTGGCGTGGCGGCACAGTGGCGCTGATCACGAGCTGAGCCGCGCTTCCGGAGGCGCGCACGGTACTCATGTCGGCAGCGCCCAACAGCAGTCCGATGTCGGAGGGGTTGATCGGCGTCGCCTCGATGCGCACCACTACTTCATCGGCGCCCGGATCGGGAGTGGCGATTTCGACCAGCGAGAGCCGCAGCTCGCCGCCGGCAGTGATTTCCGATCGCAGCTGCAGGCCGCGCTTCATGTCGTCAGTCAGCATTTCTTCACCTCAAAGAAATTCATAGCGGAAGTGACGCACCGCGTGGCGCAGGCGTGCTTAGGATCTTCGTCGGCGAAGAACGGGATGTCTGGCCTCACCAGCTGGATGGGATGATGCACCATATCGCTCATGAATACCGCCCGCGATCCGCCGCGCTGTGCATTCACGACCACACTGCCGGGCGAGTGACCGGCCTCGACCACGGGTAGCACGGAATCGAGGTAGGCCTCGCGATTGTGAGCCTCGCGCGTCTGCCGGCCGAAGAACTCGTAGTCCTTGCGGCTGCACACGTAGCGCTCATTCGGAATGATGGGCACCC
>JAYUZE010000260.1:0-6749 GCA_043752035.1 Gammaproteobacteria bacterium
AGCTCCAGCGTGCCATAGGTACACACGGTCACGATCTTGAATGCCGGCTGTTCAGGGGGTTTGCGAGCGGCCCCGATCAAGCACACGGGTACATATTGCAACGTGTACGGTCCCCGATCGCTCGAGAAGCGCGATGGCAGTTGCAATATCTGTACATCGGTCACTGAGTCCGTATGGCAGGTGTCCTCGATCCATTTGATGATTGAGGGTTTGGTTTTGTCATCGATGTCGCCGATAGCTGGTTCGTACTTCAATCCGTAGACCTGCCAGTCCCTGACTGCTTCCGGCGTGGTTGGCGGGTTTCCGCAGCCGCCCAAAGTCAGTGTGAGGAACAGGCTAACCGCCACGATTGCTTCCCTGCGCATGGTTCACCTCTTGTATGTTGTCTCATCGGTAGTGCGCCAGGCTAGAACATGAAACCCCGCCCTGGGCACACGACTGGCCTGTGCCCGCCAGTTCTTGTTGTGCGGCGGGCTTCCCTGGTGGCCTAGTGACATAGTGTGCAGCCCACATTAAAACGTCAATTTGACCTTGATCGCCGACTGGCCTCGGCTCGGTTTGCGGCCGGGTCGGGCTCACCGATCGATCACGCCGCTCGTATCGGCAGGCTAGTCGCCTGCGCTTCCAGATCGAGGAGCTGATTGTCCAGCTCAAGAAGAAGTAGCGGAGCTGGGGAGCGCCCAACATCGCCACTGCGTCATCACACTGCCGCCTATTGGCACCGTACACGCGGTGCTGGATCGGCGCGCGGCCTGGTTGCTCGTGGACGCCACCGCAGCACCTTCAAGGCCAAGGGCACCGGTTTATCCACACCCAGCCGACCGAACGGTCCATGGAGCGCCGATTACAAAGGTGAGTTCATGCTCGCCGATCGCCGCTACCACTATCCCTTGCCGCTATCCCCTGACCATCTCCGACTTCGCCAGCCGCTACTTGCTGTGCCGCGAAGCGTTGGAGGCCACCCGTCCGCTCGGCGCCCGCAAGATCAACCTTAGCGCCGCCTTTCCCCGGTTAGCCGGCGGCTCGACTGGAATTGCCGGCATGGACTTGAGAGCGCTTCAGGCGCTAAATTACGGCCGCGCAAGAAAAGCGCACGGGACCGCGGCTCGCTCGTGGTCACCGCTTGCTGGCAGGAGGCGATGGTGGCAGTGGAAATTGGCGAAATGCCCATGCGCCCCGTGGCGGGCCACAGCCGCTGGGTGCGAGTCTCGCATTGGATCCTTGCGGCAAGCGTGCTCACCCTCGCCTTCTCCGGATTCGAGATCCTGATGGTCCATCCGCGGCTGTATTGGGGCAAGGCCGGGAATGATCTGACGCCGGCGCTATTCGAACTGCCGATCAGCCGCAACTACCATCATGGCGGCTGGGCGCCGCCTGTGACGTTCTTCCCGAATGCAAATCCGGTCGTAAGCGCCGTGCGCACTTACGATATTTTCAACCAGAACGGCTGGGGACGGAGCCTGCATTTTCTTGCCGCCTGGTTCCTGGTCGTTAGCAGCACTATTTATCTGGTCACGGCACTCGCAGGCGGACACCTGTGGCGTGACCTCATTCCGCGACTGCGGGAGCTCTCTCCCCGACTGCTGTGGCGGGATATCGCTTCGCATCTGCATCTGCCGTTGCGACAAACGCCCGGCGGTCCACCCTACGGCCTGCTGCAGAAGCTCAGTTACTGTGTCGTAGTCATGGTCGCGCTGCCGCTCATGGTGATGACCGGGCTGACAATGTCGCCAGCGGTAACTGCGGCATTTCCAGGTTTGCTGGACTTCTTCGGCGGTTCGCAATCCGCGCGGACGATTCACCTTTTCGTATTTGCAGCACTCGTGCTATTCCTGATCGTCCATATCGTCATGGTCGTACTGAGCGGCTTCGCCCGGCAGATGCGCGCCATGACAATCGGAGAGTGATGTGAAGAACAACCGGCCGCAGATCCTGACTCGTCGCCAGCTGGTCACAGGTCTGGCATCGGGCGGTGGGTTGCTGCTTGCCGGGTGTTCATCCAAAGCACTGCCGCCAACCTACGGCAACGTGCTCAGGATGGGTGATCTGTTGACCTACCGGGCGTTTCGCACGCTGTTGCCTGCGGGCTCGCTAGTACGAGAGTACAGTCACAACGACATCACTTCGACCCCTGCGACTGGCACCTCGAACCCGGCCGACCCGCATCAGGGTCTCTACAACGCCGAGCGTGGCGCGCGCTTTGACCGGCTGCAGGCGGGAACCTTTGCTGACTGGCGCCTCCGGGTCGAGGGCAAGGTCGCGAGGCCCACGAGCTTTTCACTAGCGGAACTGCGGGCGCTTGCGTCACGGACGCAGATTACCAAGCACACCTGCGAAGAGGGCTGGTCCGCCATCGCCGAATGGACCGGAGTGCCGCTGCGCGCGGTGCTTGAGGCCACCGGCATTCTGCCATCGGCGCGGTTCGTAAACTTCTTTGCCTACGACGAGACCGCCGAGGGCATCGACATGCTGGATGCACTGCATCCGCAGACCATCCTCGCCTATGGCATGAATGGGCGCGCACTACCGCTGGCACATGGCGCGCCACTGCGCCTGCGGGTCGAAACGCAGCTCGGGTACAAGAGCGTGAAATATCTGGATCGTATCGTCGTCAAGGACGAGTTCGACGATCTCGGGAAAATTGGTTCGCTGCAGAACGGCTGGGCGTGGTACGTGGGCATCTGATCGATATACACCGGGAAACATCTTGCAAAGACGTCAATTCGTCGGTTCGGGTCTGGCGCTTGCTGCCACCTTGCCGCTGCGCGGATTCGCCGCCGGGCTCAAGGACATCGGCGAGGTGCCGGCCAAAAGCCTTGCCGGCGGCGAGATCGTGCTGCCAGGTTCGTCCGTCGAAGCCTTTGCTGCGAGCCTGCGCGCCGGCTACAGCTACTCGGGCAAGTCGAGCTGCGACGGCGGACTGATGATTGATCTGCAACCGATGCAGGGTGTGCGGGTCGATCCGGAAACGAAGCGCGCCTAGGTCGAGGCGGGTGCACTGCTGGGGCTGCTCGACCATGAGTGCGCGGCCTTCAGGCTGGCCACAACCGCAGGCACCAGCTCGCACACGGGCGCTGCGGGTCTCACGCTCGGCGGCGGCCTCGGCCGTTTGGGCCGACGTTTCGGGCTCGCCTGGGACAATGCGGTCTCTTTCGACTTCGTAACCGCCGACGGACGCCTTCTCCGGGCGAACGACCAGGAGAATCCCGATCTCTACTGGGGTCTGCGCGGCGGTGGCGGCAATTTCGGCGTCGTGAGTGCAATCGAATACCGGTTGCACGACATGGACCCGACAATTCTTGGCGGCATCATCTCCTGGCCACTGTCTCAGGCACGCGATGTGCTGCGCTTTTACCGTGATATCGCCCTTGACACGCCCGAAGTCCTCAATCTAGATCCGGAACTGTACACAGGGCCCGAGGGTCCGGTGGTTGAACTCGAAGCCTGCTGGTCTGGCGATCACGCCCAGGGCGAGGCGTGGCTAACGAAGCTGCGGACATTCGGCAAACCGCGGCGTGACGATATCGGGCCAAGGCCCTACAAAGCCATACAGGCCGGCGCAGACGAGTTGCTCGCGCCCGGCCAATACTACTATCTGAAGAGCGGCATGCTGACGCAGCTCAAGGATGGCGGCATCGAAGAAAGCACGGCGAAGATGCGCGAGAATTACGGCGCCAACTTCGAGCGCCTGGTCGCCTTCAATGCGAAGTACGATCCGAACAACCTGTTTCGGCTGAATGCGAACGTACCACCGAAGATCGGGTGATACCGCCGCACCTGAGTGCGATCGTGCGCCGGCATTCCAGGACGCCCTGATTGCCGCTATTGTCTGACTTGGCAGGCCAAAGGGAGATCAGACATGGGCGCATTCAGCCTCGTATATCCGATGTTCGCGATGGTGCTGGTCACGGCGACTGTGCTCGGCATCCTGTTTCGGAGCCGCGTGCGCGCGGTGCGTGAGCAAAAGGTCTCGACGAAATATTTCAGGGTTTACCAGGGCGAAACAGAACCCGAGGAATCGGCGCAGGCTTCCCGCCATTTCTCCAACCTCTTCGAGGCGCCAGTGCTGTTTTATGCGGCCTGCCTTACGGCGATGGCCACGGGTCAGAAGACCCTGCTGATCCTCGTGCTCGCCTGGGTCTACGTTGCGGCACGGGTGATACACACTGTCATTCACCTGGGCAGCAACCGGCTGCGCTCGCGGATCCGCGCCTATTTCGGCAGCTGGCTGGTGCTGCTGGTCTTGTGGATCACGATTGTGGCGGGCGTCGCCTCGTAGACCGCTATCAATTCGCCTCGGAACTGGATGCGCTTGCCGCCTGGCGCCACACGGTGACGGAGCTGCCAGCCGTGAAGAACCGCAGCGGCCAGACGCTGCGCCGCGAAGATTATGAACGTCGCGGGGCCTGATCGCGGTGACAGCTGGCGTGTGCCGGAAGTGGGCCCTGCCGCAATTCACCCCGATCAGATGTTTTCGCCCGATCAGTGCAGGCCGCCGCCAGCCACCAGGTGCTCGCCGCTCAGCCAGCCGGAATCGTCCGAAGCCAGGAACACGGCTACCGATGCGATGTCGTTCGGCTGTCCGACCCGACCCAACGGCGTTTGTGCGACGGTGCCTGATTCGAAGTCGGAACCGATGATCCCGGCTGAGCGGGTGCCCTCGGTCTCGACCATGCCGGGATTGATTGCATTGACGCGAATCTTGCGTTGGCCCAATTCACGCGAGAGCACGCTGGTGATGCCATCTACAGCAGCTTTGGTCCCGGTGTACACCGCGCTCCCGGGGGGCGTGATACGGGAGACGACCGATCCAATGTTGATAATGCTGGACCCCTCGCCCAGATGCCTGGCTGCGGCCTGAGTGACCAGCAACAGACCGAGCACGTTGACGTTGAAGTGCTTGTGGAAGTGTTCTTCGGTGATGTCTTCCAGAGGGGAAAAGGCGTAGACGCCCGAATTGTTGACGAGGATGTCGAGCCGACCGAAGCGCTTCACTGTCGCATCGACGATCGCCTGCGCATCGGCACCGCTGGAGACGTCACCACGCACGGCCACGGCAGTGCCGCCAGCCGCACCGATCTCGGCAACGACCGCGTCGGCACCAGCCTGGCTTGACGCGTAGTTGACGGCCACCGAGGCGCCTTCTGCCGCTAGCGACCATGCAATGGCGGCACCAATGCCTTTGGACGCTCCGGTAACGAGTGCTACTTTGCCTTTGAGCTTGTTCATGAGGTCTCCTGGAGTGGGTTGTGGTCTAGTTCTTTATTCCTGTAGTTCTGAGTTTACGAACTATAGAACTAACTGTCAACAACTGCTAAAATCACCAGCATGAGGCCTTTGATTCACCCGTCGATCGACGACGTAACCGTGGAAGGCATTCTCCATGTTCTGTCCGATCCCGTGCGCGCGGCGATTTATGCCGAGCTGGCGGGCTCTGATGGCGCTCAAACCTGCTCAAACTTTCTGCGAGTCAGTGACCGCATCATCCCCAAGTCCACCCTTTCACAACATTTCCAGGCTCTGCGCGAAGCAGGTCTGGTACGAAGTGAGCGGCGCGGCGTGGAGATGCACAGCACCAGCCGCTGCGAAGAGATTCAGCAGCGTTTCCCAGGGCTGATCGCCGCTATCCTGAATGCGCACAAGGCTCAGTCTGCCGGCCGCTCCCGTGTGGCAAAGCAAAAACGGGAGGCCAAGAGGATAAAGACCGGTTGAACTCAGCGCCGCTCGCCGATGTGACCGGAATAGACCTTAATTTGAATGGTGGCCAGGGGTGAAATTGAACCACCGACACGCGGATTTTCAGTCCCGACTCTAAAGCCGCCTAAGTTGCTGGGACGGCTGCAGAAAGCGCCGCCGCAGTGTCCAATATTTCAGCGAGATACGGGCACTTAAACTCCTGATTGCCAAAGATGGCAGCACTTAATATTGGACAGTCTGCGCGATCGTCTGAGAATGCCCGTGTCATCGTTTCCTTACTTGGCAGCTCTGGTGGTGAACCAGATCTGCGGGGTGCCCTTGACGCCGGCATTCTGCATCACGGTTTTCAGCTCCGCAGACCCTGCGAAGGCCTTGGCTTTCTTTAGGGACTTAAAGTCGTGATAAGCGGTAACGTCCTTCGGGTTGCCCGCCGACTGATAAACGGCCTGAGCGGTCACGCCCATCTTCCCACGGGTGGCATCGAAGTCATCGTAGCCCTTGCGCCAGGTGGCGTAGTCAGAAACCTCGTGTCGAACGAACATGCGCACGTGGCTCGCTTTTCCAGACCTGCCTGTGGTCTCCGTTGTGAACCAGATCTGCGGGGTGCCCTTGACACCGGCATTCTGCATCACGGTTTTCAGTTCCGCAGACCCAGCGAAGGCCTTGGCCTTCTCTAGGGACTTAAAGTCGTGATAAGCGGTAATGTCGTTCGGGTTGTCCGCCGACTGGTAGACGCCCTGCGCAGTCACACCCATCTTCCGCCGGGTGGCGTCGAAGTCGTCGTAGCCCTTGCGCCAAGTGGTGTAATCAGAAACCTCGTGTCGAACGAACATCCGCACACCACTGGCCTCAGCCGGCGTCGCCATTGCGGTGAATCCGAGTATCAAGGCGCCGACCAAGATGATTGATCGCATGACTACCTCTCCCGATTATTTATAAGTACATTTGACGCGACCGCTGCTAACCCGCACAATTTTGCAACACGCGGTCAACATGCGCACTCACAGTGTCCGCACGCTAGGCCAGTTTTGAACGAATGTCCATTTCGGTCA
>JAYUZE010000261.1:0-2804 GCA_043752035.1 Gammaproteobacteria bacterium
AAGGTGACTGTCGTCAACCAGCCCTACCTGTTCGGCTGGCGCGACAAGACGCTGTACCTGCAGGCCTACGCCGTGCTCGAGGATGATTCGCGCGACTGGAGCGCGAATCGCAAGCGCCTGCTCGATCAGATGCTGAAGCCGAAAGTGCATCCGCAACTAGCGCAGAAGGTCCATGCGGAGGACCAACAAGTCAACTGGCAGCGGATCGGCGAGCTGGCTCACAGTCCGCGCGGCATTCCGGTGCCGGTCAGCGCCGATCAGCAGGGGGTAGATGAGGTGCTGGGCCATGCGCGCCTCGTCGCCAACACGCTGCCCACCGGATCGAACTGGGATGGAAAGAGCGGTTTGCTGATCGATGAAAAGACCTACCGAGAGCTACTCGGGGATCGCAGCGCGGAGGGCGCGGCACCGCACTGATGAAGCGCCTCACGCCAACGGGTGCCCTGATGCTCCTGTGCGCTGGCGGGTGCCTGTCGATTGGCAACGCAGACGCGGTATCCGCGGATGTGCCGGTTGACGGCTATTCCTACGCCAATACCAACCAGTTTCGCGCCACGCACTTTGCATTGTCCTTGGAGGTCGATTTCCGGGCGCAGCAGCTGCAGGGCGGCATTGCGCTCGAATTGCAGCGGCTCGACTTATCCGCTACCCAGGTTGTCCTAGATACCCAGGACCTGACCATCCTGAGTGTCACGGAGTTGAGCAGCGACATAGTCGGCGCAACCGAAAAACCGGAACCGATCTGGATCAGCCGCCCCTTCCACCTCGGCAAGGCCAACCGGATCCTTGGGCGGCCACTGATCATTGAACTGCCGGCCTCCAGGCAGCCAAAACTGGTTCTGCGGATTGACTATGAAACGGCGCCACAGGCGCGCGGGCTGCAGTGGAGCGGGCCGACGCCAGGTAACCCGCACCAGTCGCCGTTCCTGTACACGCTGTCCGCGCCCATCAACGCGCGCAGCTGGATCCCGCTGCAGGATACCCCGCGCGTGCGCGCCACCTACAGTGCGCATATCCATACGCCGGATAACCAGGTCGCCCTGATGGCCGCGAAGCCGGACAGACGGGGCAAGCACCCGAGTGAATACTGGTTCGTCATGGACCAAGCCGTGCCCGCGCAAGATATCGCGCTGGTCGCCGGTGACCTGCGTTACAAGGCGACCGGCGCCCGCAGCGGGGTCTGGGCGGAAAAATCCGCGGTGGCGGCAGCGGCGAAGCTGTTTGCTGATACCGAGCCGATGCTCAAGGCGGCCGAGAAACTGCTGGGCGCCTACCCTTGGGACCGGTTCGATATCGCCGCGATGCCAATGAGTTTTCCCCTGAGCGAGGTAGCGTATGCGGACCTTGCGACGATCTCCCCGACGCTGCTTGCCGCCGACAAGAGCCAGCTTGCGCCGCTCGCCTACGCTGTGGCGTACGCCGGCTCGGGGGCCCTCGTGGCACCGGCCGAATGGCGCGATCGCTGGATCGGCGAGGCGATCGCCTCCTACCTTGCGCGGCGCATCCTGACCGAGGTCCACGGCGCGGGGCCCGAAGATCCGGCCGCTGATGCAGCCGATGAGGGCGTGCTCGCGGCGGACCTCTCCGAGCGGGCCTACGATGATATTTTCAACCAGTCCCCGCGGCGCAAGGGCAGGCTGCTGTTCGTCTCGCTCGGGGAAAAGTACGGTACGGCGCGCATCGATGCCTTGCTGCGGACCTTCCTGGACCGCTACGCCGGGCAAAGTGTTTCCACCGCGCAGTTCGTGAGTTTCATCCAGGAGAATTTGCCACAGGCCACTCTGTCGGCGTGGCTGTTCGAGGCCGGCGTTCCGGCCGGCGCCGAGCCCGCGCCGCCCTCGGTGCAGGCGGACGTGACGGCACTCGCGAGCGGCGACATCAAGGCGCTGCAGGTCAGCGTGCGGGCCTGGTCGGGCGCGCACTGGGTCAGGGTTCTCGATGCGGCCCCGAGCAGCATCGGCGCCGCGCGCCTCGCGGAGCTTGATCGCACATTCAAGTTGTCAGCGAATCCCAATGCGGAAATCACCGCCAGCTGGTTTGGCCTGGCGCTGCGTGCAGGGGACACCGCGGTGATGTGGCCGTTGCAAAATTTCCTGCTGACGACGGGACGCCTGGCGCTGATCGAACCGCTCTATGAACAGATGATGCAGACCGAGGAAGCCTCGACGGTCGCGCGGCGCGTCTATGCGCTGGCGCGGCACGTCTATCATCCCTTCGTGGCGCGGCGCCTCGATGAGATCATAAAGCCCTGAGCGGGCCGGGTGCGATCCGGCTATGATTTGCGCCATGCTGAGCGAATGGCTGAAGATCATGCTCGATGAGATTGCGCGCAAGAAGGCCGCTGGCGAGCAGGCCCTGCTCGAGCAGCAGCGCCGCGGCCAGGCGCACGCGGGGCAGGCGCTGCCCGAGCCTGACCGGGCGACGGGATGATCCCGCTCAAGGACTACACACCGTCGGCCTCAAGACCCATTGTCACGCTGGCGCTGATCGGCGCCTGCTGCAGCATCTACCTGTGGCAGGTCCTCTGCGATGCGCCGATGTACCGCCAGGCACTGGTCTCACTCGGCGCCATACCCGCGGTTGTCCTTGGCTATGGGAGCCTGCCGGTGGACCAGCAGTGGGTGCCGCGCGGCGTGTCGGTCTTCACCTCGATGTTCCTGCACACTGGCTGGTCGCACCTGCTCGGCAACATGTTGTTCCTGTGGATCTACGGTCCCAACGTCGAACATGCCATGGGAAATGGCCGCTTCCTCGGTTTCTACCTGCTGTGCGGCGTCGTGGCGCTGCTCGCGCAATCGCTGCAC
>JAYUZE010000262.1:0-4087 GCA_043752035.1 Gammaproteobacteria bacterium
ACTGCGCGAGGTCGCGCAGCATCTCGCCGCCGCAGAACAGCAGCGGTGCGCAGCCCGCGCCGGCGAACTGGTCGCCGAGGAGCTGCGCGCAGCGCAGGGCGCGCTCGGCGACATAACCGGGCAGCACAGTGCAGATGAGTTGCTGGGGCTTATTTTCTCGACCTTTTGCATCGGCAAGTAGCGTGGTCGCTGTGATCGATCGGCGCTATAGTTCGTCGCCTATGCTCTTCATCCGCAACGCCGAAGTCTATGCGCCGCGCGCCCTGGGTCTGCAGCACCTGCTGGTCGGCGGCGGCAAGATCCTGTGGATGGGCACGAACGCTGAATTGCCCGAGCTGCCCGCCGCGCTGCGCGCCGCGGCCACCACACTCGATGTGGCCGGCGCGCGGCTGATCCCGGGCTTCATCGATGCGCACGTGCATGTCACCGGTGGTGGCGGCGAGGCCGGCTTTCATACCCGCGTGCCGCCGGTGCCGCTGACACGCTTCACGGCCAGCGGCGTCACCACGGTCGTGGGGCTGCTCGGCACCGACGATGTGGCGCGCGGTTCCGGCGAGCTGCTCGCCAATGTCTACGGCCTGCGCGAGCAGGGGCTCAACGCCTGGTGCTACACCGGCGGCTATCACGTCCCACCCACCACGCTCACGGGGAGCGTGCGCGGCGATCTGGTGTTCATCGAGGCGATGCTGGGCATCGGCGAGGTGGCGATCAGCGATCATCGCTCCAGCCAACCCACCTACGACGAGCTGCTGCGCCTCGCCGGCGAAGCCCATGTGGCGGGCCTGATGACCGGCAAGGCCGGCATCCTGCATCTGCATTTGGGCGACGGTGAGCGCGGGCTGGAGCTGGTGCGCCGCGCGCTGCAGGAATCCGAGTTGCCCGCGCGGGTGTTCAACCCGACGCATGTGAACCGCCGTCGCGCGCTGTTCGAGGAAGCCGTGGCACTCGCCCGGCAGGGCGTCACGATCGACGTCACGGCCTTTCCGGTGGCCGAGGGCGAGGATGCCTGGAGCGCAGCCGAGGCCGTGCTGCGCTATGCCGCAAGCAGCGCACCGCCGGAGCGCATTACCGTGAGTTCCGATGCCGGCGGTTGCCTGCCGTGCTTTGACGGCGAGGGCCGGGTGTGCAAAATGGATGTAGGCTCGGCCGGGGCGTTGTTGAGCACCCTGCACGAGTTGCTGGACCGCGGCATGCCGCTCGAGCAGGCGCTGGCGCCCTTCACCAGCAACCCGGCGCGACTGCTGCGCCTGGGCGCCAAAGGTGAGATAAGCGTAGGCGCCGACGCGGATCTGGTGGCGCTGGGGGCGAGCGGCGCGGTGCGTAACGTCGTGGTCCGGGGCGTGGTGCATGTGCAGGATGGCGTGGCCGTACGGCGCGGCACCTTCGAGACCGAGAGCGGCTGAACGAGAGCAGGAGCAACGCGGCATGCCCAGCAAAATTCCGGAAGGCGCCACCCGCGGCTGGATCATTCCGATCGGCGGCGCCGAGAACAAGGAAAACGACCGGCACATTCTCGAGCGCTTCGTCAGCGTGTCGGGCGGCGAGCTGGCCGACATCGTGGTGATACCCACCGCGAGCCGCATGAACGAGACCGGGCCACGCTACGAGCAGCTATTCCGCAGCATCGGCGCCGCGCGCGTCACGGTGATGGATTTCGACACGCGCCGCGACTGCCAGGAGGCCGGACGCTTGCAGCGTCTCGAAGCGGCCAGCGGCATCTTCTTCACCGGCGGCAACCAGCTGCGCCTGACCACGCTGCTCGGCGGCACGCCGGTCGCGAAACTGATCCGCCAGCGTAACGCGCACGGTGTTACGGTGGGTGGCACCAGCGCCGGCGCCAGCATTTTGAGCGAACACATGATCGCCTTCGGTGACGAAGGCTCGGCGGTTATCTCCGGCAGTGTGCGCCTGGCACCGGGCCTCGGCCTCACCAACCGTTTCATCATCGACCAGCATTTCCGCCAGCGCGATCGGCTCGGGCGCCTGCTGACGGCGTTGGCCTACAACCCCTTCGCGGTCGGCATCGGCCTCGATGAAGACACGGCGGCGTTCATCGGCCCCGATGAAACCGTGGAAGTTGCAGGGAGCGGCGGCGTGACGATCGTCGATGGGGCCGATGTGAGTTATTCGTCGATGGGCGAGGTGGCCGAAGGTCAGCCGGTGTGCATGCTGGGCTTGCGCCTGCATGTGCTGGTGGCCGGTGCCACATTCAACCTGCATACACGTGTCGCTATGCCTGGCGCACTGGTGCGGGCAAAAGAATAACGGCGGACGACCTGCGAGCCGCCCTTTGAGGTAGTTGCCATGCGTATCCTCGATCGTTCGGTGTATGTAGGTCCGTCGCTCTACGCGCACTTCCCGGTGATCCGGCTGGAGCTGGACCTGGGCGCGCTCGAAGACTGGCCGACGGGCAGACTGGGCCCGGCATTCGTGGACGCACTGGCCGCGGCATTGCCAGGCTTGGCGCATCACGGATGTTCCTACAAGGTCGAAGGCGGTTTTTTCCGGCGCATGCGCGAAGACCAGGGCACCTGGCTGGGCCACGTGCTCGAGCACGTGGCCATCGAGCTGCAGAACATCGCCGGCGAAGAGGTCACTTTCGGCAAGACCCGCAGCGCCGGCGCGCCTGGCGTCTACACGGTGGTGTATGAATACGTGCAGCGCGATGAGGGCATCGCGGCCGGTGAGCTGGGCTTACGGCTCCTGTGCTCGCTGCTGCCGCCGGCGATCCGCCCCGAGGACAGCGTGCCGGAAGGCTGGGAATGGCCGGCGGCGCGCGATGAGTTCATCCGCTTCGCGCAGCGCCGGGCGCTCGGCCCTTCGACCGCCTCACTGGTGAAGGCCGCCGAGAAGCGCGACATCCCCTGGCTGCGGCTCAACGATCAATCGCTGGTGCAGCTCGGCCACGGCAAGTACCAGCAGCGTATCCAGGCGACGGTGACCGGTCGCACTTCGCATATCGCGGTGGAACTCGCCAGCGACAAAGAGGAGACCAACAAGATTCTGGCGACGCTGGGCCTGCCGGTGCCGAAGCAGGAGCTGGTGCAGAGTGAAGAGCAGGCGGTGCGCGCCGCGCGCCGCGTGGGTTTTCCGGTCGTAACCAAGCCCTACAACGGCAATCACGGGCGCGGCATTTCAATCCGCCTCACCACCGATGCTGAAGTGGCGCTGGGTTTCAATGTGGCGCGCGAGCATTCGCGCTCGGTGATCGTCGAGTCCTTCCTCGAAGGCGACGATCATCGCCTGCTGGTGGTGAATGGCGAGCTGGTGGCGGCGACTCGCCGCACGCCCGGCCACGTGGTCGGCGATGGCGTGCACACGGTGCTGCAGCTGATCGATATCGTGAATCAGGATCCGCGCCGTGGCGTCGGCCACGAGAAAGTGCTGACACGCCTTGAGCTCGATGCGCAGGCGCAGAGGATGCTCGTGAAAGTCGGGCTGCAGGCGAGCTCGGTGCCGGCCGCCGACCAGACCGTTTACCTGCGCTCGACCGCTAATCTTTCTACTGGCGGCACCGCCACCGATGTCACCGACGTGATCCACCCGGACAACCGCGAGATGGCCGAACGCGCGGTGCGCGCCGTCGGCCTCGATATCGGCGGCGTCGATTTCCTGTCGAAGAACATCACCGAGAGCTATCGCAAGATCGGCGGCGGCATCTGCGAGGTGAACGCGGCGCCGGGCTTTCGCATGCACGTGGCGCCGAGCGAAGGCACGCCGCGCGATGTGGCGACGCCGGTGGTCGAGATGCTGTTTCCGCAAGGCGCGCCCACGCGCGTGCCGATCGCGGCGATCACTGGCACCAACGGCAAGACCACCACCGCGCGCATGTTGGCGCATATCACCAAGATGGCCGGCTACACGCCGGGCCTCACGACCACCGACGGCGTCTACATCGACGGCCAGCGCACCGTGCAGGGCGACATGACCGGCCCGGTCTCCGCGCGCATGGTGCTGGCCGATCCGCAGATCGACATCGCGGTGCTCGAGACCGCGCGCGGCGGCTTGCTGCGCGCCGGCATGGGCGTTCGCGAGGTCAATGTCGGCGGGGTGCTGAACGTGCAGGCCGATCACCTGGGGCTCAAGG
>JAYUZE010000263.1:0-3613 GCA_043752035.1 Gammaproteobacteria bacterium
GGGCTTCGCGCGCGCCGCGCTGCTGCCGCATATCCAGGTGCAGAGCCTAGGCAGCGACGATGCCTGGATTCGCGACAGCGGTCCGACTTTCTTGGTCAATGACGCCGGCCAGCGCCGCGGCGTCGACTGGCGCTTCAACGCCTGGGGTGGCATCTATGCTGACCACCGGCGCGATGACTCGGTGGCCGCCCGGGTGCTGGCGGCTGAACACAGCGCCCGCTACCGCGCGCCCATGATCAATGAAGGCGGCGCGATCCACACCGATGGCGAAGGCACGTTGCTGGTGACGGAACAGTGCCTGCTCAATCGCAACCGCAACCCACAGCTGTCGCGATCGCAGATCGAGACGCTGCTCTCGGCCTATCTCGGTGTGCAGAAAATAATCTGGCTGGGTGAGGGCGTCGTCAACGACGAGACCGACGGCCACATTGACAATCTGGCCTGTTTCGTGCGGCCGGGCGAGGTCTGCCTGACCTGGTCCGACAACCGGCGCGATCCGCAGTACCGCGTATCGCTCGATGCCTTCGAGCGCCTGTCGGCGGCCCGCGATGCCCAGGGGCGCAGGCTCAAGGTGCACAAGCTCCCTTCACCCGGGCCACTCTATATGAGTGCGCGCGAAGCCTCAGGGATCGCGCACCAGCGCGGCACGCGGCGCGTGCGGGCCGGTCACCGGCTCGCGGCCAGCTATGTCAACTTCTACCTGGCAAACGGCGCGGTGATCGCCCCGCTCCTCGATCGGCGTACCGACGCTGCGGCGCTGCGCATTCTGCGGCGGCTGTTTCCGCAGCGCCAGGTGGTCGGTGTGCCGGCGCGCGAGATCCTGCTCGGCGGCGGCAACATCCACTGCGTAACGCAACAGGTGCCCGCCGTGCAACGCGCGACGCGGCGGCGGCGCCGTTTGCAGCCTGGGGCGCGGCACGATGGCGCATAAACACGTTGAACTGTCCAGAGAACTGCGGGTGCGCGGTCACGGCAGGGTGCAGCTCAAGGATCGCGAGGCCAACCGCGATTTCGGCTGGCAGGAACAGCGCGCCCGCGACGAGGCGGCACAGCTGACCAGCGAACTGGCCGAGCTGCAATACCAGCTCTACGCGGATGGGCGCTTTGGCGTGCTGGTCGTGCTGCAGGCCATTGACGGCGGTGGCAAGGACAGCACCATCCGCCACGTGTTCTCGGCTTTCAATCCGCAGGGTTGCAACGTGCGCGCCTTCAAGGCGCCCAGCGCCGAGGAACTGCGCCACGACTACCTGTGGCGCGTCCACCAGCAGGTGCCGGCACGCGGCGAGATCACGGTGTTTAATCGTTCGCACTACGAAGAGGTGCTGGTGGTGCGCGTCGATGAGCTGGTGTCGCGTGCGATCTGGCAAGCCCGCTACCAGCAAATCAACGATTTCGAACGGATGCTTGATGCCTGCAATATCAAGGTGGTCAAGATATTCCTGCATATCAGCAAGGCCGAGCAGCGCCGGCGCTTCGAGGAGCGCATCCACGAGCCGCGCAAGCAATGGAAGTTCGAAGTCGGAGACCTGAGCAAGCGCGGCCAGTGGGGCGCCTACCAGCGGGCCTATGGCGACATGCTCGGGCGCTGCAACAGCGCGGTAGCGCCATGGTATGTGGTGCCCGCCGACAAGAAGTGGCTGCGCGACCTGGCAGTGGCGCAAATCCTGCGTCATACGCTCAAGAGCCTGGCGCTGCGATATCCGCCGCCGAAGTTCGATCCGCGCAAAGTGCGCGTGAAGTAACGCGCCGGTCTCAGAGCGTGGCGAGCTCGCGCCGGGCGCTGCTCAGCCATTCGTCCTGCGCGCGCTGGTAGTGGTGTGGCGCCAGGCGCGCATGTTCCAGCAAGTGCTCGAGCGTACGGCGCGCCGCCGCCTTGTCGCCGGTACGCGCCTGCAGCTGCGCATAGCGCAGGGCTGCTTCCGCGCCGGCGTAGTAGTTGCTGAGCTGACGGTATTCATCGAGCGCACCGGCGTGATTGCCTTCGCCCTCGAGCGCGCGTGCATAGAGCAGGTGCCCGTCGGGCGATCTGAAATCGGGGTTCGTGGCCCGCAGTGTATCGAGCGTGGCGCGCGCAGCACCGGCAACGCCGCCGGCAAACTGCGCACGCGCGAGACCCAGCAGCATGTTGGGGTCGTGCTCATAGAGGCCGCGCAGCGTCTGCCGATAGATGTCGAGCGCCTCGGCGTTGCGGCCCTGGCGCACCAGTTCGTCGGCGTAGCGCTGGTTGCTGGCGACATCACCGGTACGGCGTGCCTCGGCCTCGTAGCGGCGCAGGTCCTGGCCCGGATCGATCGCGCGCCGCACCCCGCGCGCTGCACGGCGCGCCCGGCGCGAGCCGAACAGCTCCGGAAAAATCTCCACTACCAGATAGGCGAGGGCGCCGACCGCAGGCAGAAACACCAGCACCCAGATCCACATGGTGTTGCGGCCGGTCTTGAAACAATGGATGACCAGCAGTGCCTGAATGGCATAAGAGATCAGCAACAGCGGACTGAGTCCATAGAATGGCATGCCGACAGCATAAGGGCAGAGCCTAAGCAAACGGAAGCGCACCGCGCGCGTGCTACCATTGCCGGGCATTGCGGCGCTGAATGCGCAGCACAGGTGTCATGCGAGTTACCCCACTACTGATCTGCATTCTGTCGTGTTCAGCAGCGCTGGCCGCGAGCGAGCCGCCGGCTCCACGACTGCGTGTGGGCCTGGTGCTTTCGGGCGGCGGTGCGCGCGGCACCGCGCATGTGGGCGTGCTCAAGGTGCTCGATGAGCTGCATGTGCATGTCGATGCGATCGCCGGCACCAGCATGGGAGCTGTGGTCGGCGGTCTCTATGCCAGCGGCATGAGCGGTGTGCAGATTGAGCAGCTGTTCAGTTCGGTGGATTGGCAGGCGGCGTTTCGCGACCGGCCGGCGCGCGCCGACCTGGGTTTTCGCCGCAAACAGGAAGAGCGCGAGTTTCTCGTCAACCTGCCGCTGGGCGTGCAGGGCAAGAGGCTCGTGATCCCGACCGGCCTGATCCAGGGGCAGAAACTCACGCAGCTGCTGCGCCGCGCTACGCTGCCCGTGGCCGGCATCAGCGATTTCGACCACCTGCCAACGCCCTTTCGTGCCGTGGCCACCGACCTCGAGACCGGCGCGGCCGTGGTGATGGGCTCGGGCGATCTGACGACGGCGATGCGCGCCAGCATGTCGGCTCCAGGCGTGCTCACGCCTGTGGAGCGCGACGGCCGGGTGCTGATAGATGGCGGCGTCGTGGAAAACCTGCCCATTGATGTGGCACGCACAATGGGCGTCGATGTGCTGATCGTGGTGGACACGGGCTTTCCGCTGCGCACGCGCGACAAGCTCACCTCGCTCACCAGTGTGTCCAACCAGGCGCTCGCGATCCTGGTCCGGCGCGATAGCGAGCGGCAGCTCGCCACGCTCGGTGCGCACGACGTGCTGCTCACGCCCGCATTGGGCGACCTCGCATCCTATGATTTCAGCGCGGTCGCGCGCGCGCTGAAGGCCGGTGAAGTAGTGGCGCGCGATGCCGCGCGGCAATTAGACGCATTGGCCAGTGGCCCTGCTGGCAGTGAAGCAGCCAACGCGCAGTTTGCGCGCAGCATTCCCACGCC
>JAYUZE010000264.1:0-3777 GCA_043752035.1 Gammaproteobacteria bacterium
GTGCGATACGGCCTCGCGGTGCGGGCCCGCGACTGCGCGCGCGGTGCGGACAGTTTGCTGTGCTTCGCGGGTGCGGATTTGCGCCTGGATTTGCCTGACTTGCCAGCCTTGCTGGTCGTAGCAGCCTTGGCCGCAGCCCGGCTCTTCAACTTGGCGCGCGGTTTCACCGCGGCGCGCGCAGCGCCAACCTCAGCCCTGATCTGCGCCGCGGCAACACGGGCACGTTCGGCGGCGTGTTCGCGGCGGCGGCGCGTCAGCACTTCGAGCATCGCGCTGCCCAGCTCAGCGGGCGAGCGGACCGTGCGTACACCGGCATGTTCGAGTGCGCGGAATTTGTCCGCAGCCGTGCCCTTGCCACCGGCAATCACGGCGCCGGCATGACCCATGCGCTTGCCCGGAGGTGCGGTCACGCCGGCGATGTAGGCCACCACCGGCTTGCTGACGAAGCGACGGATATGTTCGGCGGCTGCCTCTTCGTCGCTGCCGCCGATTTCGCCCACCATCACGATGCCTTCGGTCTGCGGGTCGCGTTCGAACAGCTCGATCACATCGATAAAGTTCATGCCGCGCACCGGATCGCCGCCGATGCCGACGCAGGTGCTCTGCCCGAGGCCGTTGTTGGTGGTCTGGAACACCGCTTCATAAGTAAGCGTGCCCGAGCGCGAAACGATGCCGATCGCGCCCTTCTTGTGGATGAAGCCCGGCATGATGCCGAGCTTGCATTCGCCGGGCGTAATGATGCCGGGGCAGTTGGGGCCGATCAGTCGCGTACCAGTTCCGGCAAGCGCCGCCTTCACCTTGATCATGTCGTTGACCGGCACGCCTTCGGTGATGCACACCACCAGTTCAATGCCGGCTTCGGCCGCTTCGAGGATGCCGTCGGCCGCGTACGGCGCCGGCACGTAAATCATGCTGGCGGTGGCGCCGGTGGCGCGCACGGCATCGCGCACGGTGTCGTAGACCGGCAGGCCCAGGTGCTGCTCGCCGCCGCGGCCGGGCGTGACGCCTGCGACCAGGCGTGTGCCGTAGGCCAGGCATTGCCCGGAGTGAAAGCTGCCCTGCCTGCCGGTGAAACCCTGGCAGATCACCTGGGTGCGTTCGTTGACCAATATGCTCATGGGGTCGAATCCTTCAGGCCGCGCTCTTGGCGGCAGACACGGCGCGGCGCGCCGCGTCGGTGAGATCGTTGGCGGCGATGATCGCGAGCTTGCCGCCGGCCAGCTTGGCGCGCGCCACTTCGGCGTTGGTGCCCTCGAGGCGCACGATCACCGGCACCTTGACGCCGACCTCACGCACCGCCGTGATGATGCCCTCGGCAATCAGGTCGCAGCGGACGATGCCGCCGAAGATATTCACCAGGATCGCGCGCACCTTGGGGTTGGCGAGGATCAGGCGGAATGCCGCGGTGACGCGCTCGGCGGTGGCGCCGCCGCCGACGTCGAGGAAGTTCGCGGGCGTGCCGCCTTCCAGCTTGATCAGGTCCATGGTCGCCATCGCGAGGCCCGCGCCGTTGACCATGCAGGCGATATTGCCGTCGAGCGACACATAGTTGAGGTCGTGTTCGCTGGCGGCGTGCTCGGTCGGATCTTCCTGGCCGAGATCGCGCAGCGCCGCCATCGCCGGCTGGCGAAACAGCGCGTTGGCCTCGATGTCGAGCTTGCAATCGAGCGCCATCAGCAGTCCCTCGCGCGTGACGATCAGCGGATTGATCTCGATCAGGCTGGCATCCTTGTCCAGATACAGCTGGTAGAGCGCCATCAGGATTTTCTGGAACTGCATAGCCTGCGCCGCAGGCAATTGCACCGCGAAGGCCAGTTGCCGGCATTGCCAGGGCTGCAGGCCGACGGCCGGATGGACCGTGACCGACAGTATTTTGTCGGGTGTCTGTGCCGCGACTGCTTCGATATCCATGCCACCGCTCGCGGAGGCCACCACCGCAATGCGGCCGCGCTCGCGATTGAGCGTGAAACTCAGGTACAGCTCGCGCGCGATCTCCGAGCCGGCTTCGACATACACCTTTTCAACGGCTAAGCCCGCGGCGCCGGTCTGCTTGGTGACCAAGCGCTGGCCGAGCAATTGCGTGGCGGCTGCGCGCACGGCGTCGATATCGCGCGCCACCTTGATGCCACCGGCCTTGCCACGGCCGCCGGCGTGTACCTGCGCCTTCACCACCCACAGCGAGCCACCGAGCACCTGCGCCGCGGCGGCAGCTTCATCGGCACTGGCAGCGACCTGGCCCTGCGGCACTGGCACACCGTAGTTTGCGAGTATTTTCTTCGATTGATATTCGTGCAGATTCATCGACAAATCCTGGCGGCGTAGCCCGTGATTGTCGCGGAAACGCGTCACGGATGCTACCTTGTGCCCATGAATTCGCCGCTCTACAGCGATTCGCCCAGCGACGCGACAGCCACGGACGCGACGCCCACCGATCTGGCCTGGCGCATCGTCGGACTCGCCAACCTCTATCGCCTGCTGGCCGTGGTGGCACTGTTCAGCGTGCACCTGCTGACGATGCCGAATCCCGGCTTCGGCAGTGCGCGACCCGGGCTGTTCCGCTGGATACTCACGATTTATTTCCTGCTCGGCATCCTGCTGACCCTCGCCGGCCGGCGTCACTGGCCGGGCCGGCGCCCGTTACTGCTGGCACACACGCTGATCGATTCGGGCGCGGTTGCCACCCTGATGTTTGCCAGCGGTGGTGTCACCAGCAACCTCGGCATCTTGCTCGTGATCCCGGTGGCCTCGATGGCGATGCTGGCGCTGGGCCGCGAAGGTCTGGTGGTGGCGGCCATCGCCGCGCTGGCGATCATGGCCCAGCAGATCGCCGCGCAGCTGGCGGACATCGCCACCGAAAGCGACTATCCATTGGCCGGCGTGATGGGCACGATCGTGTTCCTGATCGCCGCCAGTGCCTGGCCACTGGCCAAACGCCTGCGCGAGAGCGAGGCGCAGGTGCGGCGCCAGGAAGTCGACCTCGCCAATATGGCGCAACTCTCGCAGTTTATCGTGCAGCGCCTGCGCGAGAGCATCCTGGTGGTCGATCCCAGCGATCGCGTGCGCCTGATCAATGAATCGGCGGCGCAGTTGCTGGGCGATGCCGCGGCCGTGCCGGGCGCGCTGCTCGGCGAGGTTTCGCCGCGCCTGCTGTACCTGCTGACCACCTGGCGCCAGCGCACCGCGCCACTGGAAAATGCCGAGCCGGTCGGCACCTTCGCCGCGGCCGATGGCGCCAGCATCGTCGAGCCGCACTTCGCGCCGCTGGGTGCGAACGAGCCGGCGCCGGTGCTGGTATTCCTCGAGGACAAGGGCGCGCTCGCGGCGCGCGTGCAGCAATCCAAGCTCGCGGCGCTGGGCCGGCTCACAGCCAGCATAGCGCACGAGATCAGGAACCCGGTCGGCGCAATGAGTCATGCGGCGCAGCTGCTGGCCGAAACCGCCAACCTCAGCGACACCGAGCAGCGCCTCACAGAAATCATGCGCAGCAATGCGCAGCGTATCAGCGGCATCATCGACAACGTACTGCGGCTGTCGCGCCGCGAGGCGCCACGCCCTGAGCTGGTGAAGCTGGCCGACTGGTGCACGCAGTTTCGCGAGGACTTCTGCGCCACCGCAGAATGCAAGCCAGCGGATTTCGCGTTGCAGGTCCTCGGCAATGATCTGCAAGCCTTGGTCGATATCAGCCAGCTGCAGCAGATCCTGTGGAACCTGTGCGAAAACGCGCTGCGCCATGGCGCCGCGAGCGCGATCGCGCCGCGGCTCGAGCTGACCCTCACG
>JAYUZE010000265.1:0-5068 GCA_043752035.1 Gammaproteobacteria bacterium
ATATCGGCATCGCCGGTGGCATCGATGACGCGCTTGGCCAGGATCGCCTCGCGCCCCGCCTTGCTCTCGGTGATCACACCGCGGATCGTGCCATTGTCCATGATGGGCGCTACGCCGAGGCGATGCAGGAGCGGTGTAACGCCCGCCTCCTTCACCAGCACGTCGGCCACCCATTTGAACATCTCGGCATCGAGCGCATGGCTGAGCGATTGCGGCTCGGGCATTGCGGCGCCCATGGCCTTGGCGCGCGTCTCGAATTCGATGCCGATGCCTTCGCAATCGACGGTGTGCTCGTGCCGATACCAGGCAAAACCCTCGACACCAACCTGGGTGATGTTGCCGCCAAAGCAGCCGTGACGATCGATCAGTGCGGTGCGCGCGCCGGCACGCGCCGCCGCCAGTGCGGCCGCCAGGCCGCCGGGGCCACTGCCCACCACCAGCACATCGGTTTCCAGCACGACATCGAGCGCGCGTGCAGGCTCAGTAATCTTCTGATTTGCAGTTGTCGTCATTGGTGCCCTGATTCCGGCTGCCAAAGACCTGCAACGTTATCACCAACTAGCGGCGCTCGGGATGCCCCCGTAATGGAACCGCGGGCTTGGTGTCAGTTGTGTTACTGCCCGACTGCGCCTCGAGCATGCTGAGCCACCCCTGGATGTCGGCTTCGCTGATGGTGTCTTCCACATCGTGCTGCGCCAGACGTTGCATCGTTGCCATGGCGCGCCGCCGGTGACCGGGCCTGAGCCCCTGCATTACGCTGCGCCACCAGCTGGCCGGTGCCGCAGCATCGACCGATGTCATACCGACAGGCGCGCCGCTGGCGCTGCGCTGCAAGCTGTCTTTGAGAATCTTGTTCTTGCTGCCACGCATGCTGTAGAGCCTATACCCCGCGCGCGGGCGCGGTGGCCGGTATTTGACATGTTCCGTATGGGGTAGACAAGGCAGATGACACCCCAGTTCCACGCATTTTCAGGGATCCGGCCGGAAATGCGGGCCCCACTGCTCACCAGATCAGGGGCTGATGCGATCCAGCAGCCAGTATTCGTAGCTGACCAGCAGGCCGTAACCGAGGGCAGTGAGCAGCAGCACGGGTCCGGCGAGCTGACGCCCGAAGGTACGGACGCGGATCAGCAGCACCAGCATGGTGACGGTGATCGCGGTGATGCCCATTTTCAGGTACACGAAGCTGCGATCGCTCCCCAGCACCACCATGCGCATGAACGGGTTCAGTTCGGTGGCGCCGTACTTCAGCAGCATCAGCGTGAGCGCGGCATCGGCGACGGACAGCAGCATGATCAGCAGCGCGGCAGCCAGCCATTGGGGTTCGTGCCAATCGATGGCACCCAGCTGTGTGACGCCGCCACGGCGTAGTTGCCGGCGACGCAGCCACAGGTGACCCTGCAACAAAGCGCGAAAGATCTGCTGGCGGCGCTCGCCGCCCCGACGCTCGGGCGCTGCGGCCTGTTCGCTTGAACCGGTAACCTGATCCCCCCTGCTCACGGCGGCGTAGGTTCGCTCAACCCGTCGCAGCGAAGGGCGAGTCTGCCAGCCCGGCGTGGTCTTCGGTCGAAGGGTCGATGATCAGGCGCTGCGCACGTTCGGCATCGAAGTCCGACAGCGGCGCCGGCACGCTGGCGGCAAAGCCTTGGATGAAATCCACGCCCAGCGCCTGCAGCAAGGCCTGTTCACGCGCCTGCTCGATACGCTTGGCCACTACGTGCACGCCGGCGATGCGCGCCATCTGCGCGATCGCGGCCACGCGTGCCTGGGCAGCGCGGTTGTGGGTCAGATCGCTCGTGAGCCGCGGGTCGAGCTTTAACGAGCGCACGCCCGGCAGCAGCAGCAGTTCGGGGCTGGTGTCGCTGAGCGTGAAATTGTCGATTACGAGGCCGGCGCCCGCTTGTTCGAGTTGTGGCGCGAGCTTTTCCAGGAACTGCACCTGGCTGCGGCTGAATTCATATTCAAGCTCGAAGGCGATCAGTGCGCGCGGCAGCCGCGATTCCTCGAGACTGAGCGCCAGGAACTGCATGAAGGCTTCCTCGCGGAACGAGCCGGCGGCGAGGTTCACCGAAAACTGCGCGGGCTCGCCCGACCAGATCTCTGAGCGACCGTGCAGCCAGGCCAGTACTTCGCTGACCACACGCCGATCGAGCACGGCGCTAAGGCCACGCTGCGCGGCGCAGGCAAACAGCGCTTCGGGTGCGCCGCCGTCCTGCTTACTGCCGGCGGCGCGCAGTAGCACTTCGTAGCGACGGATGCGCGTACCGGTCTGGATCGGTGTCAGATGCTGGGCGTGCAGCTCGAAGTCGAAGCTCTGCAGCCGCTCGCGAAACTCGCTGTTGTTGGTGTCATCGATGGTGGCGGCGGGCTCGAGCAGCGCCACCACCTGCGGTGCGACCAGGATGGTGCTGGTGGACCCGAAGCTGGCAGACGCCGCGGAATAGGTCTCACTCGCCAGCGTCACCGCCCACTCGCGCACCGCGCGCACTACCGGCGCCGGCAGATCGGGCGCTGCGGGCCCCTTGGCGCGCAGCCACCGATCCTCAACTACTACCATTACGAAACCGAGGAAACCACCGGTGTCATCGGCGGCGCGCAGCAGCACGGCCGTGCGTCCACGTTGCAGGGGATGATTGACGCGCGCCGGCGCGGCACCACCGACGAAACTTTCCAGCGCCACGCGGACTGCTTCGTGCTCACTGGGACTGGGCACCTCGCCGTTGCTCCAGTGGAGGCGGCCGGTAGCATCGTGGAGCGACACCCACTTGGCCCACAACAGTGGGAGCGATGCGATGATGCGCTGACCGCAGGTGCCGGCTCGGGTCGGCGGTCGCGCGGCGCGCGGCGGTGTTGCACCAGGGGTGGACATAACCAGCAGGCTAGCTGCAAGGGGCCGCCGCGGTCTGTGAAAGGGTCTACAGATCGTCAGCCGTGGATAAGCTCAAAACAGTTTAATTCACGGTTCTTGCGTACACGATCCGCAGGAAACACCGTGCCGTTGGCAACCACGTAAACTCCCGCTGAACATAATTGCACGGCGGCATAGGCTAGGCCGAGATTGAAGGCCGCGTCGCTGTCGCTGAACCTACCGGGCTGCAGGGCGCCGGTCAGCACGATGGTCTTACCCGTTACGCTCTGCAGCACACGGCCGGTCTCGACCATGGTATCGGTGCCGTGAGTCACGATGACATGGGTTTCAGGGCTCGCGGCGACGGCGGCCCGTATGGCCTCGCGGTCGACAGTGCTCATCTCCAGACTATCCTTGCGTAGCAGCTCGGCGATGCGTGGCATCGCGGCCAGACGCGCGTGCTCGAGCAGTTCGCGCACCATCGGCGCGCCCACCTGGTAGCCGCCCTTGGCGTCGAAATAGACTTTGTCGATCGTGCCGCCGGTAGTGAAAATGACCACGTCCATGGCGTGCATTCTAGAGGCTCAGGCGCTGCCAGGAGTACGAACGCCAGCGCAGCAGCAGCACGCTGCCGATCAGCAGCGAGTAGATCACCACGGCGAACCAGCCGCCGGTGGCCCCCCAGCCGTACTGCGGCAGGAACTCCACCCAGCCCTGCCCCGGCGCAAAGCTCAGCATGTACGCCAAGGGCACGAACACCAGCCAGGAACAGGCCAGCGTCAAGGTTGCCGGCACCGTGGCATCGCCGGCGCCGCGCAGACAGAAGCCGCCGCTGAGATTCAGGCCATCGAAGAACTGGTACAGGGCCGCGATCCACAGCAGGCGAATACCGAGGGCGATGACCGCCGTGGTCTCCGGGTCATTGGCACTCACGAATTGCGGCAGTACCAGCGGCCCGGACAGTGCCAGCAATAGGCCCATGCCGCCCATGTAGAGCGCCGCCATGGCGATGATGCGGTTGCCCAGTACCCGTGCCCAGGCGCGATCGCCGGCGCCTATGGCCTGACCCACCAGCGTAGTGCCGGCCATCGCGATACCGATGCCGGGCATGTAGGACACGGCAGTCATGATCATCACGATCTGGGTCGCGGCGCCCTGCACGGCTCCCAGCCGCACCTGCATGATCTGGAACATCGAGAAGCCGATCAGGTCGGCGGCCCACATCAGGCCCATCGGCAATCCGAGCCGAAACTGCACCGCGATGCGCGCCAACCGCGGCGACCAGGTGAGGTGACTACGATAGTGGATGCGGTAGTAGCGCCGCAGAAAGATGCCCAGCGCCAGCGCCATGCCGCAGATCTGCGCAGCCGAGGTCGCGAGGCCTGAACCTGCAACCCCCAGGTGCAGGTGGAAGATGAACAGCTCATTGAACAGCGCATTGGCGAGCGCCATCACCAGGGTCACCAGCAGCGTAACCCTGGGCCTGCCGATGCCGTTGAAGAAACCCAGCAGTGACCATACTGCGGCACCAAAGATGGAGCCGCTCACCCGCGGCAGCCAGAACGCAGCCGCCAGGTCCACCAGATGCGCAGGCAGCCCAAAGGGCCAGAGCAGCGCGCGCAGTGCGAGGCCTGCGGCCAGGAACAGTGGCGCTGCGATCAGCAGCGCCCACAGCGCACTCCACACCGCCTGCGAGGCCCGTGCCTGCCGGCGCGCGCCCTGCGCCTGCGCCACCACGGTCTGCACGGCGATGCCCACGCCCGCCAGCATCACCAGCACTACCATTGAGAGCCACTGGACGGCTCCGACCGCCGCCAGGGCGTCGGTGGAAATACGGCCGATGAACCAGGCGTCGGTGAGATTCAGCAGCAGCTGCGCCCCGCTGTTGGCGATCAGCGGCAGGGCCAGGGCGAGGATGGCGCGATTGTCGACCTGCGCGCGACCCGCGCTATCCCAGCGGCGCGCCGGCACACGCTCAGGCCGGGACGCCTTGGTCACAACGCGGCGATGTGCGCAGTCGAATTGTCGATCCTGCCCGCAAATCGGGCGATCAGGTCATCGACATTGTCATCGGTACGCGCCAGCCTTTCATCGAGCTGGGCAATCACCGCAGTGGCGGAGACTCTGGGGCCGTCGCGCTTGCTCAAGGCTTCGGCGGCGACCCGCACCAGACTGGCAACGCGGATCGCACCAATTCCCTCAAAAGCGCGCAGTGCACCC
>JAYUZE010000266.1:0-2750 GCA_043752035.1 Gammaproteobacteria bacterium
TCGCCGGCCAGAAGGTCACCAAGGACGTCACCGAAGAGAAGATCATCAGCCTCGCAACCATCCGCGCCGTGCTCAGCAACCAGTTTCGGATCACCGGCCTGCAGGCCAGCGAGGCCGGGGAGTTGGCGCTGCTGATGCGCGCCGGCTCGCTCTCGGCGCCGATCTTTGCAGTGGAAGAGCGCACCATCGGTCCGAGCCTGGGCGCCGAGAACATCCGCAAGGGTGAGCAGGCGCTGGTGATCGGTATGCTGGCAGTGTTCGTGTTCATGGCGCTCTACTACCAGCGCTTCGGGCTGGTCGCCGACCTGGTGCTGCTGATGAACGTGGTGCTGCTGACAGCGCTGCTGTCGATGTTGCGCGCCACGCTTTCACTCCCAGGTATTGCCGGCATCATCCTCACGGTCGGTATTGCGGTGGACGCCAACGTGCTGATCTACGAGCGCATTCGTGAAGAGCTGCGCAATGGCATCACGCCGCAGGCGGCGATCCGCGCCGGCTTCGACAAGGCCTACTCGGCCATTCTTGATTCCAACGTCACCGCGTTCATCGCCGGTCTGGTGCTGTGGGTGGTGGGCCGCGGGGCGATACGCGGCTTTGCGGTCGTGCTGACGCTCGGCATTCTCACTTCGATGTTCACCTCGCTGCTCGGCAGCCGGGCGCTGATTACCCTGATGTATGGCGGCCAGCGCAAAGTAGCGCGGCTGTCGATCGGTTAGGAGCAGGACGTGGAGTTTTTCAAGAAGGCGACCAATTTCCCGTTCATGTCGACGCGCAAGATCTGGTATGCGCTGTCGATCGCGCTGATGGCGCTGTCGATCGGTTCCTTTTTTGTGCGCGGCCTGAACCTCGCGGTAGATTTCACGGGTGGCGTGCAGGTGCAGACCACTTTTCCCGGCACGGTGGACCTCGACGCTGTGCGCACCGGGCTCGCGGCCGCGGGTTTTCACGAACCACAGGTGCAAAACCTGGGGTCATCGCGCGAGGCGGCGATCCGTCTCGCGGCCGAGTCCAATCAGGGCGGCGATGTGATTCGTGCCCGGGTCGGCGATGTGCTGCACAAGATCGACAGCAAGGCCGAGATCACCAGCCTAGATGTGGTGGGCTCGCAAGTCGGAAGTGAATTGAAATCCGGCGCGCTGATGGCGCTGGCAGCGACGCTGGCACTGATCTTCATCTACATCGCCTTCCGCTTCCATACCTGGCGCCTGTCGCTGGGCGCCATCCTCGCGGTGGTGCACGATCCAATCCTGGTGCTGGGTGCCTTCTCGCTCTGGCACACCTCCTTCGACCTGCCGGTGGTGTCGGCGATGCTGGCCGTGATCGGCTATTCGCTCAACGACACAGTGGTGGTGTTCGACCGTATCCGCGAGCGCTTCGAGACCAGCCGTCGCCTCGAGCCGGTGGTGGCGCTCGATCAATCGATCAACCAGACGCTCTCACGTACCATCATGACCAAGGTGGTGACGCTGATTGTCGTGGTCGCGCTCTATATGCTCGGCGGCCTGGCGCTGCGCGGCTTTTCTGAAGCGCTGATCATCGGTATCCTGGCCGGCACCTATTCGTCGATCTACATCTCGAGCGCGATCGCGCTCGACTGCGGCCTGAAGGCCGAGCACCTGCTGCCGATCGCCATCACCAAGCCGGTGGACGACCTGCCCTAAGGGCAGCAATTACCAAAGACCATGTTGCACCTGCTCACTGAGCCGGCGGCCTGGGTGGCGTTCTTCACCCTGTCGGTGCTGGAAATCGTGCTGGGCATTGACAACATCATCTTCCTGTCGATTCTGGTCGGGCGGGTGCCGCGCCCGCAGCAGGAGCGCGCGCGCGTGATCGGCCTGTCGCTGGCGGCGCTCACGCGTATCGCGCTGCTGTTCTCGATCGTCTGGCTGACGCGCCTGACCAGGCCCTGGTTCACATTGCTGGGACAGCAGATCTCCGGGCGTGATCTGATTCTGGCTGGCGGCGGTCTGTTCCTGCTGATAAAAAGCGTGCTGGAGATCCATCACACGCTGGAAGGCGCAGCCGCCGAACGCACAGCACGGGCGCTGGCCAGCCTGGCAGCGATCGTGATGCAGATCGCGATCGTCGACATCGTGTTTTCGCTGGATTCGGTGTTCACCGCAGTCGGTCTGGCACGGCCCGATCAGCTGCCGGTGATGGTCGCGGCGATACTCGTATCGATCGTGGTGATGATGTGGCTCTCCGGCCCGATCTCCGATTTTGTGGACCGGCACCCGACGGTGAAGATGCTGGCGCTCTCGTTCCTGATCCTGGTCGGCATGGCGCTGATCGCCGAGGGCATGGATTTCCACATTCCGAAGGGCTACCTGTACTTCGCGATGGCCTTCTCGGTGCTGGTAGAGATGATCAACATACGGCTGCGCTCACTGCTCGACGCGCGTCGCCGCCGGACAGGCTCCTGAGGAACCACTATGCGCAGCACGATACTCCGGCCCGGGGTTGGAACCACGCAGTTGCTGGCCGCCGCCGCGCTGGCCGCCGCTTTCCTGTGTCATGGCCGAGCGTTCGCTGCCGCGCCGCCTGCAGAGCTGGCTGTGTTCGCCCAACAGGTGCAGAAGGAGGGGCATGAGGCGAGGCTGCCCCCGCACCTGTCGATCGTGCTGGCCCTGGGCGATGGCACCGCGCCTACGCCGGTGCGACAGGCGGCGACGCGTGTGGGTACGGTAGTCCACACCTTCAACGTGCTGGCCGGCGTACATCGACAGCGGGTGCTGATCAGTTACGACGAA
>JAYUZE010000267.1:0-9787 GCA_043752035.1 Gammaproteobacteria bacterium
AAACAGGCCGCGGCGGCCATCGTCGAGTTTGCGGTGGATGCAGGCACGCCGCGGTTCGAGCGCAAATACATCGAGCGCCGCCAGTACCACGCTCTGCTCGTCCGGGCCGATCGAGCCTTCGCTGAGCCAGAGTATTTCGCCAGCCGAATCGTGCAGCGACAGTGCCGGCAGGCGCCAGGCATTCAGTGCCTGCAGAAATCCACGCCCCAGCTCCTCGGTGACGTTGCGCCGCGGTGGCATCGAGTCTGTTTTCTCAGACAGCTGGGACATGGTGCCTATAATGAAGCCGGGTGGCATTTGTCGCCGTGACGGCACTCCCGTTCCACGGTCAAGATGATATTCAGTAGACTTGTCATAATTGCTGCAGGGGATTTTCCCTTAAGGTGCTAAGAATGTACCGCGCCCCCATTGCCGATCAGCGCTTCCTGCTCGAGTTCGTGTTGAATTCCGGGCAACTGGCGCAAATGCCGCGTTTCCCCGACTATTCTGCCGAGCTGGCCGAGTCGGTGCTGAACGAAGCAGGCCGCTTTGCCGGCGAGGTGCTGGCGCCACTCAACCAGAGCGGCGATCGGGCTGGTGCGAAGTGGGGCAACTCGGGCGTGACCACACCACCGGGCTTCAAGCCGGCTTACCAACAATATGTTGAAGGCGGCTGGCCGCAGCTGGCGATTGCCACCGAACACGGTGGCCAGGGCGCACCTTCAGTGCTCGGCACGGCCATTGAGGAAATCTGGTGCGGCGCGAATATGGCCTTCATGTTGTGCCCGTTGCTGTCGCACGGTGCCATCGAAGCGCTGGTGATGGCCGGCACGCCCTTTCTCAAGGAAACCTATCTGCCGAAGATGGTGACCGGCGAGTGGTCGGGCACGATGAATCTCACCGAGCCGCAGGCGGGCTCAGACCTGGCGGCCATTCGCAGTCGGGCCGCTGCGAGCGGCGATCACTACCGGCTCACGGGCCAGAAGATCTTCATCACTTACGGCGACCAGGACATGACGGAGAACATCGTGCACCTGGTGCTGGCGCGTATCGATGGTGCGCCCGCCGGCGTCAAGGGACTCTCGCTGTTCGTGGTGCCCAAGTTCATTCCCAACGGCGCTGGCACGCTGGGCAAAGCCAACGACCTGCGCTGCGTTTCGATCGAACACAAGCTGGGCATTCATGCGAGTCCAACCTGTGTGATGGCCTATGGCGATAACGGCGGCGCGGAGGCCTGGCTGGTCGGCGAGCCGGGGCGTGGCCTCGAATACATGTTCGTGATGATGAATGCCGCGCGCCTGTCGGTGGGCGTACAGGGCATAGGCCTGGCGGAGAATGCTTTTCAGCAGGCGCTCGCGTGGGCGCGCAATCGTGTCCAGGGCCGACCGGCCGGCGTGCGCAGCGATGCCGCGGTGCCGATCATCCAGCACGCGGACGTGCGCCGGCTGCTGCTGACGTTGCGCTCAGGCGTAGAAGCCATGCGCGCGCTGGCGCTGTACGCCGCGCTGCAGCTCGACCTCGCGCGCGCGCTGGCCGAGGCGGCCGGTCGCGCCGCGGCGCTGGCGCGCGGCGAGCTGCTGATTCCGATCGTCAAGGGCTGGAGCACGGAGTTCGGCGCCGAGCTGGTATCGCTGGCGGTGCAGGTGCACGGCGGCATGGGCTACATTGAAGAAACCGGTATCGCCCAGGTGCTGCGCGACGTGCGCATCACTTCGATCTACGAGGGCACCACCGCGATCCAGGCCAACGACCTGCTCGGTCGCAAGCTCAAGCTCGATGGCGGCGCAGCGCTGCGCGCGCTGCTCGATGAGGCCGAGCGTGAGCTGGCTGGTTACGCGGCGGCCGGCAGCGCGCCGTCGGCGGGCCTGGCCGAGACACTGGCCGCTGCGCGTGAAGCACTCGCTGTGCTGCGCAGCGCCAGCGAGTCGCTCACGGCACAGATGCAAGCCGCAGCCGACAGCGCTTATGCCGTGAGCGTGCCGTACTTGCGCCTCTGCGGTGTCGTGCTGGGTGGCTGGCTGATGGCGCGCGCCGCGCACATTGCCGCAACACAACTGGCCGGCAACAGCGGCGATCGCAATTTCCTTTTGGGAAAATTACAGAGCGCGCGCTTCTACGCAGCGCAGTCGCTGCCGCAGGCGCTGGCACTGGCGCGCGTGGTTTCCCAGGGCGGTGCCAGTGTGGCATCAGTAAATGTCGATCTGATCTGAGCGTTGTGGCTGTGGCGTGCATGCGGTACGCTGCGCGGCCGGACTGGCAGCGAGCCGATGACATGAGTTCTACGCCCCACGCGAGCACCATAGTGGCCGACTCGCCCGCCCACTACACCCGCACTGCTGTCGGCTTGCACTGGCTGATCGCCGCGCTGATCGGCGTGGCGCTGGTAATGGGCTGGGTGATGACCGATATGGCCGTCACGCCGCTGAAGCTCAAGCTCTATAACTGGCACAAGTGGGTCGGCATCACGGTACTGTGGCTGGCTGCGCTGCGCATCCTGTGGCGGGTCACGCACCGGCCGCCCGACATGGTGAGCATGCCAGCCTGGCAGCGCATCGCTGCACACGCGCTGCATGGCGTGCTTTACCTGCTGATGCTGGCGCAGCCGTTGTCGGGCTGGATCTACAGCAATGCTGCGGGATTTCCGATTGTCTACCTGCGCCTGGTACCGCTGCCGAACCTGGTCGCCAAGAATCCGCAGCTCGCCGACGCCTGGCAGCAAGTGCACGAAACCACCGGTTGGCTGTTGGTGGCGGTGCTGACGGTGCACCTGCTGGCCGCACTCAAGCATCAGTTGGTCGACAAGGATGACACCATGCGCCGCATGCTGCGCTGGCGGCCATGAAGCGCGCCGCGCTGCTGGCGCTGGGTTGCGCCGTCATTACGCTGGTGCTGGCCGAAGATGCCGGCATCGATCTGGCACATAGCACGATCAGCGCCACTTTCAAGCAGGAAAGCGTGCCCGTCGAGGCGCCGTTCAAGAAGTTCAGCGGCCATATTCACTATGACGCCAGCAACCCGGCCGGCGCCAGTGCCAGCATCGATGTCGAGACCGGCAGCTTCGATATCGGCGACCCGGCCTACAACGCCGAGGTGCGCAAGCAGGCTTGGTTCGACAGCGCCTCGTTCCCGTTTGCCAGCTTTCGTTCCACCGGCGCCAAGGCTATTTCGGCGACACGCTTCGAAGTGACCGGCAGCCTGTATTTCAAGGGCCGCAGCCTCACCGTCACAGTGCCGATCAACATCGTCGCTGCCGGCATCAACACCGCCTTCGATGGCACGCTGCCGATATCGCGCAAGGCCTTCGGCATTGGCGATCCGAGCTGGAACGATGTCATCGAAGACCAGGTCAATGTCCATTTCCATCTCGTAAACGCGAGCCGTTAGCAGTTTTCATTCCTTATCTTATCCGGAGACCCCTAGCCATGAAGATCATCGTGACAGCATTGATTGCCCTGGGTTGTGGCGCGGCGCTGGCGGCGCCCAGCAGCTACAAGATCGATCCCAGCCATACCTATCCGAGCTTCGAGGCCGATCACATGGGCGGGCTGTCGGTGTGGCGCGGCAAGTTCAAAAAGACCGAGGGCACGGTGGAAATCGACACGGCTGCACATAGTGGCTCGGTCGACATCACGATCGATACCACCAGCATCGATTTCGGTCTCGACAAGATGAACGATCACGCCAAAACCGCCGACATGTTTGATGTTGCGAAATATCCGACCGCTACCTACAAGGGGAAATTCAGCAAGTTCAAGGGCGCGGTGCCGACCGAGGTGAGCGGCGAGCTCACGCTGCACGGCGTGACCAGGCCGTTGAAGCTGACGCTGCGCCGTTTCGGCTGCCGCCCGCCGATGCTACCGATGATGCCGGCCGAGAAATGCGGTGCCGACGCCGTGACGCATTTCAGCCGCGCCGATTTCGGCATCGACTTTGGCAAGCAGATGAATTTCGACATGGACGTTAAGCTCTCGATCCAAATCGAGGCGGTCAAGACCAACTGATTCAAGCCTTGCCCAGCACCGGCACCATGTTGGCGATGAAGAAGCCGATCAGTGCCTTCACGCCCGTGGCGCCAGCGCGGCGCAGGTCGGTGACGGCGTAGAGCTCGAGCAGGTCGGCGACCTGCCACTCGGGCAATACGCGCGTGAGCTTGCCCATCGTCAGCCCCTGGCGACACAGGAATTCGGGCAGGACGCCGATGCCGGTACCGGCCGCCGTGGCGGCATGCACCACCGCCGGGTCGGTCACGATCAGCCGCGGCGACAGGGGCACCTGGGCCTGTTGTCGGCCGCGATGGAGCCGCAGCTGGGTCACCGACTGCCCCGGCACCAGCACGGCATGCTGGGCCAGCTCAGCGGGCTGAGCGGGCGCGCCGTGGGCGCGCAGGTAGGCCGGAGCGGCGCACAGGATCACCGCCGGCCGGCCGAGCGCCGTGCCGACCAGGTTCGGCCGGCGCGGCGGTCCATTCTGGAACAGCACATCCCACTGCTCGCCAGGCTCCTCGGGCAGGCTGCCCAGCATCTCGACTTCCAGCGGGATATCCGGATAGCTCTCGAGAAAGCGCGGCAGCAGTGGCGAGAGCAGCAGGCGGCCGTAGGCGGGGTCAGCCAATACCCGCAGACCCACACGATCCTGGGTCAGCGGCGTCACCATCTGGCGCGCGGCATCGGCCGCTGCTGCGATCTGCTGGGCACACGGGAGCAGCGCGCGGCCGGCATCGGTCAGCGCCACACGGCGCGTGGTGCGCGTCAGCAGCTTCGTGCCGACGCGTTTTTCCAGCCCCTGCACGGCGCGGCTGATGGCCACTTTAGGCACTCCCAGCGAGCGTGCAGCCGCAGTGAACGAGCCCAGTTCCACCACTTGGGCGAAGGCAGCTAACTCGGAAGGCAACCACATTTTTGTAACATATACGAGTCAATAGCGGCTTTACAAGGCTTTATTGACCCACCAACGTCCAACACTCAAGGTGTGTGCAGCGCGGCCCTCAGGCCCTCGAGCGACATCTGCACGGCTACCGCCACCAGCAACAGGCCCATCAGCCGCTCGAGCGCCAGCAGCCCGCGCTTGCCCAGGAACTTGCTGAGCTTGCCACCCAGCACCAGTATCGCCGCGCTTGCCAGCCAGGCGCAGGTCAGCGCCAGCAGCCACTCGGGCCAGCGCCGCGGCTCGCGGCTCATCAGCAGCAGCAGTGTCGCCAGTGCTGAAGGACCGGCGACGTACGGGATCGCCAGCGGCACCAGGAACGGCTCGCCGGCAAGGCTCTCGGCCAACGTATGGTCGGCCGAGGGGAACACCATGCGCAGCGCAATCAGGAACAGCACCAGCCCACCGGCGATCGTCAGTGCCGGGCCGGATATGCTGAGTGCATGCAGCAGGTGTTCGCCCGTGAACAGGAACAGCACCATCACCGCGTAGGCGATCAGCAGCTCGCGGGTGACCACCCGCACGCGCCGCGCCGCAGGCACACCCTTGAGTGCGGCGACGAACAGCAGGATGTTTCCCAGCGGGTCGAGCACCAGGAACAGCAGGATCGC
Source organism: Gammaproteobacteria bacterium (assembly GCA_043752035.1). Taxonomy (GTDB): domain Bacteria; phylum Pseudomonadota; class Gammaproteobacteria; order Steroidobacterales; family Steroidobacteraceae; genus FEN-1191. The sequence continues at coordinate 5,514 of JAYUZE010000267.1, forward strand.
TGCCGAGACCATTGTCATTTGTCTGTTGCTCCCCGCCGGCTACCATGGCCGCACTCGTGCGGAGGATATCGTGAATAAAGTACCGGTAGTGCTGCGGCTCATGGTGGTGGCCGCGTTGTGCTGGCCCGCGTGCGGGTTGAGGGCCGATCAGGCCGCCCAGTCCGCAGCGCCCGCGGTTGCGCCCGCGTCTATGAACTCTGCCATACCGTCGCCAGCGCAGTGCCTGCGTGCGGGCGACGATGCGAGGAATTACCTGGCCGATACGCCGGTCGATCCGCTGGCGTTGATCGGCCCGCCGCCCGCCGCCGCTAGCGGTGCGCAGCGCGCGGACCTCGCGGCGGTGCTGGCGGCGCAGCGCGCCGCTCGTGCCAATCGCACCATGGCCCGCGCGATTGCCGATGCGGAAATTTCCTGCGCACGTGTGGCTGCCGCGGCCGGCGAGTTTCATGACCAGGCTGCGGCCGCCACCGCTCTGAGCTTCCTGGACCACGCCGCATTGCAGACCGCAAGGTTCACTGGTCCCGCCAAGCGTTACTGGCACCGTGCGCGGCCCTACATCGTCAGCCCGAAGGTCGCGCGACTCGGCGATGTGGCACCCAATGCACCGCTGCCGGAGAATCCCGGCGGCAGTGCGGCCTATCGCGAGCAGCGCGATCACTCGGGCTACCCGAGCGGGCACTCGGCCTTCGGAATGACCTGCGCAATTCTGCTGGCGCGCATGGTGCCGGAACGTCGCCGCGAACTGTACCAGCGCGGCCTGCTGTTCGGCGATTCACGGGTCGTGATCGGTGCACACTACCCGAGCGACGTAGCCGCCGGCCGCATGCTGGCTGCGGCGGCCTCGGCGTTGCTGTTGGCCAATCCCTGCTTCGAGGAGGATTTCGGCAGTGCGCGCACTTCGTTGCGCCTGGCACTGGGATTACCCGCGGCCTTGCCCACGCCCTGAATCCGCGCGATGGCCTGCGGCCGTCGGCCGTCGGCCGTCGGCCGTCGGCCGCGGGCCGCGGAGCGTGTGATCAGTTTGCTGCGGCAGCGAGTGCTGCCAGCACCGGCGCCGTGTCGGGTCGCAGGCCGCGCCACAATAGGAACGACTCAGCGGCCTGCTCGACCAGCATGCCCAGTCCCATCACGGCACGCGCAGCGCCCTGGCCCTGCGCCCACTGCACGAAGGCTGTGGCACTCTCGCGGTAGGCCAGGTCGTAACAGACCGTCTGCGATCCGACGCCGTGCGCCGGCATCGCGGGCAGCTCGCTCTGCAGAGTAGCTGAGGTGGCATTGAGGATCAGATCAAAGATTTCGCCGGCGGCGGTGCCCGCACTCACCGGTCCGAGACCGGCAAACTCGCTCGCGAGCTGCTGCGCACGCCCGGCGCTGCGATTGCAGATCACCAGCGTCGCGGGTTGGGCTGCAAGGAGCGGCGCCAGGATGCCGCGCGCGGCGCCGCCGGCACCGAGCAGCAGTATGCGGGCGCCGTGCAGCTCGATTTTCATATTGACTGTGAGGTCGCGCACCAGGCCGGCGCCGTCGGTGTTGTCGCCGAACACGCCATCGGCGCGCACCGCTAGCGTATTGAGTACGCCGGCGCGCTGCGCACGCGCACTGCGTTCGGCGGCCAGCGCCAGTGCCGCCTGTTTATGGGGCACGGTTACATTCAGGCCGCGGCCGCCGCCGTCGAGAAAGTTGCGCGCCGCCGCCAGGAATTCCGCCGGCGCCACATCGATGAGGCTGTAATCCAGCGCCTGACCGCACTGCTGCGCAAACATGCTGTGTATGCGCGGCGAACGGCTGTAGCCGATGTGATGGCCGATGACGGCGTAGCGATCAATGCCCATGCAGAATCCAGTTTATCGAGCTGCCGCCCTGCGCGCCCGCGCTGGCGGCTGCGGCCGCGCCCGCGCTGGCTGTGGCGCCAGCGTTCGCAGTGCCGGCGCCAGTGGCGCTCAGCGCGGCGGCCAGCTCGGGCAGCCACACCTGCATGCGCGTGTCGAATTCATAGGGCGGGTTGACCAGCAGCAGGCCGGAACCGTTGAGCGCGACGCGCGAGTCGGTCGGGTGCACCCAGAGCTGCGCATTGAGCGTCGGTGCGTTCGCCTGCGCGGCGACGCGCAACAGCCAGGGCGCGAGATCGCGCGCTTCTTTGATCGGATACCACAGCGCGATCACGGCGTTGGCGAGTCGCCCGAGTATGGTGGTGATGGCGTCGAGGCCGCGCTGCAGGTCGGTGCTGGTGTGCTCGTAGGGCGGATCGATCAGCACCAGCGCCCGCCGTTCGACCGGCGGCAGATGCCCGCTGAGCGCGGCAAAACCGTCCGCGCACAGGCAGTGCATGCGCGGAAATTCGCGCAGCGCGCGCTCGAGTGCGCGGCACTCGGGCGGCAGGATTTCGCAGCACAGGCCGCGATCCTGCGGACGCAGCAGTTGTGCGGCCAGCAGTGGTGAGCCGGCATACAACTGCGCACCGCTCCCGCAGGCGCGCTCGCCTGCGGCCAACAGCGCCGCCAGCTCGGCAGTAGTGTTGTGTGCGGCGCGCAGCATGCCGATGCCGGCGCGCGCCTCAGCGCCGGCCTGTGAATCGGCGCCGCCCAGATCGTAGAGCCCGCGACCGGCATGGGTCTCGATGTAGAGCAGGCCCTTGTCCTTGCGCTGCAGTGCGGCCAGCAACGCCAGCAGCGTGACGTGCTTGTGCACGTCGGCGAAATTTCCGGCATGAAAGCTGTGGCGGTATTTCATGCGCGGCGTCGGGGCCTGTTAACGCTGGTGTGTGCGCGGCGTGCGCGGCGCTTCAGGCCGCGGGCCGTTTCGCAGTCTTCTTCGCAGCGACGCTCCTGGCGCGCGCTGCTGCCTTTTGGGGCACTGCCGCGGCGGGCTTGCCAAGTTTGACGGGCTTATTGTTGGTGGTCGCGCCGGCGCGCTTTGCTTTGGATCGGCCTCCCGCAGCAGCTCCACTGGTCGCTGCGCCTGCGTCTGCGCTCGCGCTCGCGCCGCCGTTCGCGCTGGCTGCCGCGGTCTTGCTGGCATTCTTCGCCGGGAAGCGGCGCCCGAAGCGCCCGCGCGTGCCCTTGGCCGGCGCCGCAGCCAGTAGTGTCTGGCATTCCTCGAGGCTCAGCGATTTCGGATCGCGATCTTTCGGTACGCGAGCATTCTTGGCGCTGTCGGTGATGTATGGGCCGTAGCGGCCGTTGAGGACCTGGATCTTGTGCTCCGGGAAATCCTGGATCAGTCGGTTGGCATCGGCGATTTGCTTGGCCAGGATGACTTCGAGCGCACGCTCGAAGGTTACGGTGTACGGATCGTCTTCCTTCAGCGAAACATATTTGGCGCCGTACTTGATGTAGGGCCCAAAGCGGCCGATCGCGGTGAGCACGGTTTCGCCGGCGCTGTTGGCGCCCAGCGTACGCGGCAGCTTGAAGAGTTCCATCGCCTCGGGCAGCTGGATGGTGTCCATCTTCTGGCCGGGGCGCAGCCCGGCGAACCGCGGCTTGTCGGCATCGTCCTTGGTGCCGATCTGCACGAAGGGCCCGAAGCGCCCCATGCGCACCGTGACCGGCTTGCCGCTGACCGCGTCCTTGCCGAGCTCGCGCGCCTGCGCCACCTGTTCGCGGGTGACATTTTTCTCGACGTGCTCGACGCGCAAGATGAACGGCTTCCAGAATTTCTCCAGCGGCGTGGTCCAGGGCTCTTCGCCGCGCGAGACCGCATCGAGCTCGTCTTCCATGTCGGCGGTAAAGCTGTATTCCACGTACTTGTGGAAATGATCGGTCAGGAAGCGGCAGACGATCTTGCCGATGTCGGTGGCCGTGAAGCGGCGATTGTCGATCTCGACGTACTCGCGATCGCGCAGGGTCGAGATGATGCTCGCATAAGTCGAGGGGCGGCCGATGCCGTGCTCCTCGAGCGCCTTGACCAGCGAGGCTTCGGTGTAGCGCGGCGGCGGCTCGGTGAAATGCTGCTCGGAATGCAGTGCGGTGAGCGACACCACATCGCCCTGCTGCATTGCCGGCAGCACGTGATCACCGTCTTCATCGACGTTGTCGTCGCGCCCTTCCTGATAAACCGCGATGTAGCCCGGTTTTACCAGCGTTGAGCCGTTGGCGCGCAGCAGGTGCCGACCGTGCCCATCACTGCCGGCCAGCAGGTCGACCGCGACCGTATCGAACACCGCGTGCGCCATCTGGCAGGCGACCGCGCGCTTCCAGATCAGCGCATAAAGCTTGTACTGGTCGGTGTCGAGGAATTTCTCGATCTCGGCCGGCGCTACCGCGGCCGAAGTGGGC
>JAYUZE010000268.1:0-7208 GCA_043752035.1 Gammaproteobacteria bacterium
TTGTCGCTGACGCGCAGATGCGGCAGATCGCGGGCCGGCACCAGGCTGGCAATCACCACCACCAGGATCAGCATGGCGCCGAGTCCATACCAGAGACGCGCATGACGAGACTCAGCGCCTTGCGTGTCGGTGGTCATTTCGGCACAGCGGTGCCGATCACATCGACGCCCGCCGGCGGCGTAAATTGCAGATCGCTCTCGGCGATGCGTGCATTGCGCTCGCTGTGCTGAAAATCGAGCGTCACACTCTGGCCCAGGCGATCGTGGATCAACAGCTGCAGCAACTGCTCGCCACGAAATCCGAGCTGCGCATCGGCGAAGTCGGCGCTGGCGCTGCGCGGCACGACGCGTACCCAGCTCATGCCTTCCCGCGGCGGGAGCGGCGTGATCTCGAAGGCCGCGTGCATCTGGGCACTGGTGCCCGAGAGCAACACCACCGGCGTGGTGCTGAGTGCGGCACTCGCCGGCTTCACCGTAGCCTGCTGCAGTTCCTGATCGTAGAACCACAGGTTGCTGCCATCGGCGATCAGCAACTGCTCGCCGGAATCCTGTGGCTTGTATTGCCAGCGAAACCTTCCGGGCCGGCTCACCAGCAGCGTGCCCGCGCCCTGTTCGATGCGCTTGCCGGCAGAATTCTGCACCTGCTGCGTGAAGGGCGCGCGCCAGCTGGTCAGGCCGTCGAGAAAATGATCGAGCGCGTCGGCGGCAAACGCCGGCGCCTGCCACAGCAGTGCAGCCAGGCCCGCGCACTGCAGGAACCGCCGGATGCTCATCGGACTGCCGGCGGCGGCGCCAGCACTTCACGCGCGCCGTTGGATTGCAGGGGACCGACCAGTCCCGCGCTCTCCATGCTCTCGATCAGGCGCGCCGCGCGGTTGTAGCCGATTTTCAGCCGGCGCTGCACATAGGAAATGGAAGGTTTGCGCTCGGTCACCACGATCTTCACGGCCTCGTCGTAGAGCGGATCCTGCTCAGCATCGCCGGCCGACATGCCGGTCTCCTCTTCCTCACCGGAAATACCAGGGATGGGTTGAGAGGGTCCGACCAGTACGTCCTCGATATAGTTCGGTGCGGCACTCTTTTTGAGGGCATCGACCACGCGATGCACCTCCTGGTCGCTGACGAAGGCGCCGTGCACGCGGGTCGGAATCGCGGTGCCTGGCGGCAGGTAGAGCATGTCGCCGTGACCGAGCAGCGATTCCGCGCCCATCTGATCGAGGATAGTGCGCGAATCAACGCGCGCCGAAACCTGAAAGGCAATGCGGGTGGGAATATTCGCCTTGATCAGGCCGGTGATCACATCGACCGATGGCCGCTGGGTGGCGAGGATCAGATGTATGCCCGAAGCACGCGCCTTCTGCGCCAGCCGCGCGATCAGCTCCTCGACTTTCTTGCCGACGATCATCATCAGGTCGGCGAGCTCGTCGATGATCACCACTACGAAGGGCAGCGGGCCCAGGTCCTGGATCTGCCGCTGATCGATCGAAGGATCGTTGGCCGCGCGCATGGTCAGGATCGGATCCTTGATCGGCTTGCCGGCGCTGATCGCGTCCTTGACCGCGCGGTTGTAGCCGGAAATGTTGCGCACACCGAGCGCTGACATCAGCTGGTAGCGGCGCTCCATCTCGGCGACGCACCAGCGCAGCGCGTTCGCGGCCTGCTTCATGTCGGTGACCACCGGCGCCAGCAGATGCGGAATCCCCTCGTACACCGAGAGCTCAAGCATCTTCGGATCGATCATAATCAGCCGCACATGCTCGGCGGTGCTTTTATAGAGCAGCGAGAGCACCATCGCATTGATGGCCACCGATTTGCCAGAGCCCGTGGTGCCGGCGATCAGCAGATGCGGCATGCGCGCGAGATCGGCCACCATCGGCACGCCGCCGATGTCCTTGCCGAGCGCGAGCGCCAGCGGTGAGGCAACTGCTTCGTAGGCACGGCTCTTGATGATCTCGCCGAGCGTGACCACCTCGCGCCGCTCGTTGGGAATTTCCAGCCCCATCACCGATTTGCCGGGAATCACTTCGACCACGCGCACGCTGGTGGTCGAGAGCGCGCGCGCCAGATCCTTGGCGAGCGCGGTGATCGCGCTGGCCTTCACGCCAGGCGCAGGACGCATTTCAAAGCGCGTGATCACCGGCCCCGGATGCACGGCCACGACTTCGACCTCGACCCCGAAGTCGCGCAGCTTCAGTTCCACCAGCCGCGACATGGCTTCGAGTGCCTCGGCCGAATACGAAGGTTCGCGTGCGCCCTCGTCATCGAGCAAGCCCAAGGCCGGCAGCTCCCCGGCCTGCGGCGGATCGAACAGCGGCACCTGGCGTTCTTTCTCGGCGCGCTCGCTCTTGGCCATTGCTGGAGGCGCCGCCTCGATGCGCGGCGGCGGGCGGGCGCGCACCTTCTTGTGCTCGGCCTCGACCGCTTCCATGCGCGCCTGCTTGCGCTCCTGGCCGGCTTCAACCTCGATCTTCACCTGGCGACGATCGCGCAAGAACCGATACGCACGCCAAACGGCGGCACCCAGCCCATCGATCACGTTCAGCCAGGAAATACCGAAGCCGACCGCCGCACTGCCGGCCCAGACCGCGAGGAACACCAGCGTTGCGCCCAGCAGATTCAGGCTCCCGGCCAGCCCACCGCCCACGGCCTCGCCCACCACACCGCCAGCACTTTGCGGCAGCGTGCCGGCGCTCCAGTGCAGCGCCGCGAGCGCACAACTGCACGCCATCAGCACCGAGAGACCGAGTATCCGCACAAACGCGTTGGCGCGCGTACCGGTATCGACGATCGCGCGCGAACGCGCCATGCGCACCGAGGCCAGCCCCAAACTCAGCGGTAACAGGAAGGCCGGACGGCCGAAAAAGAAATACAGCAGACTGGCGATCCAGGCTCCGGCACTGCCCACCCGGTTGCGGACGATTTCATCCAGACCGGTCGAGGAGAAACCTGGATCGCGCGCGTCGTAGCTGGCCAGCGCCACCAGCAGCACCAGTGCCAGCACCGCCAGCGCGATCGCCCCGCCCTCGCGCAGCCCGCGCGACACGGCGGCCGAAAAACGCGGCGGCGTTTTGTTCTCAGCTGATGCGTTTGTCAATGGCAAATCTCTGTAAATGTCGCTTGGCCACGCGCCTGGGCTTGCATACCATTCCCTGTCGGCCTGCGCCGCAACTGACGATGCTGAATGTGGGAAATTGTACATGAGCAAGCTCGAACACCGCCGGCTGATAATTCTTGGCTCCGGGCCCGCCGGTTACAGCGCTGCCGTGTACGCCGCGCGCGCCAATCGCAAGCCGATGCTGATTACCGGCACCGAACAGGGCGGCCAGCTGATGATCACCACCGATGTCGACAACTGGCCTGGCGATGTAGAAGGCCTGCAGGGCCCAGACCTGATGGCGCGCATGCGCCGTCACTCCGAGCGCTTCGCCACTGAAATCGTCGCCGACCAGATACACACGGTGCGTCTGAACCAACGCCCTTTCGAACTGGTCGGCGATGGCGCCACCTACAGCTGCGATGCACTGATCATTGCCACGGGCGCCGCGGCGCAATACCTGGGGCTTCCCGCCGAAGAGCTTTATCGCGGCCGCGGCGTGTCGGCGTGTGCAACCTGCGACGGCTTTTTCTTTCGCGGCCAGCGTGTGGCCGTAATCGGCGGTGGCAACACCGCCATCGAAGAAGCGCTGTATCTTTCGAACATCGCCGCGCACGTGACGCTGGTGCATCGGCGCGACCGGCTGCGCGGCGAGAAGATCCTGCAAGACCGGCTGCTGGAGCGCAGCCACGCCGGCAAGGTCGAGATCATCTGGAACCACTCGGTGGCCGACATCCTCGGCAACGATCAGGGCGTGAACGGCCTTCGTTTGCAGAGCACCGGCGGCAAAGGCACGCGCGAGCTGGCGATCAGCGGCGTGTTCATCGCGATCGGCCACAAGCCAAATACCGGGATCTTCGCCGGGCAACTGGATATGCAAGGCGGCTACCTGCAGGTGCGCGGCGGCCTGGCCGGCGATGCCACGACCACCAGCGTTGAGGGCGTATTCGCGGCTGGCGATGTCGCCGATCACGTCTATCGGCAGGCCATCACCTCGGCCGGGTCCGGCTGCATGGCAGCCCTCGATGCCGACCGCTATCTGGAGCGGCTAGACGGCAGCGGATGAGCCGCACCACGCAGCTGCGATTCCTGCGCGGCATGGCCGAGATCGAACCGGCTGCCTGGAATGCGCTGGCGGGCGACTATCCGTTCATGCGCTACGAGTTCCTGGCCGCGCTGGAGGCCACGGGTTGCGTGGCGCGCGCCACCGGCTGGACGCCACACCATCTGCTGCTGGGCGATGCGGAGCTGCCACTGGTGCTCGCACCGCTCTATGAAAAGGCGCATTCCTGGGGCGAATTCGTCTTCGATTTCGCCTGGGCGCGGGCCTGGGAAAGTCGCGGGCTCAAATACTACCCAAAGCTGCTGCTGGCTATTCCCTTCACGCCCGCGAGCGGACCACGCCTGTTGTGCCGCGCGACCGGGAATGAAGCCGAACAGCAGCGCATCGATGCACTGGCGTCGATCGCGGCTGACGCCAGCGCGCGCAATCGCTCTTCCGCGCACGCACTGTTCATCGATGAGCCACTGCGCGCCGCGGCCCTGGCCGCCGGGTGGCTGCTGCGGCGAGACTGTCATTTCCAGTGGTGCAATCGCGGCTACGGCGACTTCGAGGATTTTCTCGCCAGCTTCTCGGCCGACAAGCGCAAGAAGGCCAGGCGCGAGCGGCGCCGCGTGGCCGAGCAGGGCATTGAATTCGAGCTGCGCACCGGCGCGCAGCTCGATGCCGCAGTGCTGCGCGATATTCATGCGCTGCACGCCGCCACCTTCATCCGCCACGGTCACGAGCCGTACCTCACGGCGGAGTTCTTCATCCGCGCGGCCGCAGCGCTGGGCGAGAATTTCATCGCCGCGCTCGCACGGCGCGAGGGCCAGCTGGTGGCGACGGCAGTGTTCTTCCGCTCGCACGACACGCTCTACGGCCGCTATTGGGGTGCGGTGGGTGATTTCCATAGCCTGCATTTCGAGGCCTGCTATCACCAGGGCATCGAATACTGCATCCGCCACGGCCTGCAGCGCTTCGAGCCGGGTACGCAGGGCGAGCACAAGCTGGCACGCGGCTTTGAACCGGTATTCACCTGGTCGGCGCACTGGCTGGCCGATCACACGCTGCGCGATGCGGTGGCGCGCTTTCTCGAGCGCGAAACCACGGCCATCGGTGAATACGCCGATGCCGCCGGCCGGCACACACCGTTTCGCGAACGCCCTGCCCCATGATCGCGTGGCTGGCGCCCGATGATCCGCCCGATCGCTTTCCGCCGCCTGAGCGCGCCCTGCAGGACCCACCCGGACTCCTGGCGGCGGGCGGCGACCTCTCGGGCGAGCGCCTGCTGGCCGCCTACCAACGTGGCATCTTCCCCTGGTATTCGCCCGGGCAGCCGGTGCTGTGGTGGTCGCCGGACCCCCGGGAAGTGCTGTTTCCAAAGGAGTTTCACTGTTCGCGCAGCCTCACGCGCAGCCTGCAGCGCCGCGGCTTCGCATACGGCTTCGACCTCGATTTCAAGGCCGTGATCGAGGCCTGCGCAGCGCCGCGGCCACACAGCCCCGGCACCTGGATTACCGCTGAGATGCAGAGCGCCTATTGCGAACTGCACCGGTGCGGCATGGCCCACAGTATCGAGGTGCGCCGCGCCGGGGAGTTGGTGGGCGGGCTCTATGGCGTGCGCATGGGCCGTGTTTTCTGCGGCGAATCGATGTTCAGCCGCGAGACCGACGCTTCGAAGGCGGCCATTCACGCGCTGGTCGGCCAGTGCCTGGCCGACGGCACGGCGCTGATCGACTGCCAGGTCCCCTCGGCACACCTGCGCACTCTCGGCAGCCGGCCTATCAGCCGGGCGCAATTCCTGGCTTATCTGACTTGAGCGTTTGAGGCCCCGCTGAGGCCAATATGCAGGCCTGAATTGCAATGCGGGAGGGCTTTATGCAGAATTCGCCGCCCTTGAGGTCAACAGTGAGCAGCATGCCCAAAGAAGATGCAATTCAGATGGAAGGCGAGGTCGCCGAGACCCTGCCCAACACCACATTCCGCGTGAAGCTCAAGAACGGCCACATCGTCACGGCGCACATCTCGGGCAAGATGCGCAAGAATTACATCCGCATCCTCACTGGCGATGCCGTCACCGTCGAGATGACGCCCTACGATCTCAGCAAGGGACGCATCGTCTACCGCGGCCGCTAGCGCGCAGCGCTTGTCAGCCGCTCAGCCGGTACTCACGCTCAGACTGTCAGCGCCGTCTCGGGCGTCGCGGTAGTCTCGATCGCCAGCCCGCTGCCGTCCGCATTCAGCGTGACGCGCGCTACGCCGCCGGTGCTGAGCTTGCCGAACAGCAGTTCCTCGGCGAGCGGACGCTTCACGTGTTCTTGGATGATGCGCGCCATCGGCCGGGCACCCATCTTCGGATCGTACCCCTTGTGTGCAATCCACAAGCGCGCCGCGGCATCGACGCTCAGCGACACGCCCTTGTGCTCGAGCTGCATCTCCGCTTCCAGCAGCAGCTTGTCGACCACGCGCTCGATGCTTTGCTCGGAGAGCGACCCGAACTGGATGATGGCATCGAGGCGGTTGCGGAACTCCGGCGAAAACAGCCGGCGCACCGCTTCCATGCCATCGCTGCCGTTGTCGGCGGTAACGAAGCCGATCGACGGCCGGTTCATTTCCTGCGCGCCGGCATTGGTAGTCATCACGATGATCACATGACGAAAATCGGCCTTGCGCCCGTTGTTGTCGGTGAGCGTGCCGTGATCCATGACCTGCAGCAGCAGATTGAACACATCCGGATGCGCCTTCTCGATTTCATCGAGCAGCAGCACGCAGTGCGGATGCTTGGAGATCGCCTCGGTCAACAAACCGCCCTGATCGAACCCAACGTAACCCGGCGGCGCGCCGATCAGCCGCGACACGGTGTGGCGCTCCATATATTCGGACATGTCGAAGCGGATGAACTCCACACCCATCGTGATTGCGAGCTGGCGCGTGACCTCGGTCTTGCCGACGCCCGTGGGGCCCGCGAACAGGAAGCTGCCTACCGGCCGGCGCTGATCGCCGAGGCCTGAGCGGGCCATCTTGATGGACGAGGCCAGCGTACCGATCGCCGCATCCTGACCGAAGATCACCA
>JAYUZE010000269.1:0-3969 GCA_043752035.1 Gammaproteobacteria bacterium
GATTCCTGGCATGCCGCGCTGCGCAACACCCTGCGCCAGGCGCCCGATGTGATCCTGATCGGCGAAATCCGCGATCGCGAAACCATGGAGTACGGCATCCAGTTCGCCGAGACCGGCCATCTGGTGCTGGCGACCCTGCACGCCAACAGCTCCAACCAGGCCCTCGATCGCATCATCAATTTCTTCAGCGAGGACCGGCGCGAGCAGCTGCTGATGGACCTGTCGCTGAACATCCGCGCGCTGATTTCCCAGCGCCTGATACCACGCGAGGCGGGCGCCGGGCGCATCGCCGCGATGGAAATCATGCTCAATTCGCCGTTGATCCAGGACCTGATCTTCCGCGGCGAAGTTGCCAAGATCAAGGAAATCATGGGCCGCTCGACCCGCCTGGGCATGAATACCTTCGACCAGGCGCTGTTCGATCTGTATGAGAAGGGCCTGATCTCCTACGAGGACGCGTTGCGCAATGCCGACTCGAAGAATGAGCTGCGCCTGCGCGTGAAGCTCGAAAGCAAGCGCGAGAACAAACCGGTCGAGAGCGATGGCGACCTGGCGATCGTCGACGACGAGGCCGAAGGGCGCAGCATGTGATGGCTGCCCAATGACCGATCTGACCGACATACGCCTCAGCGGTACCGATCCGCAGCCGATTCTCAACACCAAGCCGCTGTTCAAGCTGATGGTGGAGCGCAAGGCCTCCGATCTATTCTTTACCTGCAACGCGCCGATCAAGATCAAGATTGAAGGGCAGATTATCCCGGTCAACAAGCAGGTGCTCTCGCCCGAGGCGGTGCGGGCCGCGGCTTTCGGCCTGATGAGCCCCGAGCAGATCGAACACTTCCAGCGCGAACTCGAGATCGACTTTGCCATCTCGGAACCCGGTCTTGGGCGCTTTCGCGTCGCGGTGTTCTACCAGCGCGGGTATCCGGCCATGGTGCTGCGCTATATCACGGCCGACATGCCCAAGCTCGATCAGCTCGGCTTGCCGGAAATATTGCGTGATCTCACGATGCAGCGTCGCGGCCTGATCCTCGTGGTCGGCGCCACGGGTTCCGGCAAATCAACCACGCTGGCGGCGATGATCAACTACCGCAACGACAATGGCTCCGATCATATCGTCACGATCGAAGATCCGATCGAGTTCCTGCACACCAACAAGCGCTCGATCATCAACCAGCGCGAAGTCGGCCTCGACACCCGCAGTTACGAGCGCGCGCTGCGCGGCGTCATGCGCACCGCGCCCGATGTGATCCTGATCGGCGAAGTGCGTGATCGCGAGAGCATGATGGCGGCAATCACGCTGGCCGGCACTGGCCACCTGGTGCTCGCTACCCTGCACGCCAACAACTGCGCCGAGACCCTCGATCGCATCATCAACATGTTTCCGCACGACCAGCACAAGCAGGTGACCCTCGACCTGTCGCAATACCTGCGCGCGGTGCTGGCGCAGCGCCTGGTATTCGGCAAGGACAACCGCCGCGTGGCGGCCATCGAAGTGATGCTCAATACCCCGCACATCGGCGAGCTGATCAAGCGCGGCGATGTCATGGGCATCAAGGAAGCGATCACGGCCAGCAGCGAGCGCGGTGTGCAGAGCTTCGACGTGGCGCTGCAGAAGCTTTACAAGGATTCGCGCATTACGCTTGAGGAGGCGCTCAGCAACGCCGATTCGCGCAGCAATCTTGAGACCAAGATCAACTTTGGGTAGCCTCACCCGCGCCCCGTAGTCGGGGCGCCGCGCCGCCTCGTCAAAGGGTGTGGCGAATTGCGGTCGGGTGCGCCGCCGCGGGCGGGCGACTGAAAATAAAAAAGGCGGTTGGCAGCGGCCCGCGCTCGCCACCGAAGGCGGCAGGGTGGCCTGTGTGGGGCGCTCGCGGGAGGGTTTGTGAGTCGTACTATCCGTAGTGAACGACTGGCCGCGCGCCTTGATGGTGGGTTTGTCGTGTTCCTGATCGGGATGCGCATCAACAAGCCGTTGCCGGTGCGGCGCTGGTGGCCGGTGGCGATGCCGCGCATGATCCGTGAACTCCATGCTCACGCTGAACTGGGGTTTATGCACGCCGATAGCCGGAAGGCCGTGGGCGCATTCCATGCCGCTGCGTTGGCTAACGGCGGCACCTCTGAAGGTGCTACCGGGCTGCGACTACACTACAGCGCCAACTTCTGTGCTGCCTACGTGCGCGATCCCGACGGCAACAAGTTCGCGGTCGTCGGTCGGCGCGCCGAATAATCGCCGCGACGCCGCCGCGCGGCTCCCCAGTTATTGGGCGCGGCGAAACACGCTGGCCGCTTCGAATACCGGCCCATCCACACATACACGCTTCATGGCTCGGCCCTGAGGTGTGTGCACCTCTACGGCGCAGCCAGCGCAGCCACCGACCGCGCAGGCCATGAATTCTTCTAACGACACCTGGCAGGGCAGTGAGTGAGCCTCGGCAAGGCGCGCCACGGCCTCAAGCATCGGTGTGGGGCCGCAGGCGTAGAGGGCTACTTCATTGCGCTCGCTCGCCGAGAGCGCGTTGAGCCAATGATCGGCGAGCTGCGTGACGTAGCCTTCGAAGCAGCCGGCGTAGCCGGCCAGGCTCGCGAGTCGCGAGGGGATGCCCCATTCGTCGAGCAGCGGCATGCAGGCGATCGTGCCGTCGGGCACACCGGGTACCAGGATGCGCGAGGGGCGGGCGCGAAACGGGAAGGGGATCTCCGAACCCATCAGTACCAGTGGCTGCCAGGCCGCGCGCTGGTCGGCGAGCAGGCTGTGCGCGAGGAACACCATCGGCGGAGTGCCGACGCCGCCGCCGATGGCCAGCACGCGCGGGCGCCTGGGGTCTGGGGTGAATCCCTGGCCGATGGGCCCGAGCAGATTCAGGCGTGCACCCACTGCCTGCTGCGCGAGCGCTGCTGTGCCGGCGCCAACGATCTTGTAGAGCACGTCGATCCAGCCGGCCGTGGGGTCGGCGCGCATGATCGACAGCGGGCGGCGCATCGGCAGATGTTCGGCGCAGCGCAGGTGCACGAAGCTGCCGGGCGTAGCGCGCGCGGCCGTGCGCGGTGCCTGCAGGCGCAGTACGAACTGCTGCGCGCCGCAGTCCTGGTGCTGCAGCACTTCGCAGTCTTCCAGGTGAATGCTGCCGCGATGCGCCGGGTGCGGCGGCGGCGCGCTGCTGCTCAGGACGGCCGGGGGCGCGCGCGCGCCACCGCCTCGAGTACTGCCATGCGCACGGCGACGCCGTTACGTACCTGGTCGCGGATCACGGACTGCGGGCCATCGGCCACGTCGGAGGCGATCTCTATGCCGCGATTCATCGGCTGCGGATGCATCACGATCGCGTCGGGACGTGCCAGCCGCAGGCGCGGCTGCGTGAGGCCGAAGCGCGCGAAATAGTCCTCGCCATCGGGAATCTCGGCGGCGGCCATGCGCTCCTTCTGCAGGCGCAGCATCATCACCACGTCGGCATCGCGCAGGCCGGGTTCGGCGCTGAGATGGCGCTTGCCGGCCGGAAATTCGCCGCTGGCGGGCATGAGCCCCGCCGGAGCGATCAGCCGCAACTCACCCACGCCCAGTGCGCTGAACACTTCGTAGGCGGAACGTGCGACGCGCGAGTGACGGATGTCGCCGACGATCGCGATGCACAGCTTCGAGAAGTCGGCGCCCTTGTGCTGACGCACCGTCAGCGCGTCGAGCAAACCCTGGGTGGGGTGCGACAGATGTGCCTCGCCCGCTGAGAGCACACTGACATGTGGGGCGACATGAGCCGCCACGTGCGCCACCACCCCGGGCTCCGAATCGCGGATCACGAAGGCATCGAAGTGCAGCGCTTCGAGCGTGTGGATGGTATCGAGCATGCTCTCGCCCTTGGCGCGCGAGGACAGCTGCACTTCGAGATTGAGCACCTCGGCGCCGAGGCGCCGGCCGGCGAGTTCGAAGGAGACGCGGGTGCGCGTCGAGGGTTCGGTGAACAGGTTGCCGAT
>JAYUZE010000270.1:0-15966 GCA_043752035.1 Gammaproteobacteria bacterium
GCGGGGATCGGATCCTGGCGCACACGATTGCCCTGCGAGAGCTCGACGTAGTAGCCGTGACGGATGATCTGCAGGTAGACCAGCTTGGCGATCAGCGCGCCGCTCAGCAATGCCATCACCACCAGCGCTGCAAAGTTGCGGCTGGAGAAAATCCGCTGCTCGTTCCATTGATCCTTGATGCGCATTCAGCGTGGCGCGTGAAAGCGCCCGAGCACACCGGCGATCACCGGCCACAGCAAGGCGCCGGTAGCGGTGTGCACCCACCGCAGCCAGCTCGAGAGCGAGCGACCGGTCCAGCCGTCCACGACCCAAAGCAACAGCTCGTAGATCAGCAGTGCGGCGAACACATAGAGCGACTGCTCGAACAGCGGCTTGGCGCGCATCAGCAGGTGCAGGCGCACCGCCAGGTAAGTGACGAAGCACAGTGCCAGCGCGTGCTCGCCCAGCAGCGAGCCCTGGAAGATGTCGAGCGCCAGGCCGCTAATGAAGCCGAGCGCCAGGCCAGCGACGAACGGCGTCATGGTCGACCAGTAAAGCACCACCAGCACCAGAAACGCCGGCCGTATCGCCGTCAGCCAGCCTGGCAGTGGCAGGATGTTCAGCACCAGGCCGATCACGCCGGTGAGCAGAATGGCCACCAGGTTTTCGCGGTTGTTCACGGTTTATCCGCCTTCGCCGGCGCGGCGCCCGGTTTGCGCTTCGCGGCGCTCGTGCCCTTGGCTGCGGCGCTGAACTTACGGGCAGCGCCCAATTCGCTCCCGGAGCTGCCAGCCTTCGGCGCCGCGGCCACGGGCTCAGCGCCTTCGATCAGCGCGGCGCTCGCCGGCGGTGCGGCCGGGTGCGTGGGTTCGAAATCGATCAGCATCACTTCGCGCGCTGCGGCGATGTGACCCAGCGGCTCGGCGCGTACCTGTGCCAGCAGCTGGTTGGCCTCGCGCCGCACGCCGATCACGCGCGCCACGGGGAAGCCGGCCGGGAATACGCCGCCTAAGCCCGAGCTGGTCAGCACGTCGCCGCTCTTCACGTCGGAGTTCACAGCAAGATAGGGCAGCAGCAGCTCATCGGCGCTGCCCGAGCCGACGGCAATGGTGCGCAGCTCGTTACGCACAATCTGCACCGGCAGTGCGTGCTCGGGATCGGTGATCAGGATCACTTCGCTGCTCCAGGGGCCAACATGCACCACCTGGCCGAGTACGCCGCCGCCATCGACGACTGGCTGGTTGACGTGCACGCCATCGCGCGTGCCCTTGTTGATGATCAGGCGCTGGCGCAGCGGTACGGCCTCGACGCCAATCACTTCGGCGATCAGCCAATGCTTCGCGAGTGGGGGCAGTGCGGCGCGCAGCTCACGCAGCCGTGCATTTTCCTGTTCCAGCGCCTGCAGGCGCAGGTTGGCGAGTTCCAGCTCGTGCAGGTGCTGTTGTAATTGCAGGTTCTGCACGCGCAGCGAATTGCGGGTCGCAAAGCTGTCGGTCAGCCAGTGCCAGGTCGCGGCGGGCGAATTGACCGCCACCTGCACCGGGTAGGCCGCTGCTTCCAGCCCGTAGCGGATGCGTTCTGACCAGCGTGCCCGCTGATCGAGGTACATCAGTACCAGCGATAACACCGCGTAGACGGTGAAGCGCAGACCTGGGGACGGGCCGCGACCATAGATGGGCCTGCCGACAGTTGTGCCGAAGCCGGCCACTTCACTCCAGTCCGAAGTGACCGGGGCCCAGTTGATCCATGAGTTCGAGGATGCGCCCGCCGCCGCGCGCCACGCAGGTCAGCGGATCATCGGCAATCACCACCGGCAGGCCGGTCTCTTCCATCAGCAGCTTGTCGATGTCGCGCAGCAGTGCGCCGCCGCCGGTGAGCACGATGCCGCGCTCGGCGACATCGGCACCCAGCTCGGGCGGCGTCTGCTCGAGCGCCTGCTTCACGGCGCTGACGATGCCCTGCAGGGGTTCCTGCAGCGCCTCGAGGATTTCGTTGCTGTTGAGTGTGAAGCTGCGCGGCACGCCTTCGGAAAGATTGCGGCCTTTCACCGAGAGCTCGCGCACTTGCTGGCCGGGGTAGGCCGAACCGATCTCGATTTTGATGCGCTCAGCCGTGGCCTCACCGATCAGGATGCCGTAGTTGCGGCGCACGTAATTCATGATCGCATCATCGAAGCGATCGCCGCCGATGCGCGCGGAGTTCGCATAGACGATGCCGTTGAGCGAGAGCACTGCGACCTCGCTAGTGCCGCCGCCGATATCGAGCACCATCGAGCCGCGTGCTTCGTGCACCGGCAGGCCCGAGCCCACGGCCGCGGCCATCGGCTCGCTGACGATCGCCACGTTGCGCGCGCCGGCGCCTTCGGCCGATTCACGGATGGCACGTCGCTCGACCTGGGTCGAGCCAAAGGGCACGCACACCAGCACGCGTGGCGAGGGCTTGAGGAAACGATTGCCGTGTACCTTGTTGATGAAGTACTGCAGCATTTTTTCGGTGTAGGTGAAGTCGGCGATCACGCCGTCCTTCATGGGTCGCACGGCGTTGATGTGGCCCGGCGTGCGCCCCAGCATGGCCTTGGCCTCGACACCGACCGCGACAATGATCTTGCCGCCGCGCGAGGGTTCGTCCTGCACCGCAACTACCGAGGGCTCGTTGAGCACGATGCCCTTGTCGCGGACATAGATCAGGGTGTTGGCCGTGCCCAGATCAATCGACAGATCGCTGGAAAAGTAGCCGCGCAGACGTTTGAACATGGGGCTGGTCGGACCTTTAATGGCCGAAGCGGCAGTGCGCTTCGTAGTGGAGTATTAATCTAGCAACCGTGAGGACAATGCACAAGGCGAGGTGTATGATTTCGCGCCCATTTTTACGCAACCGTCAGACTGTGCAACATGAGCTTGAGCCGTCGCGATATCGAGAACATCGCCCACTTGGCACGCCTGGCCTTAAGCGATAGCGAAGTGCCCGTGTATGCCGAGAGCCTGTCGCGCATTATCGGGCTGGTTGGTGAACTGGATCGCGCCGCGACCGAGGGCGTGACGCCCATGTCGCACCCGTTGCCGGGCCTGACACAGCGCTTGCGGCCCGATGAAGTGACAGAATCCGATCAGCACGAGCTCTATCAGCGAAATGCCGCACAAGTGATGGCTGCTCTGTACCTGGTCCCCAAGGTCATCGAATAGCTCTGTATGCATTCAGAGACAGTCGCCCAGCTCCAACAGGGACTGCGTGCCCGCAAGTACTCGGCCGTCGAGCTGACCCGGGCGCTGTTGGCGCGTATCGAGCGTGCGCAGCCAGCGCTCAACGCCTTCATCAGCATAGAAAGCGAGGCAGCGCTGGCCGCTGCCGCCGCGGCTGACCAGCGCCTAGCTGCGGGCGACGCACCCTCGCTGACTGGCATACCGATCGCGCACAAGGACATCTTCTGCGCCGCCGGATCGCGCACCACCTGCGGTTCGAAGATGCTGTCGAATTTCGTTTCGCCCTACGACGCCACGGTGGTGGCGAGGCTCCGGGCGGCCGGCGCCGTGGTGCTGGGCAAGACCAACATGGATGAGTTCGCGATGGGCTCCTCCAACGAGACCAGCCACTTTGGTCCGGTGCGCAATCCCTGGGATCCGCAGCGCGTGCCCGGCGGCTCCTCCGGTGGTTCAGCGGCTGCAGTCGCCGCGCGCCTGGTGCCGGCTGCAACCGCGACCGATACCGGTGGGTCGATACGCCAGCCCGCGGCGCTGTGCGGTGTCACCGGCATCAAACCGACTTACGGGCGTGTCTCGCGCTACGGCATGATCGCCTTTGCCTCCAGCCTCGATCAGGCCGGGGTACTGGCGCGTACCGCCGAGGATGCGGCCTTGCTGCTGGCGCCGATGGCGGGCTACGACCCACGCGATTCCACCAGCGTCGAGCGCGAAGTACCCGACTACCAGGCCGCGCTGAACCAGCCGCTGAAGGGGCTGCGCATCGGCCTGCTGAAGGAATTCTTCGACCAGGGGCTCGATCCCAGGATCGAGGCACTGCTGCGTACCGCGCTCGAGCAGTTGCGCGCGCAGGGCGCGATCCTTACGGAAGTAAGCCTGCCCAACCTACCGCTGTCGGTGCCCACCTACTACGTGGTCGCGCCGGCCGAATGCTCCTCGAACCTGGCGCGCTTCGATGGCGTGCGCTTTGGCTACCGCTGCGAGAATCCGCGCGATCTCAAGGATCTCTACGAGCGCTCGCGCGGCGAGGGCTTCGGCGCCGAGGTCAAGCGCCGCATCATGACCGGCACCTACGTGCTCTCGGCGGGCTACTACGACGCCTACTACCTGAAGGCGCAGCGTGTGCGCGCGCTGATCGCCGCCGATTTCGAGCGCGCCTTCGGCGAGGTCGATGTGCTGATCGGTCCGACCACCCCGACCGTGGCCTTCGAGCTGGGTGCAAAGACCAGCGATCCCGTGACCATGTACCTTAACGACATCTACACGATCGGTGCGAACCTTGCCGGGCTGCCGGCGGTGTCCATTCCCTGCGGCCTGGTCGAGGGCTTGCCGGCCGGCCTGCAGATCGTCGGTCCGCACTTTTCGGAAGCGCGGCTGCTGAACGTGGCGCATCGCTACCAGCAGGAGAGCGACTGGCATCAACGCACGCCGGAGGCGTATCGCTGATGACCTGGGAAACCGTCATAGGGCTCGAGATCCACGCGCAGCTCGCGACGCGCTCGAAGATCTTCTCCGGGTCGGCCACGGCCTTCGGTGCTGCGCCCAATGCGCAGGCGAACCTCGTGGATCTGGGCTACCCCGGTGTGCTGCCGGTGCTCAATGGCGCCGCGGTGCGCATGGCCGTGATGTTTGGCCTGGCGATCGGCGCCAAAGTGGCGCTGCGCTCGGTCTTCGCGCGCAAGAATTATTTTTACCCCGACCTGCCCAAGGGCTACCAGATCAGCCAGTACGAACTGCCGATCGTCGCCGGCGGCCACATGGATATCGTGCTTGACGACGGCAGCGCGAAGCGCGTCGGCGTGACACGCGCGCACCTGGAAGAAGATGCCGGTAAATCGTTGCACGAAGGCCTGCCTGGCCTGAGCGGCATCGACCTCAATCGCGCTGGCACACCCTTGATCGAGATTGTCTCGGAGCCCGACATGCGCTCGGCCAAAGAGGCCGTGGCCTACATGAAGAAGGTGCACACACTGGTGCGGTACCTTCGCATCTGCGATGGCAACATGCAGGAAGGCTCGTTTCGCTGCGATGCCAACGTGTCGGTGCGCCAGGCGGGCAGCGACAAGCTGGGCACGCGCGCCGAGATCAAGAACATCAATTCCTTCCGCTTCGTCGAGAAGGCCATCAACTACGAGGTGGCGCGCCAGATCGAAATGCTCGAGGGCGGCGGCAAGGTGGTGCAGGAGACGCGCCTGTACGACCCCGATCGCGGCGAGACGCGCTCGATGCGCTCCAAGGAAGAAGCCAACGACTACCGCTACTTCCCCGATCCTGATCTGCTGCCCGTAGAGATCGATAGCGCCTTCGTCGAGGGCGTGCGCGCGCAGCTACCGGAACTGCCCGATCAGAAGGCACAGCGCTTCAGCACGCAATACGGCCTATCGCCGTACGATGCGCTGGTACTGACCGCCAGCACCGAGCTCGCCGATTTTTACGAGCTGGTGGTCAAGCAGCTCGGCGGCGAGCCCAAGCTGGTGGCCAACTGGGTGAGCGGCGATCTGGCCAGCTTTCTCAATCGCGACGGACTCGAAATCACGCACTCGCGTGTGGATGCAGCCGCACTCGCAGCGCTGCTGGCACGCGTGCGCGACAACACCATCTCCGGCAAGATCGCCAAGGATGTGTTCGAGGCGATGTGGCAGGACCAGCAGGGGGCGGATGCGATCATCGCCGCACGCGGCCTGCAGCAGATCACCGATGACGGGCCGATCGAGCAGGCCATCGCGGCAGTGATGGCGGCCAACCCCGCACAGCTCGCCGACTACCGCGCCGGCAAGGACAAGCTGTTCGGCTTCTTCGTCGGCCAAGTGATGAAAGCCACACAGGGCAAGGCCAATCCGGCGCGCCTCAACGAGCTCCTGAAGAAGTTGCTCAGTGGCTGAGAGCGCGGCGCCCGGCGAACTGCGTAGATTCCTGCTCGAATCCCAACCGCTGCGCGGACAATGGGTGCAGCTGGGCGCGGCCTGGAGCGAACTGCGCGCGCACGCGCACTATCCGCCGCCGGTCGAGGAGTTGCTGGGCGAATTCGCGACTGCGGCGGTGCTGCTGGCCGCAACCCTGAAGTTCGAGGGCACGCTGACCTTGCAGCTGGCCGGCTCCGGGCGGGTGCGCCTGCTGGTCGCGCAGTGCAGCGATGACTTCAAGGTACGCGCGGTCGCACACCACGATATCGCTGCTGATGAACTGCCGGACTTCGCCGCGCTGGTCGGCGCCGGGCGCCTCACGGTTACGGTGCAATCGGATACCACGAGCGCGCGCTACCAGGGCATCGTGCCGCTGGCCGGCGCCAACCTCGCAGCGTGCCTCGAAACCTATTTCGCCAGCTCCGAGCAATTGCCGACGCGCCTGCTGCTGGCGGCCGACGCCAACCAGGCTGCGGGACTGCTGCTGCAAAAACTCCCGGGCTCCTCGGCCAGCGGCGAAGGGGCCGGCGCGCAGCTGCAGCAGACCTGGGAAGAACTGCAGACCGGATTGATGTCGCTGCCGGCCGCGAGCCTGCTGAGCGACAACGCGGAACTGGCCGTACGCCAGGTTGCCGGCGAGCACGATTGCCGGCTGTTCGGTCCGACGCTGGTGAGCTTCAGTTGCCGTTGCAGCGCGCAGCGCGTGGCCGATGTGCTGCGCTCGCTCGGCGCCGAGGAAGCGCACGCAACGCTAGCCGAGCAGGGCGTGATCCTGGTGCAATGCGAATTCTGCAACCGCGAATATCGCTACGACGCCGTGGACGTTGAACAGCTGTTCGCCGACGAAGCCAAGCTGCAACAGGGGTCGGACGCGGTCAACTGAAGTTCAGCGCTCGCGCCCGCGCCCGCGATGCGCGGGTTTTTTCTTGCGACCGCCGGCGGGGCGCCGCTCGACCAGGCTCAGTTCGAGCGCGTGGCCCCGCACGCGCACTGCGCGCAGGCGCGCCAGCAGGTCGGGCGGCATGCCCGCCGGTAGCCGCACGAAGCTGTGGTCGTCCAGGATCTCCAGGCCATTGATCTCGGAGCCGTCGAGGTCCGCCTCGTTGGCCAGGGCACCGACCAGGTTGCCCGGTTGCACATTGTGGCGGCGGCCCACTTCAAGTCGGTAGGTTTCCTGCGGGCCGAAGCGCCGACCCTTACTGTGCTTCGGGCCGAGCGCTGGCGCGCCGCGGTGCGGGCGCTTGCCGCCGTCACGGCCTTCCGTATCGCGTGTAGCGCGCGCATCGCTGTGCTCGCGTGCCCCCGACGCATCTTTGACGCCCAGCACCAGTGGCGTCTTGCCCTGCGCGAGACTCGCCAGTGCGGCAGCGACCTCGGTCATGTCCACGCCAGCTGCGCGGGCAAATTCCTCGACGATCGGGCGGTAAACATGGGCCGCGCCCTGCATCAGCGCGGTGGCGATGCGCTCCTTGAAGCGATTAATGCGCTTCTGGTTCACATCGTCGATGCTCGGCAGGTTCATCGCCTCGATCGGCTGGCGCGTGGCGCGCTCGATGATGCGCAGCATGTTCTGCTCACGCGGCGCGATGAACAGGATAGCCTCGCCGCTACGCCCGGCGCGTCCGGTGCGGCCGATGCGGTGTATGTAGGACTCGCTGTCATAGGGCACATCGAAATTGACCACATGACTGATGCGCTCGACATCGAGCCCGCGGGCGGCCACATCGGTGGCCACTAGGATGTCGATCACACCGGCCTTCAGCTGCGCTACGGTGCGCTCGCGCTGCGACTGCTGGATATCGCCGTTGAGCGCGGCTGCCGCGAAGCCGCGCGCGGAAAGTTTTTCCGCCAGTTCAGCCGTAGCCTGCTTGGTGCGCGCAAACACCAGCATCGCATCGAAGCTCTCCACTTCGAGTATGCGCGTCAGCGCATCGAGCTTGTGCATGCCGCTCACCAGCCAGTATCGCTGGCGGATATTTTCCGCAGTGCTGGTCTTGCTGCGGATGGTAATTTCGTGCGGTTTGCGCAGGTGACGCTGCGAAATGCGGCGGATGGGTGCGGCCATCGTGGCCGAGAACAGCGCCACCTGCTTGTCGGATGGCGTCTTGCCGAGTATCGCTTCGATCGCATCGATGAAGCCCATCTGCAGCATTTCATCGGCCTCGTCGAGCACCACGAAGCGGATGCGATCGAGACTGAGCGTGCCGCGCTCCAGGTGATCGAGGATGCGGCCGGGCGTGCCGACCACGACGTGCGTGCCGCGCTTCAGAGCATTGAGCTGCGGCGTGTAGCTCTGGCCGCCGTAGATCGGCAGCACATGAAAGCCGCGCAGGTGTGCAGCATATTTCTGGAAGGCCTCGGCCACCTGAATCGCGAGCTCGCGCGTCGGCACCATCACCAGCGCCTGCGGTTCGCGCTGCGCGAGGTCGAGCCGAGAGAGCAGCGGCAGCGCAAAGGCCGCGGTCTTGCCGGTGCCGGTCTGCGCCTGCCCGAGCACATCGGTGCCCGAGAGCAGCACCGGAATGGTCGCTGCCTGGATCGGCGTCGGGCTTTCATAGCCCACGTCGCTCAGCGCCTGCAGCACTTCGGCGCTCAGCCCCAAGGCCGCAAAAAGTGTCTCAGCGGGTGCGATAGATGTCATGGTGTGCGCGGGCCGTTCAGGTCTTGAGCGAGAAGGGCGTGAAGTCGGTGGCGGTGTCGTAGTAATCCTCCTGCTCGGCGTGCTTCAGGAATGCCACCACCTTGTAGGTCACCGGCGTGATGAGCACTTCCCAGAGGGTCTTGAGCACATATTGTGTCAGCATCACGCCCAGCAGTCTGGAGTTGTCCCACAGGCCGAAGAAGGCGATCGTGTAGAACAGGCCAGAATCCACCAGCTCGCCGCAGATGGTCGAGCCGATGGTGCGGGTCCAGAGCCAGCGCCCGCGGGTCATGATCTTCATCTTCGCCAGCACAATGCTGTTCACGAAAGAGCCGCACCAGAAGGCGACGATTGAGGCGGCGACAATGCGCCAGGTGTTGCCGAAGATCATCTCGACGGCTTTTTGCTGATCCTGCCACCAGCTCGCCGCCGGCAGGGCGACGATCACGCTAGCCATCAGCGCGGCGAAGGCCAGCGCCCCGAACCCGGCCCACACGCAGCGCCGATCACGCGCGTAGCCGTACACCTCGGTAAGGATGTCGCCGAAGATGTAAGAGAGCGGAAAGAACAGCACGCCGGCCACGAAGGTGACATCACCGAAGATCGGCACATGATGGAGCGTGGCGACCTTGGCCGGCCCGATCAGGTTCGCGCACAGCAGGATGCACACGTACGCCGCCATGATCAGATCGTAGTAGCGGTAGTTGCGCGCTGCTGGTTCACTCATGCCGCTCTCCCTGGTTCTCGATCAGATCAAGGTACGCCGTGCCGCCCAGGTCCGCCATCTGCTGCGAGATCCAGTCACGGCGCGTGAGCACCGTACGCGACGGGGCTTCGACATGATAGTGCCTGGGGTTGGGCAACACCGCGGCCAGCAACGCCGCCTCTTCGCGCCGCAGCCGGCGCGCGTCGCGATGGTAGAAATACTGCGAGGCGGCCTGTACGCCGTAGATGCCGCGCCCGAATTCGGCGACGTTGAGATAGACCTCGAGGATGCGCTCCTTCGGCCAACACCACTCGATCAGCAGCGTGAAGCCCACCTCCAGGCCTTTACGAAAATAGCTGCGCCCCGACCACAGGAACAGGTTCTTGGCGACCTGCTGGGAGATGGTGCTGGCGCCGCGCACACGGCGGCTGTGCGCATTGTGGCGCACCGCCTCGCGTATCGACTTGAAATCGAAGCCGGTGTGAAAGGGAAACTGCTGGTCTTCGGCCGCGATCACCGCGAGTGCCGCCTGCGGCGCGATGTCTTCGAGATCCACCCATTTATATTGAGTGTGGTAGTCCTGTTCGCCGCCGAACAGGGCATCGAGGCGCGCCGCGATCATGAACGCGCTGGTCGGTGGGTTGATCCAGCGCAGCGCGAGTACCAGGAGCAGCGCGAATGCCGCCGCTCCTGCCAGGCCCAGCAGCAGCATGCGTCCTGCGCGTCGCAGGACGCTCGCGCGTTTGCTCATCGCTTCAGGCGGCGACGGGAATGCGCCGCGCAGTATTGACCGTGACGTCTTCCATCGGCGCATCGGTGTAGCCGGAGCGCCGGCCGGTGCGCACGGCGGCGATCTTGTCGATTGCCTCCATGCCATCGACCACGCGCCCGAATACCGCGTAGCCATGCTGGCCGGGGCGATAGTCCAGAAAATCGTTGTTCTTGAGGTTCACGAAGAACTGCGAGGTGGCGCTGTGCGGCGCGTCGGTGCGCGCCATCGACAGCGTGCCACGCTCGTTCAGCAAGCCATTGGCGGCTTCATTCTTCACCGGTGCGCGGGTCTTCTTCTGCGAGAAGTCGCCAGTGAGCCCGCCGCCCTGGATCACGAAGCCGGGCACGATGCGATGGAATATCGTGGCATCGAAGAACTGGTCGTCGACATATTGCAGGAAGTTGGCGACTGACAGTGGCGCATCGCGCTCGAACAGTTCGATCGTGAAGCCACCATGCGTGGTTTCAAAACGTACCATCAGTTCCGTGCCTTTCATTAGCGCTGCGCCTCGGTGACGCGTGGGAGTCGTGCCAGGTCAGCATGGCAGCGTACGTGAGTGAACCCCTGTGCGACAAGCATTGTTGCTACCGCGGCGGCCTGGGTGGCGCCATGCTCCAGCAGCAACCAGCCCTGCGGCAGCAGATGCGCGCTGGCGCCGGTGATGATTATCCGCAGCGCATCCAGCCCCTCGGGGCCGGAACTGAGCGCTGCGCGCGGCTCATGCTGCAACGCCAGATCGCGCAGTGCCGGGTCGGATTCGGCGACGTAGGGCGGATTGCTCACCAGCAGGGCGTAGCGCTCGCCGGCCAGTGCCGCAAACCAGTCGCCGGCCAAAAAGCGCAGGTTGCGAAGGCCCAGCGCCTGTGCGTTTGCCGCAGCCACTGCCAGCGCTGCGAGCGATTGGTCCGTGGCCGTAATTTGCCACTGGGATCGCTCAGTGGCCAGCGCCAGTGCGATGGCTCCCGAGCCCGTGCCGAGGTCCGCAACCCGCGCCGCAGCCGCCGGCAGCAATGCCAGCGCGCGCTCGACCAGCAATTCGGTTTCCGGTCGCGGCACCAGCACCGCGGGGCTCACACGCAGTGACAGCGACCAGAATTCGCGCATTCCGGTGATATAGGCCAGCGGCTCGCCGGCCACGCGGCGCGCCAGCAGCGCTGCGAACACAGTGCTCACCGCGGTGCCCAGCGGCTCCTCGGTATGCGCCAGCAACCAGGAGCGCGATCGTTCCAGCGCGTGGGCCAGCAACAACTGCGCATCGAGCGCGGCGCCAACCCGCGGCTGCAGGGTGCGTACCGCGGACTCGAGTGCGCCGCCAACGTTTGTCGTGCCATCGAGGAGTGCGTCAGCCATTCTGATAGATTACACGCCCCCGCTCCACGACCCGCTACCGGAGTTCCTCCATGTCCGCCTCGCTCCTGCCGCCGCGCTCCGCCGAGGTCGCCGACATCATGGACGCCGCAATGCGGGTGTTTCGTGCCACCCTGCCCAAGTGCCTGCCGCTGGCGATGCTGTCGATACTGCTGGCGCAGATGGCTTCGCTCTATGCACTGGCCACCGGTAAATCTCCGGACCTGCTGAAGCCGCACGATGCAGCATTCTGGGTCCTGTTCGCACTTGGCTTCGTGGCCTGGCAGCTGCTGGCCGGCATCATCATGCTGCGCCAGCGCGCCATCGTCGCCGGCCGGCTGCCGGAACTGCCGGCTGAATTGCGCGTGGCACTGCAGCGCTGGCCGTTGCTGGTGCTGACGGCGGTGCTCGCCGGTGTCGTGATGACGCTCGGCTTCGTGCTGCTGATCGTGCCTGGAATCTACGCGTTCGTGTGTTTTCTGCTGCTGCGCCCAGTGGTGCTGTTCGAACAGGTGGAACCGCTGCGCGCGCTGGAGCGCTGCGTGCGGCTGGTGCGGCCGCGCTGGCTGAAATTCTGCGCGGCGGCAGTGATGGGCGCGTTGATCGTGGCGGTCTGCACGCTGGCGGGGATTGCCGCCTTGAGCCTGCTGTCCACGCTGCTCGCGGGTGTGGGCATCAAGGTCGCGGCGGTCAATGCGGTCGGCGCCGCAGTGCTGCTGGGCGTGCTGTCAGTGGCAGCGGTGTATTTCAGCGCATTGTGGCTGGCGCTTTACTCGGTCGCCAGTTCCTCGGCCTGATATTCCTGCTGCAGGGCCTCGAGCAGTTCGTCGAGCTCGCCATTCATGATCGCGGCCAGCTTGTAGAGCGTGAGATTGATGCGATGGTCGGTGAGCCGGCCCTGCGGAAAATTGTAGGTGCGGATGCGCTCCGAGCGATCGCCGCTCCCGACCTGCAGTTTCCGTGACTGCGCCTGTTCACTGCTGCGCTTGGCCTGTTCCGCAGCCAGCAGTCGCGCCTGCAGCAATGACATCGCGCGCGAGCGGTTCTTGTGCTGCGAGCGTTCGTCCTGGCATTCGACCACGACGCCGGTGGGAATGTGCGTGATGCGTACCGCCGAGTCGGTCTTGTTGACGTGCTGCCCGCCGGCGCCCGAGGCGCGAAAGGTGTCGATGCGCAGGTCCGCCGGATTGATGTCGATGCGTTCGATCTCGGCGGTCTCCGGCAGGATCGCCACCGTGCAGGCCGAAGTATGGATGCGGCCCTGCGCCTCGGTGGCCGGCACGCGCTGCACGCGATGCGCGCCCGATTCGAACTTGAGACGCGAATACACGCCGCGCCCCACCACCCGGCAGATCACTTCCTTGTAGCCGCCGTGCTCGCCCTGGCTCTCGCTCAGGGTTTCCACCTGCCAGCCGCGGCCTTCGGCATAGCGGCTGTACATGCGCAGCAAGTCGCCGGCAAAGATCGCGGCCTCATCGCCGCCCGTGCCGGCACGGATCTCGAGGAACACGTTGGCGGCATCGCGCGGATCCTGCGGCAGCAACATGCGCAGCAGCGCTGCTTCGCGCACGCCAAGTTCGCCGCCCAGCCGCTGTGCCTCCTCCTCGCCCAAGGCGCGCATGGGCGCGTCCTGGTCGGCGCGCAGCGCCTCGGCATGCTGCAATTCGGCCTCCAGCCCCAGGTATTTGCGCCAGGCAGTGGCGGTCGGCAGCAGACGGGCATATTCCATCGACAGCTCGCGAAATTGCTCGGCGCGCCCCTGCATCTGCGGCTCGGCCAACAGCAGCGCCACTTCCTCGCAGCGCTCGGCGACTTTGTCCAGTTTTTGACGAATTGAATCTTTCATCATCGGCTATAGTCGCATGATCATGCTGCTTTGCCACCGTCAGGCCTTGTGATGCACCGTTTCTCGAGCGCCGCCGCCGCGTTGCTGCTGGCGATAGCCGCATCGGCCGTTGCGTCGGCCGCAGCCTCGGCCGTCGCGCCTGTGACTACCACCTCGCTGGCCGAGGGCAATGCAGCCACGGTCAGCGCTGAGAGCGCGTTGCAACGTGGCGATTGTGGCAGCGCCTCTTCTTACTATGTCAAAGCAGCGCAGCAGCTGGCTGCGGCCGAACTCGCACAACGCGCCACGGCGGTAGCACTCGATTGCGGCCAGGCGGCCAGCGCGCTGGCGGCCGCCGAGCGCTGGGTGCATCTCGCGCCGGGTGATTCTGCCGCGGCGCTGGCGCGGGTGCAGGCTGCGCTCGCGAGCCTGCATATCAGCGAGGCGCGCGAATATTTCACGACCTGGCTCGGCGGCGCGGATCGCAAGATACCCGAAGCGCTCGATGAGTTGCAGCAGAGTGTGGGCAGCGAGGCGCTGCTGCTGATGCTGCGCGGCCTGGAGCATCCGGCATTGCACACGGGTGCGGCGCAGCGCGCGCTGGGCGAAGTGGCGCTTGCCGCCTGGGATGCGCAGGCGGCACTGGCGTATGCGCAGGCGGCACGCGCGGCCGGCGCCAAGGCGCCTGACGCTGCGCTTCTGGCGGCGCGTGCGCAAGCGGTACTCGGCGACGAAGCGGCAGCGATCAGTGCTGCGCACGAGGCCGCCACCGAAAAATCCAGTCGCCTGGCGGTGGCGCAGGTGCTGTTGCTGCTGGGCAAACAGGAACCCGCGGAAGCCGAATTGCAGCGCCTGCGCAGCGATGAAGAAGTCGGCCAGGCTGCCAGCCGGCAGCTGGCGCAATTGGCATTCGAGAAGGGCGACTACGCGATCGCCGAGCAACGTTGCACCAGTCTGCTGCAGGTGCCGGGCTCCTCGGCACTCGCGGTGTATCTGCTGGGCGTGATCGCCGAACGGCGCGGTGATGACCCCGGTGCTTTGCGCGACTACTCGGCGCTGCTCGGCACCGGGCTGGATTCGCAGGGCCGGCGGCGTGCCGCCGGCATACTCTACCGACAGGGCGAACACGAATCGGCGCTGCGGACGTTCGCGCCGGCACGCGAGGCGCGACCGTCGGAGCGCATCCACGCCGATATCGCTGCGGCTGATCTGCTCTCACAGGTCGATGCACCCGAGGAATCGCTGGGCCGCATCGCCGACGCACTGCGCCGCTCGCCCGGCAATGCCGAACTCGACTACCAGCACGCCGTGCTGCTCGAGCGTGCCGGCAAGATCGACGCCGCGCTCGAGTTGCTCGAATCGCTCCATCGCGTGCGGCCGCTCGATGCGGCGGTCACCAATGCACTGGGCTTCACACTCGCCGATCACAAGCGCGCGCTGCCGCGCGCCGAACTGTTGATACGCGAGGCCCTGCGCTCGCAGCCCGATGATCCGGCGATGCTCGACAGCCTGGGCTGGGTGATGTTCCGCCGCGGCCAGGCGGCGAATGCGGCGCCGGTGCTGGCGCGCGCCTATCGGCTGCTGCACGACGGCGACATCGGTGCCCATTGGGGTGAGGCACTGTGGGCCGCAGGACAGAAGAGCGCGGCGCGTGACACCTGGCGACGTGCGCTGGCGGCCGATCCTGAAAATCCGCGGCTGGCCACTACTGTCGCGCATTTTGCGCCGGACATCAGCGCGCCCAAGCCGCCGCCGGTGCTGGAAACGGCGCCGCGCACCACGATCTAGGGCCGGTGCGCGTGGCTCGATTACGCCGGTCACCTGCCGCGCTGATGGCGTGCTTCGCGGTGCTGACCACGGCGCTGCTCGATGGCTGCCGCACGTTGCCGACAACGGCATCCCGACCCTGGCCCGAGCAGCGCACGGCGCTGCAGGCGCTCGAACGCTATCAATTCCGCGGCCAGCTCGCGGCGGCGACCGCCAGCGAGGGCTTCAGCGCGGCGTTGAGCTGGCAGCAGCGTGGCCCGGCCAGCGACGCGCAACTGCGTGCGCCATTCGGTCTCGGCGGCGCGCACCTGCGTTACGACGAATCCGGCCTGCAGATGACGGCGAGCAGCGGCGTTGCCTTGAGCGGCGCGGCGGCGCAGGCCGCGATGATCGATCTGCTGGGCTTCGAACCGCCGCTGGCGAGCCTGCGTTTCTGGCTGCTCGGAGTCCCGGATCCGGCGACGCCCGGCGTCGAGCTGCTCGACAATGCGCAACACCTGCAGCGCCTGACGCAGGGCGAGTGGCGCATCGACTACAGCGACTACGCGCCGCGGGGCGGCTGGTGGCTGCCGGGCCTGGTCACCTTGCGCCGTGACGATACCCGGCTGAAGGTACGCATCAATCGCTGGCGACTGCCGTGAGCAAGGCGCCGCAGGGCGTGCGCTGGTGGCCCGCACCCGCGAAGCTGAACCTGCTGCTGCACGTGACCGCGCGGCGCGAGGATGGCTACCACGATTTGCAGACCGTGTTCCAGCTGCTGGACTGGGGCGACGAGCTCAAATTGGAGACTACCCGCGATCCGGCGATCGAACGTGCGTCAGGCCCCGCC
>JAYUZE010000271.1:0-14171 GCA_043752035.1 Gammaproteobacteria bacterium
AGTACAGCAGATCATCTGACCGTCAAGCAGGAGCAACACCATGTCATTCGGCATTTCCCTCAGCGGTATCGCTGCAGCTCAGAGTGACCTCAACGTCACGGCCAACAACATTGCCAACTCGAATACCAACGGCTTTAAGCAGTCGCGTTCGGAATTCGCCGAGCTATTTGCAATCTCGCCGCAGGGCGTGAGCAAGGCGCAAACCGGCGCCGGCGTGAAGATTTCGGATGTGGCCACGCAGTTCACGCAGGGCAATATCCAGGCCACCAACAATAGCCTCGACCTGGCGCTCAGCGGCCAGGGCTTCTTCATACTCAGCGACGGCGGTGCCTCGGCCTACACGCGCGCCGGCGCCTTCCAGACCGACAATTCCGGCTACGTGACCAATGCCGACGGCCAGCGCCTGCAGGTGTATTCGCCGACGCTCGGCGGCGCCTTCAACACTACCTCGCTCACGGATCTGCGCCTGGTGACCGGCGACAGTGCGCCGCAGGCCACCAGTAACGCGAACATCGTCTTTAACCTGGCCTCGAATGCAACGCCGCCTTCGGTCGCGGTCTTCGACCCGGCCAACAACAACAGTTACAACAGCTCCACGTCGCTCACGGTGTATGACTCACTGGGGGCGGCGCACACCGCCAGCATGTATTTCGTGAAGACCGCGGCCGCCAATACCTGGGACACCCACATGTATCTGGATGGCGTGGCAGACGGCGGCGCGCAGACTTTGCAGTACACCAGCTCCGGTGCGCTCGCTGTGCCGAACCCGGGCAAGATCACTTTCCCGCCATTCCCGCCCGGCACCGGCGCACTGGATATCAACCTGACGGTCGATTATTCCAGCACTACGCAGTATGGCAATACATTCGGCGTGACGGCCGTATCACAGGACGGTTTCACCACCGGCCGCCTGATCGGCATCAGCGTCGGCTCGACCGGTGTAGTGCAGGCGCGCTTTACCAACGGCCGCTCCGTGTCGCTCGGTCAGGTAGCGATCGCCAGTTTCGCCAATCCCCAGGGCCTGCAGCCGCTCGGCAACACCAACTGGTCGGAGACTTTCAATTCCGGTCAGGCGCTGCACGGTCAGGCCGGCAACTCCGGCTTCGGACTGATCCAGTCCGGCTCACTCGAACAGTCGAACGTCGACATCACTGCGCAGCTGGTCAACATGATCACCGCGCAGCGCAACTTCCAGGCCAACGCGCAGATGATCTCGACCGAGAACCAGATCACCCAGACCATCATCAACATCCGCTGAGCAGCACTTAGGAATTTATCATGGATCGTCTGGTGTATGTGGCGATGTCGGGCGCAAAAGAAACGCTGCGCGCCCAGGCCGCCAACAACCACAACCTGGCCAATGCCAGCACGGTGGGGTTTCGCGCCGACCTGTCGGCATTTCAGAGCCAGGCCGTGCAGGGCGCCGGGCTCGCTACGCGCGTCTATGCCACCGATCACTCGGTCGGCTGGAACGCGAGCAGCGGCGAGCTGCAGCAGACCGGGCGCGATCTGGATGTGGCGATCAATGGTCCGGGCTGGATCGCGGTGCAGGGAAGTGACGGTCGCGAGGCCTACACCCGTGCCGGCGATCTGCGTGTCGATGTCAATGGTCAGCTGGTCAATGGCGCCGGTCGCGCGGTGCTGGGCGATAGCGGTCCGCTCCCAGTGCCGCCGCATGCGTCAATCAGTGTGGCGCGCGATGGCTCGGTGGCGATCGTGCCGCTGGGTCAGGCCGCCACCACTGTGGCCACGGTCGGGCGCATCAAGCTGGTGAATCCGCCGCCCGAAACGGTCGATCGCGGCGCCGATGGCCTGTTCCGCCTGCGCAACGGCAGCGATGCGCCCGCGGATGCGAGTGTGCAGCTCACTTCAGGTGCGCTCGAGAGCAGCAATGTCAACGTGGCCGAAGCCATGACGCAGATGATCGAGCTGGCGCGCCAGTTCGATCTGCAGGTCAAGGCGATGCGTACTGCCGAGGAAGATGCCGCCTCATCGGCGCGTCTGCTGCAGGCCGGCTGAACCGCTTAACCCCATTCAGGAGCACTCATGAACCCAGCATTGTGGGCCGCAAAAACCGGACTCGACGCACAGCAGACGCGCATGGCTGTGGTCTCGAACAATCTTGCCAACGTCAACACCACCGGCTTCAAGAAGAGCCGCGCGGTGTTCGAAGACCTGCTGTACCAGAACGTACGCCAGGTCGGTGGCGCCACATCGCAGGATACCCAGGCGCCCAGCGGCCTCTCGCTCGGTACCGGCGTGCGCGTGGTGGCGACCGAAAAGACCTACACCCAGGGGAATCTGAGCCAGACGGGTAATTCACTGGATCTGGCGATTAGCGGACGTGGCTTCTTCCAGGTGCTGATGCCCGATGGCACGCTCGGTTACACCCGCGCCGGAGATTTCCAGCTCAACAGCCAGGGCCAGCTCGTGACCTCGAGCGGCTACGTGGTGCAGCCGGGTATCAATATTCCTTCTGGCGCGCAGAGCGTGACTGTCGGCAGTGATGGCGTGGTGTCAGTACTGCTGGCCGGCCAGTCGGCGCCTTCACAAGTGGGCTCGCTGCAGCTGGTCGATTTCGTGAATCCCGCCGGACTCCAGCCGCGCGGCGAAAACCTGCTGGTCGAATCAGCTGCCAGTGGCACTGCACAGTCGGGCAATCCCGGCCAGTCGGGCCTGGGCACTTTGCAGCAGGGCGCCATCGAGAGCTCGAATGTCAATGTGGTCGAGGAGATGGTCAACATGATCGAGACGCAGCGCGCCTACGAGATGAACACCAAGGCCATCCAGACTGCCGATCAGATGCTGCAGTACCTCAGCAACAACGTCTGATGGGAGTTACTGTGAAGTATCGCTGCCTGTCATTGTTGCCCGCATTGCTGCTCGGCGCCTGCGCCAGTGCGCCCTCGCGCATGGATAATTTCGATGCCACCACTCCGCTTGTCGGTACGCCCCCGCCGGCCAGCGGCGGCGCCATCTACCAGGCCGGCTACGACCTGCCGTTGTTCGAGAATTCAGTGGCGCATCGCGTTGGCGATGTGCTGACGATCCTGCTCGAGGAAAAAACCAACGCCAGCAAGAGCGCCAGTACCACCACCGCCAAGAAGACCAAGGCCGCAATGGCGGGGCCGACTCTATTTGGTGCGCCGATCACGCTGCACGGCAAGGAAATATTCGCCGGCAGCGTAAACAACGCCAGCAGCTTCGATGGCTCGGGCGACAGCAAGCAGAGCAATGTGCTCAATGGCAGCGTCTCGGTGACCATTGCCAGGCGCCTGGCCAATGGCAATCTGCTGGTGCGCGGCCAGAAACTGATCAACATCAACCAGGGGAGCGAGTACGTGCGCCTGCAGGGCATCGTGCGTTCCATCGATATTGCGCCGGACAACACGGTGTCGTCCTCGCGGGTCGCCGACGCCACCATCTCCTACGGTTCGCAGGGTGTGCTGGCCTCGGCCAACTCCAAGGGTTGGCTGGCGCGCTTTTTCGATTCCAAATGGCTGCCGTTCTGAGGATTTAGTCATGTTCAATCACCGATATACAGTCATCACGCCGCCGTTCTGGGCCGCCGTGATCGTCGCAGCACTGCTGCTGCCGGGACTGGTATTCGCCGAACGCGTCAAGGACCTGGCCGGCGTGGCCGGCGTGCGCGGCAACCAGTTGGTGGGTTACGGCCTGGTGGTCGGCCTGGATGGCACCGGCGATCAGACCAGCCAGGCGCCGTTCACGGTACAGAGCATCATCAATATGCTGGCCAAGTTTGGCGTCACCATTCCGGCTGGCGTGAAGCCGCAGCTGAAGAATGTCGCGGCCGTCACCGTGACCGCTAATTTGCCGGCCTTCTCGAAGGCCGGACAGACCATAGACGTGACCGTCGCTTCGATCGGCAATGCCAGCAGCCTGCGCGGTGGCGCGCTGCTGATGACGCCGCTGCGCGGTGCCGATGGCGAGGTCTATGCGATGGCGCAGGGCAGTGTGATGGTCTCGGGCTTCGGCGTCAGCGGCAAGGATGGTTCACGCGTCAGCGTGAATGTGCCTAGTGGCGGCCGCGTGCCCAATGGCGCCACGGTCGAGCGCGAAGTGCACAGCGATTTCAACAGCACGCCGTTCGTGGTGCTCAATCTCAACAGTCCGGATTTCACCACTGCGACGCGCCTGACCACCGGTATCAACGCGCTGCTGGGCGAGGGCACGGCGCAGGCGCTCGATGCGGTCTCGGTGCGTGTGTCGGCACCGGCCGCGGAGACTGCGCGCATCAGTTTCATCTCGGCGCTCGAGGAAATGGAGATCGAGCCGGGCGAGGCGCCGGCGCGCGTGATCGTCAATTCGCGCACCGGCACCGTGGTGATCGGCTCGCACGTGCGGGTGATGCCAGCGGCGGTCGCCCACGGTTCGCTGTCGGTAACGATTCGCGAGCGCGAGGAAGTCAGCCAGCCCAATGCCTTTGCCACGGGCACCACCGTGACCTCGCCGCGCAGCGATATCTCGATTGAGCAGCCGCCGGCGCGCATGTTTGTGTTCAGTGCCGGTGTCGATCTCAACGAAATCGTGCGCGCGGTCAATCAGGTGGGCGCTGCGCCGGGCGATCTGGTGGCGATACTCGAGGCCCTGAAGGAAGCCGGCGCATTGCGCGCCGAGCTGGTGGTCATCTGAGCAGCGCGCGGCGCGCCCGAACGAATACCACGTCCATGACTTCAACGCCCGTCAACACCAGCTACTACGCCGACTTCGGGCACATGGAGGCGCTGAAGAAAGGCGCCCGTCAGGATCAGCCCGCGGCAATACGCGAGGCCGCGCGCCAGTTCGAGAGCCTGTTCACCAACATGTTGTTGAAGAGCATGCGCGAGGCGAGCCTCGGCGAGGGCCTGGGCGACAGTGAGCAGACGCAGTTTTACCAGGACCTGTTCGATCAGCAGTTGTCAGTGCAGATGTCTCAGGGCAAGGGACTCGGACTCGCCGAGCGATTGGTGCAGCAGTTGCAACGCACCGGCCTCGCGCCGCCGGCAGCAGTGGACGCTACTGTGGATTCGCCGGCTATTCCGGCAACGACGCCTTCAGCCGGCACGGCCGGCGCAACGAGCGCGGCCAGCAATACGGGCGGCACACCGCCCATTGCGAGCACCACGCACGCACAATTCATCGACCGCATCTGGCCTTATGCGGCACAGGCGGCGCGACGCATCGGCGTCGCGATTGAAACGGTGATCGCCCATGCCGCGCTCGAGACCGGCTGGGGCCGTCATCTGCCTGCGGCCGGCAGCGCTGCCGGCAACAATCTCTTTGGCATCAAGGTGGGTGGTGGCTGGCGCGGCGCTGCGGGTAATTCCGCGACTACGGAATATGCCGGTGGCAATGCCACCAGCGTGCAGGCACCGTTCCGGAGCTACGCCTCGGTAGCCGCCGGATTCAACGACTACGCCGATCTGCTGACCAACAATCCGCGCTTCGCGACTGCGCTCAATCAGGGTAACGATGCCGCGGCCTTCGCGCAGGGCCTGCGGCGCGGCGGCTACGCCACGGATCCGGATTATGTACACAAACTGGTGACGACGGCCGCTGCGGTGCGCGAACTGACCGCGCAGTCCACGCTCAAGAACGGCGTCGCGGTGCCGATGGCTGCCGGTACGGGATCAGTGTGATGACAGATCGCAACAGCCGCGAATGCGGGAGTCACAATGGCTGACATGCTGACAACGGGCGTATCCGGGCTGCTGGCCTTCCAGCGCTCTCTGGACACGACCAGCCACAATATTGCCAATGCCAGCACTCCAGGCTACAGCCGGCAGAGTGCCGAGCTGATGGCCCGGCCTGCCGACGCCTTTGGCAGCGGCTGGATCGGCAATGGCGTCGATATCACCACGGTGCGGCGGATATACGACGCGACGCTTGCGGGCCAGGCGCGCAGCGCCGGCAGCGGCTTTCAGCAACTCGACACCTTCAGCACCTATGCGGGGCGCATCGACAACCTGTTCAGCGACACCACCACCGGGCTCGCGACCACGCTGCAGAACTTCATCAACTCCGCGCAGGCGGTCGCCGATGCGCCGGCGTCGATCACCTCGCGGCAGGTGCTGCTGAGCCAGGCGAGCGCGCTCGCCGACCGGCTCAAGACCTACAACACCAGCCTGGACAACATCAACAGCCAGCTGAGCTCGCAGCTCAGCAGCGAGGCCACGGCAGTCTCGAACATTGCCAGCAACATCGCCACCCTCAACCAGCGCATCGTCGCAGCGCAGGGCATCAACCAGCAGCCACCCAACGATCTGCTCGATCAGCGCGACCAGCTGCTCAGCAACCTCGCCACGCATCTCAATGTCAGTACCGTGATGCAGAACGATGGCTCGATGAATGTCTTCATGGGTACCGGCCAGGTGCTGGTGATGAACAGTGCCTCCGCCAAACTCGCCACTGCGGGCGATCAATACTCCGCCACGCGCACGCGCTTGGTGCTGCAATCGCCGGCCGGCGCGATCGATGTCACCGACTCGGTCGGCGGCGGCAAGATCGGCGGACTACTGCAGTTTCGCAGTCAAATGCTAGATCCGACTCGCAACACCGTGGGCCAGGCGGCAGTTACGCTAGCCAACCTGGTCAATACCCAGCAGGCCGCGGGCCTGGATCTGCGCGGGCAGATCGGCACCGATCTGTTTGCAGTCGGCGGTGTCGTGGTCAGCGCCTCGAACCTCAATGCCGGCAGTGGCACGGCCACCGCTACGCGCAGCGACCCCACGGCGCTGACCACGGCCGACTATCAGCTGCTGTTCGATGGCACTGCCTGGCAGTTGAGCCGCACCGACACCGGCGCTGCAGCCGCGATGAGTGGCACCGGCACCGCAGCCGATCCCTTCATTGCCGATGGCCTGTCGATCGTGGTTGGCGGCGCGCCGCAGGCGGGCGATCGGCTGCTGATCGAGCCCACGCGCGCGGCCGTGGCCGGCATGTCCGTGCTGATTTCCCAACCGGAAAAGATTGCCGCGGCGGCCGCGCTGCTCACCAGTGCCGCCACCGCCAACAGCGGCAATGCCAGCATCGATGCCGGCAAGGTGCCCAATACCGCCGCCTGGGTGCGCGGCGACTACACGCTCAGCTTTACTTCCGCGACCACCTGGCGGGTTACCGATGCCGCTAG
This sequence comes from Gammaproteobacteria bacterium, assembly GCA_043752035.1. Taxonomy (GTDB): domain Bacteria; phylum Pseudomonadota; class Gammaproteobacteria; order Steroidobacterales; family Steroidobacteraceae; genus FEN-1191. The sequence continues at coordinate 7,130 of JAYUZE010000271.1, forward strand.
CGCCACCGTCGCCAGCGGCAGCTACACCTCCGGCACGCCGATCAGCTTCAACGGTATGCAGGTGACACTCAGCGGTACGCCGGCCAGCGGCGACAGTTTCCAGATCAAGGACAACGCCAACGGCAGTGGCGACAATCGAAATGCGCTGCAGATCGCGGCCGTGCTCGGCAAGCCAATACTCAACGGCGGCACGGTGTCGCTCAGCGACAGCGTCGGTCGGCTGATCGGCAATATCGGCGTGCAGACCAACCAGGCGCAGAGCGGACGCGACGCGCAGCAACTGGTGATGAACGATGCCAACACCGCGATGAGCAATCTCTCCGGTGTGAATCTGGACGAAGAGGCCGCCAATTTAGTGCGCTACCAGCAGGCCTACCAGGCCGCCGCCAAAGTGATCAGCGTGGCCAACAGTCTGTTCCAGTCGCTGCTCGACGCCACGAAGTAACCGCCATGCGCATCGCCACTTCAACCTTGTATCAGCTCGCCACCCAGGCACTGCTCAACCAGCAGGCGGCGCTGGCGAAATCCCAGAACCAGATCGCGACCGGCAAGCGCGTGCAGACACCCGCCGATGATCCGGTGGCCGCGGTGCAATTGCATGAACTCGCACGCGCGCAATCGCAGAATCAGCAGTTCGACAAGAACAGCACCGCTGTCACCGGTCGGCTGCAACTCGAGGAGCAGGCCTTGGCCGATTCCGGCACGGTGCTGCAGCGTGCCCGCGAGTTAGTGGTGCAGGCCAATACCGCCACGCTCAGCGATGGCGATCGTAAGTCCATCGCCACCGAACTCAAGGCCAGAATCGATGAGCTGTTGAGCATCGGCAATCGCAAGGACGCCAACGGCGAGTACCTGTTTGCCGGCTATTCGAGCGCTACGCAGCCCTTCGCGCGTGGCGCCAGCGGCAGCGTGCAGTACTTCGGCGACAGCGGCGCGCGCGGCGTGGAAGTGGGCGCCGGCCTGCAGATCCAGGACAGTGATCCGGGCAACCAGCTGTTCATGAATATCCCCGCCGGCAATGGCCTGTTCGTGAATGCCGCCAGCACGGCTAACACTGGGAGCGGTGTCGTCGATGCCGGATCGATCAACAGCAGGTCGGCCTGGGTTCCGGGCAGTTACACAGTCAATTTCACCACGCCCGCTTCCTGGCAGGTGACCGACAGCGGTGGCACGTTGGTGGCCAGTGGCAACTTCAGCAGCGGCGGTGCGATCGCCTTCAATGGTGTACAGGTCGGCATCACAGGCACACCCGCAGCCGGTGACCAATTCACTGTGAGCAGCGCCGGCACGCAGGATGTCTTTACCACGCTCGATGGCATCGTCAGCGCGCTGCAGAACGGCGCCAGCACTGATGCACAGCGCGCCCAGTTCAACTCCGCACTCAATGGCTCGCTGCAGCAGCTCGACCAGGCCAACAACCAGCAGTTGACCGTCCGCGCGCAGGTCGGCGCCCGACTGTCGACACTCCAGGACGGCGACAGTTCCAGGGCGACGCAGCTCACGGATCTGCAGACGGCCGCCGGGCAGCTTGGCGATCTTGATTATGCCGCCGCGGTCTCCAAGATGAGCCAACAGTACGTGGGACTGCAGGCCGCGCAACAGTCCTTTGCCAGCATTGGCAAGCTGTCGCTGTTCAACTATCTCTGAAGCACGCTCGCTCCAGCACTGTGACGCAATCGACAAAATGCCGCAGGTGGCGCCGCAACCGGCTCAAGTTTGCCGCCCCGGCCACCGATACAGCACCGGAACGGGACAGCGATCGGCAGATTGCCTCTCATATCAAGCACCGCGCTAAGGGCATCGGTCCAGGCGGCAGAGTAACCGAACAGGAGTAGATTCAATGGCACTTTTCATCAACACCAATGCGCTGTCGCTGAATGCCCAGCGCAATCTGACGACTTCGCAGATGAGTCTCAAGGAAGCCCTGCAGCGGCTGTCGTCCGGTTTGCGCATCAACAGCGCCAAGGATGACGCGGCTGGCCTGGCCATTGCCTCGCGCATGACCACGCAGATCAACGGCCTCGACCAGGCGCAGCGCAATGCCAACGACGGCATCTCACTGGCGCAGACCACGGAAGGCGCCTTGCAGGAAGTGACCAACAACCTGCAGCGTATCCGCGAACTGGCTGTACAGTCGGCTAACGCGACCAACAGCACCAGCGACCGGCAGGCGCTCGACCAGGAAGTACAACAGCGTCTGGCGGAAATCGACCGCATCGCCCTGCAGACCTCATTCAATGGCCAAAAGGTGCTGGACGGCTCCTTCGGTAATGCCACGTTCCAGATCGGCGCCAATGTCGGCGAGTCGATCGGCGTGAATCTCTCGACTAGTGTGCGCACCAGCGCCATCGGCCGCACCGCTGACTACGTCGGCAATGGTTCGGTCTATGATTCGACCAAGTCAGTCGGCCAACAGGGTGCCGGCGTAAATACCGCCAATGCCTTAACCTCCGGTTCGCTGAAGATCGCGATCGGATCGAACGCGGCAATTTCGGTCGGCGCTTCGGTCTCGGGGTCTGGCGCGGGCCAGGCTGCCGGCAGTGCCTACGCTAAGGCCGCGGCTATCAATTCCGCTGGTATCCCGAACTTGACTGCCAGCGCGCAGTCCAGCCTCCAGGTTGCCTGGGCTGACGTCACGACCGCCGGCTATGGCCTATCGATCAACGGCGTGGCGGTTCAGTCGAACTTCAACGGTGCGACCACGACCCTGACCGGTGACGCCGCCGCCGCCTCGATCAACGCCAACACTGGTGCCACGGGCGTCACAGCCAGTTTCGATACCGGTGTGCTGACGCTGTCGGCTTCCGACGGTCGCAACATCATCGTCGATCAGACGCTGGGTGCCGGTACGGCCAACCTTGGTCTGCACGGCGCGGGCGCGGGCACCAACAACACGGTCAATGCCGCGTTGAACTTCGACACCGCCGCTGGCGCTGCACTCGCCACCAAAACCGCAGTCGGAACGGTGCACCTGGTGTCGCTCGATACCGTTACCCTGAGCGGCGCCGGAGCCGCTGACATCGGCTACACGGCGGCTACGCTGTCACTGGGCAATGCGGCCCTCAACAGCGCCTCGGTCAGTTCGGTGGCCAAGGCCAATGCCTCGATCAACGCAATCGATGCGGCGCTGACTTCGGTCAGTTCACTGCGCAGCACCCTGGGTGCCATCCAGGGCCGTTTCGAGTCGGTGGTCAACAGCTTGCAAACCGCGTCGGAGAACCTCTCGACCTCACGCAGCCGCATCCAGGATGCGGACTTCGCGGCCGAGACGGCCAAGCTGACACGCGCACAGATTCTGCAGCAGGCGGGCACGGCAATTCTGGCGCAGGCCAATGCCGCACCGCAGAGCGTTCTGAAGCTCCTGCAGTAAGAGACTTAGTCAACGGCAAGGAGCCTATGATCAGACTCGTGAGAGTCGCAGGGCTGACGGAGACCGGCGCAAGCCGGTCTCCGTTTTACTGCGCGTCGCCGTCCTGGAATCGAAGGGGGCGCTGCCATGCCCAGTGATCTGCCCCTAAATCCGGTGACGGCTTCGCCACCTGTGGCTAGCGCGGGTTACGGTGCCACGCAGCCCCTGCGTCTGCCGGGCACCGGGCCCGATACTACGGCCACTGCTGCTCCGGATGTACTGGCTCGTGCTGCAAAGCGCGTGGCCGATTCACTGGGCAGCGGCAACAGTTTCAGTTTCGCGGTCGACAATCAGACCGGCATCACTATAGTAAAGATCATCAACAAGGCGACTGGTGAACTGGTGCGACAGATTCCGACCGAGGAAGTCGTGCACATTGCCCAGTTGCTGCAGCAGGATGAGCACCGCCCGGTGCTCGACGTACGGGTCTGAAGGCCCAGTAAAGGATTCATATGGCAGTATCCACGGCAAGCAGCGCGACTAACGGTACCGGTGCGGGATTGATCCAGTCCCTGGGTATCGGCTCCGGCCTGGACGTGCGATCGCTGGTGACCCAGCTGGTAGCTGCCGATCGCGCACCGCTCGAAGGGCGCATCACGCGCCAGGCCTCGAGTATCGCTACCTCCCTCTCGGCGCTCGGCAGCCTCAAGGGTGCGATCTCCACTTTTCAGTCGGCGCTTACACCCCTGACCACGGTCAGCCGGTTCCAGGTGATGGCGACCAGTTCCGCCGACGAGACGGTGTTCACGGCTACCACCACCGGCGGCGCCGTGGCTGGTAGCTACGGCGTCGAGGTGCGCCAGCTGGCCCAGCCCGAACAGCTGATTTCCAAGGCTTTTCCCGGTGGTGCGACCACGGCCATGGGTACGGGCATTCTGCAGGTCTCGTTGGGCAGCGCCAGCTTTGGCGTCACCATCAGTGCCGACAAGGCCACGCTTGCCGACGTGCGCGATGCGATCAATACCGCCACCGGCAACCCGGGCGTCAAGGCGACACTGGTGTATGGCATCAACGGCGCGCAGCTGGTGCTGACCTCCTCGGCCACCGGCGTCGGCAATGCGATAAAAGTCGGCGCCTCCAATGCCGCAGGCAGCCTGGCGCAGCTCAGCTATACCGGCACCGGCGACACGCACTACGCCGAGGCTCAGCAGCCGCAGGATGCCATCGTCATGATCTCCGGCGTGGAGCACCACAGCGGCAACAACGTCGTGACCGGCGCGATCGACGGCGTGACACTCGATCTGCACGCGGCCAAGCCGGGCACCGTGCTGAATCTCGGCGTGACCAACGATCATGGCGCAGTGCTCGCCAACGTAAACAAGCTAGTCGAGGCCTACAACAGCATGCAGGGCCAGTTCCAGACGCTCGGCGGCTATAACGCCGCCACCAAGACCGGTGGTCCGCTGCTGGGCGACTGGCTGCTCAGTGGTGCGCAGTTCCGGCTCAATCGCGGCATGACTGATCAGGTCAGCGGGCTGGCGGGCAACTACTCGTCGCTCGCGGCATTGGGGATCACCACCGGCGCCGATGGTTCCATGTCGGTCGACAGCACCAAGCTGCAGGCGGCGCTGAGCGCCGACAGCGACAGCGTCGCCCGGCTGTTCAGCGGCCCCCAGGGTATTGCCACGCGACTAAACGCGACCGCGACCAAGCTGCTGGAAAGCGGTGGTGCCATTGCTGCGCGCGATGACAATCTGGCCGCGGCACAGAAGTCGGTCACCGATCAGGAGACCGTGCTGAACGCCCGCATGGCGGCGGTGCAGGCGCGCTACTTGCGCCAGTTCAACGCGCTCGATTCGCTGATGTCTAGCCTGCAATCGACCGCCAACTATCTCACACAACAGCTGGCCAACACGTCCAAGATCGTCAGCGGCGGCTGAGGTCGCGGGACTCCCCGGCGCGGCATTAAAGTCCGCGCGCCCATGGCCGTTATGCTCCTCAGCACTGCCGGAGCATTCATGGCCGCCCATAACAGCAAACTCGCTGCGTACCAGAGTGTCGCGATTCACGGCGGCATCGCTACTGACGATCCGCACCACCTGATTTTGATGCTGATGGATGGCGTCATGCAGCGTATCAGCGCCGCGCGCGGCTGCCTGGAGCGCCGTGACCTGGGTCAGAAAGCGCAGCTGCTGCAGCGCGCGGTAGCACTGATTGCCGAACTGCGCGGGAGTCTCGATCACCAGCAGGGTGGCACGCTGGCGCACAACCTGGATGAGCTGTATGACTACATGGCGCGGCAGCTGGTGCGCGCCAACGCTGAGAACCGCGTCGCGCTGCTCGATGAAGTGACCAACCTGCTCACCGAGATCCGTCTCGCCTGGGTGGCAGTGCCGCTGGCGCTGCGTACGCCGGCGTGAAGCGCCGATGGCGTTTGCGGCAGCATTTCGACGCCGGCCGGCGATGGCACTAGAATGCCACTCACTGCGGGCGACACGCCCGGCGACCGGTGGAGTGTGTCATGTACGAAGGCGTAGACACGGTTGTCCTGAAAAATGAGCTTGCCTACCACGATGTACTGCCGGTGGTCTGGGAGTCGCTCGAGCGGCCTCCCGACGCATTCCGCTTGGCGAGCCTCGAAGAAGCCAATCTATTACTGCTGCGCGCCTGCGTCGCGGTGGAAGAATACCCGGCGCGTGACAAGCACGAAGACCTGCACCCGCTAGCCCACGAACTGGCGCGACTCGACTTCAAGCTGAACCTGGTGCTGCATCTGCTGGCGACGCTGGTGGAGCGCGACTCGCCCGGCAATCCGGTGCCGGTGCAGTTCAATGCGCTCGCTGCCTCGTGGAAGGCGGCCGATCAGATGCCGGCGCTAAGCAGCCGCGGTTTGCTGCGGATCCGCCTGCGCGGCTCGCTGCCGCAATCGCTGGCGCTGTACGGCGAAATCACTGAAAACCAGGGCGGCGGAATGAGCGCCAACTTCCTCGGCATGACGCCCACAGTGGCCGAACTGATCCAGCAGCTGTGCTTCCTGAAACATCGCCAGCAGGTCGCCGTGACGCGCAACTCCCGTAACAAGTCCTAGATCTGCGACATAACGCACCCCGTGAGTGTGACGTAGTGCCTAGTTTCCCCGCAGGCAGTCCTTAATATGTTTATACGACCTTGACAACGACTGCGTGAAGAGGGTTAGGGATGAAAAGTAGTGGATTGACGACGGCGCCAGGCGTTTTCATGCCCACGGGGCAATCGCTGGCCATCCGCCGCGTCAACCGTCTGATCCAGCAGGTCGCTGGCTACGACAGCAATGTGCTGATCCTGGGTGAATCGGGTACCGGCAAGGAAGTGGTGGCGCGTGCCATTCACGAGCTGTCGGCGCGGCGGCTGCGGCCCTTCGTGGCGATCAACTGCGGCGCGATTCCCAGTGAGCTGCTCGAGAGCGAACTGTTCGGCCACGAGAAGGGCGCCTTCACCGGCGCGCTGAACCTGCGCCGCGGGCGCTTTGAGCTCGCCGAGGGCGGGACGATTTTCCTCGATGAAATCGGCGATATGAATCCGACTATGCAGGTAAAACTGCTGCGGGTGCTGCAGGAGCGGGTCTACGAGCGCGTCGGCGCCGTCAGCTCGCAGCGCTGCGATGTGCGCATCATTGCTGCCACGCACCGCAATCTTGAAGAGTGCATCGCCAAG
>JAYUZE010000272.1:0-2809 GCA_043752035.1 Gammaproteobacteria bacterium
CCGGGGCCAGGCCCGCGAGCTGACCATCACCCTGCGTGCACGCTCCATCATCCTTGCGACCGGCGCGCTGGAACGGCCGCTGGTCTTTCCCGGCAATGATTGTCCCGGCATCATGCTGGGCGGAGCCGTGCGCTGTTATCTGAACCGCTATGCGGTCCGCCTCGGCACCCGGATTGTGCTCGCGACCAACAATGACAGCGCCTACGCCACGGCCGTCGATCTGGCTGGGGCGGGCATGGCCGTCGCGCTCGCCGACCAGCGGCGCCGGCCCGATGCGCAATTGCTTGAGCGCGTGGCCCGGCGAGGAGTGCGGGTGCTCACCGGGGCACGCATTGTGGCGGCCAGCGGTGGCCGCGCACTGCGGGGCGCGCGCATCTCCAGCGACTCATCGGCGCACGAGGAATCGATCGCCTGCGAGCTGATCGGCATGAGCGGCGGCTGGAACCCGGCGCTGCACCTGAGCTCCCACACCGGCATCAGGCCGGTGTACCGTGACGACATCGATGGCTTCGTTCCCGGTGACCTCGCCGCTGGACACTACGCAGCCGGCGCGGTCACGGGCAGTTACGGCTCACGCGCCGCGCTTGCCGAGGGCATGCGCGCCGGCGCCGAGGTCGCCAGGTTCCTGGGACGCGCTGCGGGCGAGCCCTGGACGCCGCCCGAGCTGACCGAGGAAGCCTGCAGCCTCGAACCGCTCCTGATCGGGGCGGCGAGTGGCCGCGGCAAGGCGTTCGTGGATTTCCAGAACGATGTGACCACCGCTGACCTGCGGATCGCTCATGAAGAAGGATTCAGCTCGGCCGAACACCTGAAGCGCTACACCACCCTGGGCATGGGAACCGATCAGGGCAAGACCAGCAACCTCAACGGCCTGCGCCTGATGGCAGGATTGAGAGAGATTGCGCTACCCGACGCCGGGACGACAACGTTCCGTCCACCCTATAGCCCGGTCTCGATCGGCGCGCTGGCCGGGCGTAGCGTGGGCGGACATTTCCGCCCCACCCGCCGTTCGCCCCTGCACGAATGGCATGCCGCCCACGGTGGCGTGTTCATCGAAGCGGGTGCCTGGCTCAGGGCCTGGTACTACCGCTGGGCCGGCGACAGCGCCGGATCGGCGTATATCGAGGAGATGAAGCTCGTCAGGAGCGGTGTGGGCCTTGCGGATGTCTCCACGCTCGGCAAGATCGATGTGCAGGGGCCGGACGCCGCCGAGTTCCTGAACCGGGTGTACGTCAACGGCTTCGCCCGGCTCCCGATCGGCAAGGCCCGGTACGGCGTCATGCTCAACGACGACGCGACCGTACTCGATGATGGCACCACGGCGAGGTTCAGCGAGAACGCCTACTTTATGACCACGACCACGGCGCACGCCGCGGAGGTGATGTCGCAGCTCGAATTCCTGCTTCAGACCGCCTGGACGGACCTGCAGGTCAACGTGACCTCGCTCACCGACCAGTGGGCGGGCATGTGCGTCGCCGGCCCGAAGTCACGGACCGCGCTGCAGCTCGCGCTGCCGGGAATCGACTTCACGGATGCGGCGATCGAACACATGGGGGTGCGCGAATCCGTGTTCGAGCAGGTGCCGTTGCGCATCCTGCGCCTGAGCTTCTCGGGTGAGCTCGCCTACGAGCTGTACGTGCCGGCTGATTTCGGCATCTGGTTGTGGGAACGGCTGCTCGCCGCGGGTGAACAGTTCGGCATGCGGCCCTATGGCCTGGAGGCGCTGGCATCGCTGCGCATCGAGAAGGGACACGTGGCAGGCCTGGAACTCGATCACCGCACCACGCTCGATGATCTCGGCCTCGGCAAGCTGGCGCGAGACGAGAAGGCTTACATTGGCAGGGAACTGCGCAGCCGCGAGGAATTGCAGGCGCCCGGGCGCTGGAGCCTGGTGGGCATCGAAGTTTTGGATGAGGGCGCGCGGCTGCGCAGCGGATCGATCCTGTTCGCCATGGGCGAACCGCTCCGGGGCCACGGCCGCGGCTACCTCAGCTCGGTCACCTGGTCAGTGGAGCTGGGAAAGTACATTGCCCTCGGCCTCTACCAGGGCGGCCTTAAGCATGCCGGCGAAGAAATCGTGTGCGCCTATCCGCTAAAGTACGAGACGGTGCGCGCGCGCATAGTCGCGCCCGTCTTCATCGACGCCGCCGGAGCGCGCCTGCATGCCTGAGCGTCTCACCGTCCTGGCTCCGCAGCTGGCCTCCGGTGGGCGCGACGGCGCCCACGGCGCGCGCGCCTACCGCTTCACGGTCCTGCAGGATTGGCAGCTGCTGCTGCTGGCCGCCTACCGTGGCCTGGACGGGGCCTTCGCACAAGCGCTGGCGCCGGTGCTCGGCTCGGCGCCGGCGCGCGAGCCGCAGCAGGGTCAGCGGCTCGCTCGCGGCCAGCTGCTGAATGTCGCGCCGGGTCAGCATTGGCTGATCAGCTCCGATCGCCTGCTGTTCGATGCCGCGCTCATAGCACTGCCCGCTGCGCTGGGCTCGGCGACGAATCTTTCGCACAGCCGCGTGCGCGTGGCGGTAGCAGGCACCGAGGTTCCCCGGCTGCTCGCCAAGGGAATCACCGTGGACCTGGATCCAACGGTATTCCGCGTCGGCCAGTTCGTGCAGACGCGGCTGCATCATGTCGGTGTACTGCTGCACCGCGTGCAGGTCGGGAGCTACGAGCTGTACCTGCCGCGAACTTTTGCGCTGTCCCTGTGGGAGTGGCTCTGCGATGCGGCGCTTGCCGACGGCTATGAGGTCAGTGTGTCTTAGTATCGCTTGGGGTGGCGACGGTCCATCTGATGCGCCCTCAGTCCTTGCCGCCG
>JAYUZE010000273.1:0-2834 GCA_043752035.1 Gammaproteobacteria bacterium
GGTGAGTGGCGCTGGGTGATGAGCCGCGCCAAGGCCACGCTCGATGCGCACGGCCGGCTGCTGCGGCTGGTGGGCGTGGAACTCGACATCACCGAGCGCAAGTTATACGAAGAAGCGCTGTTTCGCGAGAAGGAGAGCGCGCAGATCACGCTGCAGTCGATCGGCGATGGGGTGGTGACCACCAACGCGGCATCAGTGATCGACTACATTAACCCGGTGGCCGAGCAGCTCACCGGCTGGCGGCTGGAAGACGCGATGGGCAAGCCGGTGGAGGAAATTTTTCGCGCCTTCCATGAAGAGACCTGCGAGCCACTGGAAAATCCGCTGACGGTGGCGATCCGCCGCGCGCGTTCCATCAAGTCGGTGCGGCCGATGCTGCTGATCCGCCGCGACGGCAACGAGCTGTATGTCGAGAGCACGGCGGCGCCGATCCGCGATGGCGCCGGCCGCACGGCCGGAGGCGTGCTGGTGTTCCATGACGTCAGCGAGTCGCGCGAGCTGAACCGGCGCCTGAGCTACCACGCCAGTCACGATCTGCTCACGGGTCTGGTGAACCGGCGCGAATTCGAGAACCGGCTGGAGCGTGCGCTCAAGAGCGCCAAGGCCCGCGAGTCCTCGTACGCGCTCTGTTACCTCGACATCGACCAGTTCAAGATCGTCAACGACAGCTGCGGGCACAGTGCCGGCGATGCGCTGCTGGGCCAGGTCGGTGCGCTGCTGAAATCCAAGGTGCGCTGGCGCGACACGCTCTCGCGCCTGGGTGGCGACGAATTCGGCATCCTGCTCGAAAGCTGTTCGCTCGATGAGGCGATGCGCATGGCCGAGACGCTGCGCGAAGCGGTGCGCAATTTCCGTTTTACCTGGGAGGAGCGCGTGTTCCGCCTCGGCGCCAGCATCGGCGTGGTGCCGATCACTGCCGACAACGAAGACGTCGCCTCGATCATCTCGGCCGCCGACAGTGCCTGCCAGGCCGCCAAGGAGCAGGGACGCAACCGCGTGCACAGCTTCGCCGAGAACGACATCGAGCTGATGCGCCGGCGCCGCGAGATGCAGTGGGCGGCGCGCATCAATGCGGCGCTCGAGGAAGGTCGCTTCGAACTGTTCCGCATGACGATACAGCCGCTGCAGAAGCCGGAGAGCGGCGCGCACTACGAGCTGCTGCTGCGCATGCGCGATGAGAATGGCCGCATCGTCTCGCCGGATAATTTCATCGTCGCCGCCGAACGCTATGGCATCACCCCAAGCATCGATCGCTGGGTGATCGAGAATGCGTTCCGCTGGCTGGTGTCGGAGGCCGACGAGCGCGAGCGGCTGACGATGTGCTCGATCAATCTCTCCGGCCAGAGCCTGGGCGATGACAAGTTTCTGCCCTTCGTGATCGAGCAGTTCCAGAAGAGCGGCATCGATGCGCGCAAGATCTGCTTCGAGATCACCGAAACTGCGGCGGTCGCCAGCTTTTCGCAGGCCAATCGCTTCATTCAGGCGCTGAAGGAACTGGGCTGCAAATTCGCGCTCGATGATTTTGGCACCGGTCTGTCCTCGTTCGGTTACCTGAAGCACTTCCCGGTCGATTTCCTGAAGATCGACGGCAGCTTCGTGCGCGAGATCTTGCACGACCCGATCGATCGCGAGATGGTGCGCTCGATCAATGAGATCGGACATCTGACTGGCAAGCAGACTATCGCTGAGTTTGCCGAGAATGCGGAGATCATTCAGATGCTCACTAGTATTGGGGTGGATTTTGCGCAGGGATATGGGATAGCTCAGCCACAGAGGGTGCTGAAAGCAGTCAATGGCTAACGCGCGGCCGCGCAGCGACCGACGTGGCACGCGATGCGTTCCTGGCAATGTGGTCGGGCGCGCCCCTGGCGGGGCGGGAGCTCGGCGCGAGCTGGCGAAGCGGCTTGTTGTGCCGTGGTGACGCTAAGCATGGCAATGCGCTTCGCTGGCGCCCGCGCCGAGGTGCCCTCCGACACATTGCCAGGAACGCATCGCGTGTCACGTCGATCGCTGTGCAAACGTGTGTCAGGCGGGTTGGTGCTGGCGCTGCTGGGTACAATGATGGCCATGACCAGCGTGGCGCGTGAGCACCTTGAATTCAATGTGGCAACTTACAACCTGCGGCTCAATACGGCGGAGGATGGGGTCAATGCGCGGCGGTTGCGGAAAGGGGCTGTAAAAGAGCTGATCCGTTACCACCAGATCGATCTGCTGGGCACGCAGGAAGGCTATGCGGAGCAGCTCGAGGATCTGACCGGGTCCAGCGGTTACACCTATGTCGGCGTGGGCCGCGATGATGGCCAGCGCGCCGGCGAACACTCGGCGATCCTGTACCGCACCGAGCGCTTCACGGTTTTGGCGCACGGTGATTTCTGGCTCAGCCCTACGCCGGAGGTGCCGGGAAAGGGGTGGGATGCCAAATGCTGCAATCGCATCTCGAGCTGGGCGAAGTTGCCTGAGCGGCGCTCGGGGCGGGAGTTTTTCGCCTTCGCGGTGCATTTCGATCACGAAGGCGTGATTGCGAGGCGCGAGTCGTCACAGCTGATGTTGCGCAAGATCAGGGGGATTGCGGGCGACAATCCGGTGCTATGCCTCGGCGACTTCAATGCCACGCCCGATTCGGAGCCGATCGGCATCATGGCCGCGGGGTTGCGCGATGCGCGCCTGGAATCGCTGACGCCACCCTATGGGCCAGTGGGCACCTTCAACGATTTCAACATCGATGCGCCGCTGAAGAATCGCATCGACTACATTTTTCTGGGTCCGCGCTGGCGGGTGCTGCGCTACGCGGTATTGACTGATAGCTACGAAGGCCGCTTTCCTTCTGATCACCT
>JAYUZE010000274.1:0-14615 GCA_043752035.1 Gammaproteobacteria bacterium
ATGAGCCGGTGGGTGCGCTGGCCGCGGGTGTCGACGGCCTGGATTCCGTGCGGGTGCTGCTGGCGCAGGGCGCACAGCGCCTGCGCGAGGGTGGCATCCTGGTCGTGGAGGTGGGCAACAGCGAGCGGCTGGTGCGACGCGCTTTTCCGCGACTGCCCTTCACCTGGCTGGAGTTCCAGCGCGGTGGCGGCGGCGTGTTTCTGCTGACACGCGAGCAACTGCGCGCTGGCATGGCTTGAGAGCTGACGAACTGGAATGATGATCGATGTCGGGCAATAGCATTGGCAAGCTGTTTACGGTCACCACCTTTGGCGAGAGCCACGGGCCGGCACTCGGCTGCATCATCGATGGTTGTCCGCCCGGACTGGCACTCAGCGATGCCGACCTGCAGGCCGATGTCGATCGGCGCCGCACCGGCACCTCGCATTTCGTCAGCCAGCGGCGTGAGAGCGATGCCGTGAAAATACTCTCCGGCGTGTATGAAGGCCGCACTACCGGCACGCCTATCGGCATCGTGATCGAGAACACGGATGCGCGCTCGCGCGATTACGCCAAGCTCGTGGATCGCTTTCGGCCCGGGCATGCCGACTACACTTACGCACATAAATATGGTCACCGCGATCATCGCGGCGGCGGGCGCTCCTCGGCGCGCGAGACGGTGATGCGGGTGGCGGCCGGAGCGGTGGCGCGCAAATACCTGCTCGAGCGACTGCGGGTGCGTATCAGCGGTTATGTCAGCCAGATCGGTGCGCTGCAGTTCGAGGCGCTCCATCCCGAGCAGGCATACGAGAATCCTTTCTTCTGTCCCGATCCATCGCGATTGCCAGAGCTGGAAAAGCTCCTGTGGGACCTGCGCAGCGCGGGCGATTCCGTCGGCGCGCGTGTGACCGTGAAGGCGACCGGCCTGCCACCGGGTCTGGGCGAGCCGGTGTTCGACCGTCTGGACGCGGACATCGCGCACGCGCTGATGAGTATCAATGCGGTCAAGGCCGTGGAGATCGGAGCCGGCGCCGCGGCCGCTGCGCAACGTGGCAGTGAGCATCGCGATGAACTCACACCTGGCGGTTTTCTCAGCAATCATGCCGGCGGCGTGCTGGGCGGTATCTCCACCGGACAGGAGCTGCTGGTGCATGCCACCTTCAAGCCCACCTCCAGCATCCAGGTGCCCGGGCGCACCATCAACAGTGCCGGCGAGGCCGTCGAAGTCGTCACGACCGGTCGTCACGATCCCTGCGTAGGTCTGCGTGCCACGCCAATCGCCGAAGCGATGCTGGCGATCGTACTGACGGATCATTACCTGCGTCATCGGGCGCAGAACGCCGATGTCGTGGCAACGCTGCCCGACATCGCGCGCGCTACGGCGCGCGATCCGTAGAAAACTGAGGAGCCCATGAGCAAGGTCTGGAATGTCGCGGTGCTGGGTGCAACCGGTCTGGTGGGCGAAACGCTGCTCACCGTGCTCGAGAAGCGCAAATTTCCGGTCGGTGAGCTGTTCCCGCTGGCCAGCGAGCGCTCGCTCGGCAAATCAGTGCAGTTCCGGGGGCGCCAGGTGCCGGCCATTGATGCCGCTACTTTTGATTTCTCGCGCGCTCAGCTCGGGCTGTTCTCCGCGGGCGGTGAAGCCTCGGCGAAATACGCGCCGCTGGCAACTGCGGCCGGCTGCGTGATCATCGACAACACTTCGCACTTTCGCTACGAGGCGGATATTCCGCTGGTGGTGCCGGAAGTGAATGCGGGAGCGATCGCGCAATATCGCACACGCGGCATCATCGCCAATCCCAACTGCTCCACGATCCAGATGGTGGTGGCGCTCAAGCCGATCTATGACGCGGTGGGCATCGAGCGCATCAACGTCTCGACCTACCAGTCGGTATCGGGCGCCGGGCGCAAGGCGGTCGAGGAACTGGCCGAACAGACTGCGCTGCTGCTCAACGGCAAGCCGGTCAAACCTAAGGTGCTGCCACGCCAGATCGCCTTCAATTGCATACCGCAGATCGACAAGTTCATGGAGAACGGCTACACCAAGGAAGAGATGAAGATGCACTGGGAAACCCAGAAGATCTTCGGCGATGCGTCAATCCGGGTGAACGCCACCGCCGTACGGGTGCCGGTGTTTTTCGGACATTCCGAGGCCGTGAATATTGAAACAGGTCGCAAAATCACAGCTGCCGAGGCCCGCGCGCTGCTGCGCAAGGCGCCCGGCATCAAGGTTATCGACGAGCAGGTGCAAGGCGGCTACCCCACGGCAGTTACCGAAGCAGCGAACCACGACACGGTTTATGTCGGGCGCATTCGCGATGATATGTCCCATGAGCGCGGTCTGAACCTGTGGATCGTGGCCGATAACATCCGTAAGGGTGCGGCTACCAATGCGGTCCAGATCGCGGAGATTTTGGTTCGGGAGTATTTATAAGTTATATTGCCGGCCAAGTAGCTACCGGGCCAAGGAAAACAGCGCAACTATCTGTTTTCTAATAGAGTAAGCACTCTTTATGGTCCACTGGGAGTCCTGATGTCTTTGCGTTATGTCATGCGCGTACTGGTGCTAGCCGGTTTGATACCGTCTGGCGCGCTGGCGCTGGGATTGGGTGATATCCATCTCAAGTCGGCCCTGAATGCGCCTTTGGACGCAGATATCGACCTGACCGCCAGTGCCGACGAGCTCGCCGGACTCAAAGTTGCCCTGGCCTCGCGCGAAAGCTTTACCCGTTACGGCCTGGATTATCCGAGCTATCTGGCCTCGGTGACGATGCAGGCGGGCAAGTCGGCCGACGGCCACGATGTGCTTCACCTGCGTTCGCGCGAAGCCGTCACCGAACCCTTCGCGACCTTGCTGATTGAAGCCAACTGGGCGCGCGGCCGATTGGTGCGCGAATACACCGTATTGCTCGATCCGCCTGTGTTTACCGGCGACACCGCAGCGGCGGCCACCGTGGCGGCGCCCACTGCGGGGGCGCAATCGCAATCCGCTGCGATCACCCGTCCCTCGGCGCCGGCGGCCCAGCCTGCTGCGACATCGGTGGAATCCGCGGCTGCGGCGCCGTCTGCGCCGTCATCGGCCGGCGGTAGCTACACCGTGCAGCGCGGCGATACGCTCTCAAACATTGCCGCACGCAACTACCCCAATTCACAGCGCGAGCGCGCGCTGGTGGCGCTTTACAGAGCGAATCCCGGTGCCTTCGCCGGCAACATGAATGAGCTGCGCACCGGCGCGGCGATGCAGTTGCCCGATGCCTCCGCGGTCGCGGCGATTGGTCCGGGCGAGGCGACCAGCGAAGTCACCTCGCAATATCACGCCTGGGCGCCGGCCCATGCCAGCGGCCAGCTGCGGCTGGTGCCGCCGTCCGAGCCCGCGACTGGCTCCAGTGGCAGCGCGCGTACCGGCGGCGACGCGGCCGCGCTGCAGCAGCGCGTCACGCAGTTGCAGTCGGACCTGAGCGAATCCCATCGCATGCTCGAGCTTAAGAATGCCGAGTTGGCGCGCCTGCAGGCACAGATCAATGGGCAAACGAGTGGCAAAGCCGGCACCAAGCCGGGCACCAGCGCGCAGCTGCCGGTGCCGCCGCCGGTGGTACAGACTACGAAACCGGCCGCCACAACCGCTCCGACGACCGAGCCCGCGGCCACCGAGCCGCCGGCTGAGATCAAGCCTACGTCGGCGTCCCGACATCAGCCCGCCGCGGCGAGTAAGCCCGCTGCGAGTGAGGGTGGGTCGATATTTGGCTGGTTTGCCGACAACTGGGCCGTCGTGCTCGGCGCGCTGGCCATCCTGCTGGGCGGCGCGTTCGGCTGGCGCATGCTGCGCGCACGGCAGAACCAGGCCTTCGATCGTACGCTCGACCGCCTCTCCAGTCCGCCCTTTGAGGCTGCGGTGCGCGCTGTGCGCCCCACCGAGACCCAGCCGATCCGTGCCCTGCAGCCCAAGGAAGATACGTCGTTCGTGGTCGAGGAGTCGGGTACCCATGAAGCGCCGCGCATCAGCGACCGCGACATCATGGCTATGAAGGCCGCGCCGGTCGCGGTCGATGACACCGTATCGGGCGACACCGCGGTGGCGCTCGACCAGGGCGATCCGCTGGCGGAAGCCGATTTCCACATGGCTTATGGCCTGTACGACCAAGCCGCAGACCTGGTGCGCATTGCGATCGCGCGCGAACCGCAGCGCCGCGACCTAAAGCTCAAGCTCCTCGAGGTGTTCTTCGTCTGGGGCAACAAGGATCAGTTCCTGCAGCTGGCGCGCGAACTCTCGACCACGCGCGATCAGGCGATCTCGGGCGAGTGGGAAAAAGTCGTGATCATGGGCCGGCAGATTGCGCCGGACGATGCACTGTTTGCCTCGGGTGGTGCGCTGCCTGGCGCAGCCAGCGGCGGCGTCGATCTGAACCTCGAGGGCGGCCAGAACCGCGTCGACTTCGATCTGCTGGGCGAGCCGAACCTGGCGCCCGATGCCTCCGGCGAGCGCGTTGATCTGGATCTGGGCGCGGCACTGGGTGGCGCAGGCGACGCCACTGGCGAGCTGCGCTCCATCGGCGATACCGGCGTCGACTTCATGCTCGACGATCCGGCACGCGGTATCGAATCGACGGGTTCAACGCGCGAGATGCCGCAGCCTTCGAACACCGTTACTCTGGAATTCACCAATTCGAGCGGCGAAGTGCCGACCATCGAGCAGCCGCAGCTCGCCGGTGCCGCCGACAATCCGACCATCCGCCAGAAGCTGGATGCGACTGCGGCGCATACATTGGGCCGTGCCGACCAGACCGCCGAGCTGGCGCTCGATGATCTTGGGCTGGACCTGGCGGCCGGCGATACCGGCGATCACGTGATGGGCGCCGCAGGGGCCGATTCGGCACCGACCATGCTCACGAGCCTCGATGAAGACACCCGCACGCTGCTGGCACGCGCCGAGGCGGCCTCGGGCGTGACCACCGAAATGTCGGGCAAGCCGAGCGAGGCCAGTGGCACATGGCTGTTCACCGACAAGGATTTCCCCTCGGTGCTGCCGGCGATGGGCGGCGGACACGTCAATGGTGCCGACGACAACGCTCCTACGGAGCTGGTCACGGCCGTGATGCCCCGGGCCTCGGAAACCGGCATCACCCATCAGCTGGCGGCGTTGAAGGATGGCGGTGGCGGCATCGACCTGAACTTGAACGATCTGGAAGCGACCGGCAGCCGGCCGATGGGCAATCTGGATCTGGATGTTGGCACGCGCGAGGCGCCCTCCGACAGCCGATTCACCGAGACGCAGCGGCTGGCGACGAATCAAGGTGAACCGGACACCGAGCCTGCCACGATGAGCGAAGTGGGCACGAAGCTCGATCTGGCGCGCGCCTACATGGATATGGGGGACCCGGAAGGCGCCCGCAGCATTCTCGATGAAGTCCTGAGCGAAGGATCGGCCTCGCAGAAGACCGAGGCACGCCGGCTCATAGACTCACTGCCGGGCTGACGGGAGCTGCGGGCCCGATGGGCCGCATTGCCGTTGGCATCGAGTACGATGGTACCGGCTATCACGGCTGGCAGCAGCAGACCGGGGTTCGATCCATCCAGCAGGAAGTGCAGCGCGCGCTCAGCAGCGTTGCCGATGAAGCCATTCTCTTGACCTGTGCCGGGCGCACCGATGCCGGCGTGCATGCACGCGCCCAGGTCGCGCATTTCGACACAGCGGCAGTGCGTAGCCCACGCGCGTGGGTGCTGGGTGCCAACAGCGAGCTGCCGCCCGAGATCAACCTGCGCTGGGCCTGCGAAGTACCCGAACAGTTCCATGCCCGCTTTGGTGCGCTCCGCCGCGGCTATCGCTATCTGATTCTCAACCGGCCGGTACGCTCGGGCCTGGCGGCGCGGCGCGCCTGGTGCGTATACCCGCCGCTGGACGAGCAGGCGATGCAGGCGGCGGCGAATCATCTGCAGGGTGAACACGATTTCAGCGGCTTTCGTGCGGCCGAGTGCCAGGCGCACTCGCCGCTGCGGCGCATTGAGTCGCTGCGGGTGTGGCGCATGGGTGAGTGGCTGCATATCGAAGTCACGGCCAATGCTTTCCTGCAGCACATGGTGCGCAACATCACTGGGTTGCTGGTGGCAGTAGGGCGCGGAGATGCGGCCCCAGTCCGGGCGCTGGAGCAGCTGCAATCGCGCGAACGCCGGCTCGGCGCCGCCACCGCCCCGGCGCAAGGGCTGTGCTTCTGGCGCGTGGACTACCCGCCGGAGTTCGGCCTGCCCGATGATTCCGCTATGATCGAGGTCCTGACGGCCCTGCAGGCTTGATCTGGTATGACCTGGTTCGAAAAAATCGTACCCTCGCGCATCAAAACCGAGCGACGCTCGCGCTCGGTGCCCGAAGGCCTGTGGATCAAGTGCCCGGCCTGCGACGCAGTGCTGTATCGCGCCGAGCTCGAGCGCAACCTGAATGTCTGCCCCAAGTGCACGCACCACATGCGTATCGGCGCGCGTGCGCGCCTGCAATCGTTCCTGGATGCCGAGGCGCAATCCGAGCTCGGTGCGCTGGTCGAGCCACTCGATCCGCTGCGCTTCAAGGACAGCAAGCGCTACAAGGATCGCCTCGCGCAGGCGCAGAAGGCCACGGGCGAGGCAGACGCGCTGGTGGTGCTGGCCGGCCATCTGCACGGCGAGGCGCTGGTCGCCTGTGCCTTCGAGTTCCAGTTTCTCGGTGGCTCGATGGGCTCGGTGGTCGGCGAGCGCTTCCGGCGCGCAGTCGTGCACTGTATCGAGAACAGTTGTCCGCTGGTGTGTTTCTCCGCCACCGGTGGTGCGCGCATGCAGGAGGCGCTGCTGTCGCTGATGCAGATG
Organism: Gammaproteobacteria bacterium; assembly: GCA_043752035.1. Lineage (GTDB taxonomy): Bacteria > Pseudomonadota > Gammaproteobacteria > Steroidobacterales > Steroidobacteraceae > FEN-1191. The sequence goes on from JAYUZE010000274.1 coordinate 6,811, forward strand.
GCCAAGACCAGCGCGGCACTCGCACGCCTCGCGCGTGCGCGCCTGCCGTTCATCTCGGTGATGACCGATCCGACCACCGGCGGGGTGTCGGCGAGCCTGGCGATGCTGGGCGATCTCAACGTGGCCGAGCCGCGCGCGCTGATCGGCTTTGCCGGGCCGCGCGTGATCCAGCAGACCGTGCGCGAAACCCTGCCCGAGGGCTTCCAGCGCAGTGAGTTCCTGCTCGAGCACGGCGCACTCGACCTGATCGTCGATCGGCGCGACATGCGCGATCGGCTGGCGACGGTGCTGCGCTTGCTGCAGAAGCGCCCGCCGCTCGCCGCGGCTTGAAGGCTGCCGCACGCGGCCTGCCGGAGTGGCTGCATTACCAGGAGCAGCTCCATCCGCGCAGCATCGACCTGGGGCTCGAGCGCGTACGCCAGGTAGCTGATCGAATGGGCCTGCTGCCGCTCCCCTGCCGCTCGGTGATCGTCGGCGGCACCAATGGCAAGGGCTCCACCTCGGCGATGATTGCGGCGATCGCGCAGGCGCACGGGCTGCGGGTCGGGCTGTTCACCTCGCCCCATCTGCTGCGCTATCAGGAGCGCATACAGGTGAACGGGGTCGAGATCGCAGCCGCCGATCTGGTGAGCGACTTCGAGCAGATCGAGGCGGCGCGCGGCGAGCTGTCGCTGACCTTCTTCGAGTTCAATGCGCTGGCCGCGCTGCTGCGCTTCCGCGCTGCCGGCGTGGAGCTGGCGGTACTCGAAGTGGGTCTTGGCGGCCGGCTGGATGCGACCAATATTGTCGATGCCGAGGTCGCGGTGCTGTGTTCGATCGGCCTCGATCACTGCGACTGGCTGGGCGAAACGCTCGAGGCGATCGGCCGCGAAAAAGCTGGCATCTTTCGCGCCGGCCAGCCCGTGGTCTTGAGTACCCAGGACATGCCCTCATCGGTAACCGAGCGGTTGCTGGCACTCCATTGCCAGACTCGTACCGCCGGTATCGACTTTTACTGTGAGCCTCATGGCGACGGTCGCTGGGATTACCGCGATGCCGAGGGATCACTCGCAGCGCTGCCGGCACCGGCGCTGGCTGGCGCGATCCAGTATCACAATGCGGCCAGCGCGCTCGCGGCGCTGCGCGTACTGCTGGCGCCGCGGCCGCTTAAAAGCATGGCGATCTCGCAGGCACTGCTTGCGCTGCGTCTGCCCGGGCGCCTGCAGTACGTCGACGGGCCGGTCGAGTGGCTGCTGGACGTGGCCCACAATCCGGCGGCGGCGAGCGTGCTGGCCGCGGAACTGCAACGGCGCCGACCGGCAGGGCGCACGCTCGCGATCCTCGGCATGCTCGGCGACAAAGACGCCGCTGCGGTCGCAGCCGAACTCGATCGCTGGGTCGATCAGTGGCTGCTGTGCTCCATCGATGAGCCACGCGGCCTGCAAGCGCAGCAGTTGCGCACGCGCCTGGGGCCGCTGCGCGGCGAGTGTACGCTGCACGCCAGTGTCGCCGCGGCTTGTGAGCGAGCAGGCGCCCTTGCCAGTCCTGGCGATCGCGTGCTGGTGTGCGGATCCTTCCATACAGTCGGGCCGGCGCTGCAATGGCTTGGGCTATACTGAAGCACTGAATTTTTGGCCCGGGGAAACGGTGCAGGAACATCTGAAGATAAGGCTCACGGGTGCCATCATATTGGTGGTGCTGGTCGTGAGCCTGGTGCCGGAGATGTTTCGCGGTCGGCCCGAGGGCCACACCGTGCGCGGCGACACCAGCGCAGATGACCTGCCGCTGCGCTCCTACACCATCGATCAGCATGGCAACCAGGTGCCGGGCAGTACTGCCGGCACCGCGGTAGCCACTCCAGCCGCCGCGGCACCAGTGGCACCGGCCCCCGCGCCAGCCTTGGTGCCAGCGCCGACGCCTGGCGCAGTCGAAGCTGCCCCGGTATCGCACGTCAATGCCGAGGTGTCAACGATGCCAGCCGCCGCTGCTGGGCCAGCCGTCGCGCCTGCGTCAGTTGCTGCCGCCAATCGCTGGGCAGTGCAGGTCGGCACTTTTTCGCGCCGAGATTTTGCCGAGCGCATGGTGAAGCAGGTGCGCGCCAGGGGATTCACCGTAGTCACTGCCGGGCCCGACGATCGCGGCCTGTACCGGGTGCGCTCCGCGGCCTTCAGCGCGCGCGCCAGCGCCGAGGCCTTGCGACAGAAGATGGTGCTGAAGGGCCTGAAGTCGCTTGTCAATGCCGCGCCCTGAGACTTGCGGCGCGAACCTGGCGGGTCCGGCTCCTGTAGAATTGCCGGGGTCCCGCATGGCCGCAGGGCCGCAACGGAAGATCGCATGAACTGGACCGACTATCTGCTGATCGCAGTGCTGGTGTTCTCCAGCATTGCTGGCCTGATGCGCGGCTTGCTGCGCGAGGTGATTTCGCTGATCACCTGGATCGCAGCCGTGTGGATTGCCTGGACTTACTCGTCTTCGCTCGAACCGTATCTGGGCGGAGCGCTCAGCGATGCCTCGGTGCGCCCCTGGGCGGCGCGCACCATCATCTTTGTTGCCGTACTGCTGGTCGGCGCGGCGATCGGCGCGCTGATCGGTCATTTCGTACGGCTGTCACTGTTCAGCGGCGTCGATCGCCTGCTGGGCCTGATGTTCGGTTTGCTGCGCGGCGTCGTGGCGCTGGGCGTGCTGGCAATGCTGGCGCACGCTTTACGGCTGCAGGATGAACCCTGGTATCGAAGCTCGCTGCTGGTGCCCTATGCGGAGCAGTCCGGCAATGTGCTGCGCGGCCTGGTCGGAGAGCGTAAGATTCGCGCCTCGCAAACCACGGCCTGAGACAGCGGAGGACCCAAGGCGCATGTGTGGCATCGTCGGCATCGTCGGCACCAGTCCCGTCAATCAACGCATCTATGATGCGCTGACCGTGTTGCAGCATCGCGGCCAGGATGCCGCGGGCATCATGACCGCCGACCAGGGCGAGCTGTGCGTGCGCAAGGGCTCAGGCCTGGTGCGTGACGTGTTCCAGCAGCATCACATGCTCGAGCTGCGTGGCCATGTCGGCATCGGCCACGTGCGCTATCCGACTGCCGGTTGCGACAACGCCGCCGAAGCCCAGCCCTTCTATGTGAATGCGCCCTACGGCATCTGCCTGGCCCACAACGGCAACCTGACCAATGCCAGCGAGCTGGCCGACGTGCTGACGCGCGAAGAGCGCCGGCACCTGAACACCGAATCCGATTCCGAAGTGCTGCTCAATGTGCTCGCTTCCGAGCTGCAGCGCGTGGGCACGCCGCGCGTGACGCCGGCCGACATCTTCGCCGCCACCACCGCGGTCTATCGCCGTTGCCGCGGCGGCTATGCCGTGATCGTGATGGTGATCGGCCACGGCGTGCTCGGCTTTCGCGACCCCAATGGCATCCGGCCGCTGGTGCTGGGCGAGCGCCGCACGGCGCGGGGCACCGAATACATGCTGGCGTCCGAGAATACGGCCCTCGATATCCTATCCTTCAAGCTGGTGCGCGATGTGGCGCCGGGCGAGGCGGTGTTCATCGATGAGCAGGGGCGGCTGCACTCGCAGCATTGCGTCAGCACCGTGCGCCATACGCCGTGCATCTTCGAATACGTGTATTTCGCACGCCCCGATTCGATCATCGATAATATCTCCGTGTACCGTGCGCGCATGCGCATGGGCGAGCGCCTGGCGGACAAGATCCGCCGCGTGCATCCCGACCATGATATCGACGTGGTGATCCCGATTCCCGATACCAGCCGCACCAGCGCGCTGCAGATGGCGCAGAAACTGCGCATCAAGTATCGCGAGGGCTTCAACAAGAACCGCTACATCGGCCGCACCTTCATCATGCCGGGCCAGGAGATGCGCGAGAAGTCGGTACGCCGGAAGCTCAATGCCATCGACCTGGAATTTCGCGGCAAGAACGTGCTGCTGGTCGACGACTCGATCGTGCGTGGCACGACCTCGGCGCAGATCATCGAGCTGGCACGCGAAGCCGGCGCCCGCAAGGTCTACTTCGCCTCGGCCGCGCCGCCGGTCCGCTTCCCCAATGTGTATGGCATCGATATGCCAGCCGCCAGCGAGCTGGTAGCCGCCGGCCGCAGCGAGGAAGAGGTCGCGCGGCTGATCGGCGCCGATTGGCTGGTGTATCAGGACTTGAGCGATCTGGTCGCGGCCTGCCAGCACGACAACGCCAAGATTGCCGAATTCGATACCTCGTGCTTCTCCGGCGAGTACGTCACCGGTGACGTCACGCCCGAGTATCTGGCCAAGCTGCAGCGCAACCGCTCGGATGCGGCGCGCAGCCAGCGGCGCGACAGCGCCGGGAATTCACTGCGGGTAGTCGGCGGAGCTTGATCGCCCCGCTGCGGCGACGATGAGTGAAGTGCCGCGCGCCGTGCTGCTTTCCACCTTTGCCGCGATGGCCAGCGAGCCCACTACCGCCTGGCCGCGTATCCTCGAACGCGAAGCTGCCCGCCATTCCGTAACAGCGCGCTGGTGCGGCGCACTGCACGAAGAACCACCGACGGCAGCCATTCGTGTGGCGCATGCGCTCGAGATGGGCGCGCCCGGATTGCAGGCCTGGAGCGCGAGCTGGCGGTTGCCAGGCGAGGAGGCTCCACCCCTGCAGCTCGCTGCGGCTGCGGCGGCCATGCTGGCCGGCCAGGACGGCCTGCTGCTGCTGGTGGCCCCGGCCAGCGGCACCGGAGAATCGGCGAGGGGCGCGTTGGTCGATGCCGATTCCTGCGCGCGCATGGCGGTAGCCGGTTACGACGCGGAAACCGAAATTCGCCTCGGTAACTGCGCCGAGTTGCTGGAGGCCGCTGGCGATTGTGTGACGATCGGGCGGGCCACGCCGCAGGCTGGCGATGCATGGCGCTATCTGGTGCTGGGGATCAAGTGGCATGCGCCTGCTCGCCATTGAACAGGAACCGCGGGTGCGATCGCTCCTGCGCCATCATGCGAGCTGTCGCTGGCCCGCAGTAGAGCTGATGCACTACGCGCCGATGGAGCGCGGCCCATTGCCACCCGAATTCCTGGCGCAAGGTTACGACGCGGTGCTGCTGGCGCAGGGCTGGCCCGGCGGTGACGGCATGGAGTGGCTGCGCGACCTGGCCAACCGACCAGGCTTTGCGCCGGTCATTTTCATGCTGGATCGCGATGAGCCACGGCTGCGCAATGCGGCGCTCGGCTGGGGCGCCTTCTCGGTGGTTGGCAAGCATCGCTTCGTGCACGAACGGCTGATTGAGGCGATCGAGCGCGCCAGCCATCGTCATCGCCTCAGCATGGCCGAATGGCGCGTGTCGACGGAGGCACGCGAATCGCACCGCTTTGGCGATGCGGTGATTCCGGGCTACCGGCGCGCGCGCCTGCTGGCGCGTGGTTCGGTCTCGCAGCTCTATGTGGCTGAGAGCGAAAAGGCCGAACTGCTGGTGGTGCTCAAAGTCACGCCCTCGCAGCGCGATGATTCGGGCATTGACCAGTCTTTCGAGCGCTTCCTGCAGGAATACGAAATCGCCGAGCGTATCCGCCATCCGAACATCGTGCGCCTCTACGAGCTGGGCATCGCCGACGATCACGCTTACCTGGCGATGGAATATTTTCCGCGCGGCGATCTGCGCCGGCGCATGAAGGCGGCGCTGGCGCCGGCTGAGGCGCTGGGTTATGGCGCACAGATCGCCAATGTGCTGGGCGCTATCCACCAGGCCGGCATCCTGCATCGCGACCTGAAGCCCGGCAACGTGATGCTGCGCTCCGAGGATCAACTGGCACTGATCGATTTCGGGCTGGCCAAGCAGGCGGCCATGCAGCTGGATCTGACCGACAAGGGCCTGATCTTCGGCACACCGCACTATATGAGCCCTGAGCAGGGCCATGGCCAGGCGCTCGACTCCCGCAGTGACCTCTACAGCCTGGGCGTCGTGCTCTATGAAATGCTGACCGGTGACAAACCCTTTCGCGCCGACAATCCGATGACGGTGCTGTACATGCATCGCAACACCCCGATACCGCAACTCGAGGCGCGGCTGGCCCCACTGCAGCCGGTGCTCGATCGGCTGCTGGCCAAGGAAGCCGATGATCGCTTCGCTACCGCGGCCGAAGCGGCACAGGCAATGAACGCTGCGCGCACTGCCTGGCTGGAACTGCCTGCCGGTAGCTGACGAGCGCTTCGCCTGTGAGCATCGAATTGCTGCTGGTGCCGACACCCAACGCCTGGCTCGAGGCGGCCTGTGCGCAATGGCAAGAACTGCTGATCGATCACGGCTATTGCGAGAAGAAGGCCGCATCTACCGCGCTGGCGTTGATCTTTGCCTATCCCGAGTGCACGCAGCAGTGCTTGGGGTTGGCTCGCCTGGCGCGCGAGGAGCTGCGTCACTACGAGCAGGTGACGCGCATGATGGCGCGGCTCGGCGTGCCCTTCACGCGGCTGCGTCCCGGACGCTATGGCGCCGGATTGCGCGCTGCGCTGCGCACGCATGAACCGCAGCGACGCCTGGATCTGTTGCTGGCCGGCGCGCTGATCGAGGCACGCTCCTGCGAGCGCTTCCGCCTGCTGGCAACGCGGCTGCCCGCGCCACTGGGCGAATTCTATGGCGATCTGGCGCGTGCCGAAGCGCGCCATGGCGAGCAGTATCTGGAATTCGCGCGCGCTGCAGCCGCCACTGCCGGCGTGGGCGACTGCTCAGCGCGGCTGGCCGAACTGGCGGCAATCGAAGGGCAGTTGATCGTCACGATCGATGAGCAGCTGCGCTTTCATTCTGGGCCGCCGCGCGGGAGCGATTGCAGCGCATAGCCGCGCTGGTCCCAGCGCAGCACGCTGCCCTGTTCATACCAGGCACCAAGCACGATCCGTCGCGCCGGCTGGTCCGCCAGCATGAATTCGTGCACGGCCGGCCGGTGCGTGTGCCCGTGTATCAGTGTGTGAACGTTGCAGGCCCGCATTGCGGCCTGTACTGCCGCCTGATCGGCATCCATGATGTAGGCGGCGGCGTTGCCGGTATGCGCGCGGCTCCCGGCACGCGCAGCCGCAGCGAGCGAGCGGCGGGTTGCGAGCGGCAGGCGCAGGAAGCGCCGCTGCCAGCTGGCAGCGCGCACGACGCTGCGCAGGCGCTGGTAAGAATGATCGGCCGTGCACAGCGCGTCGCCGTGCGTGAGCAATACGCGCTCGCCATAGAGCACAAGTTCGATCGCGTCGCCCAGCAGCGTGCAGTGCGTGCGTTGCGTGAACCCGGCGCCCAGCAGGAAATCGCGATTGCCATGCATCACGAAGCTGGGCGTTCCACTGTTAGCGTACTCGCGCAGCGCGCCGCACACCCGCGAGCGCGCCGGATCGTCATCGTCATCGCCGATCCAGTCCTCGAACAGGTCGCCCAGGATGTACAGCGCGTCGGCGCCGCGCGCCGCACCGCGCAGCAGCTGCTCAAACTGGGCGATGGCGGCGGGGTAAGCCGCGTCCAGATGCAGATCGCTGACGAATAGTGTGCTCATTGAGAAATGTTCCACGCAAGAACAGTACAAATTGGGGACTGCGTACGGGCGAATCTGCGATGGGATTTTTGGGAACGCCGTGAAACCATCCATGGAGGCTCCGGCCGCAACATCCATGTCGCGGACGGTCCCGAAAATCCCATCGCAGGTTCGTCCACACGCAGTCTCCACAGTGAGCTGTTCGCGCGTACGTATGGGCCCGATGAGCACGCTGTCGTCAGCGCGCGCACCGGCGCCGATCGGCACGCGACGGGGCGGCGGGCGGTGCGCTTGCATGGGGCGCGCATCAGCCCGGCCACGCGGCCGGAGCCTCCATGGATGGTTTCACGGC
>JAYUZE010000275.1:0-2858 GCA_043752035.1 Gammaproteobacteria bacterium
CAATCGGTTGCTCGACATTCAGGCCATAGCCGTACTTTCTGCGTCCTTCCTGGTCGTCGGCCACCACATCGGGTGTCGTCCCATAGGCCGCCGCGATGGCGAGCGCTTCACGATAGATGCCCATCCGCGCGGTATTGCGATAGGCCAGCAGGCGAACGATCGTGCCGGTTTTCCAGCGTGAGAGCGTGAGCTCGAGATTCTCGCCGCGCGCGTGGCTGAACGAGGACTCGAGCTGTTGCCCATTGGCATACACGGGCATCCGATAGGCGCCGTACTTCAGCGACCAGGCGGGACTGACGTAGGCGATCATGAGTCCGTCGCTGTAGCCGCGCGTATTGGCCGCATAGTCCCAGGCGGAGTTTTCCCAGAGCGACCAGTTCATGAACTCGGTCCGTGTGGATCCCGCGTAACGGTTCTTGTCGAAATCATCGGGTGCCGCCAGTCTGCCGAATTTGAGCTCCAGGCGGGTCGCCGCCTCAAGCCCTGGTATCTGATCCTGCGCATGCTCGACCCGAGTCAGCTCGTCTCCCAGCGGCAGCATGAAGCGCGCGTAGCTTCGAGCGACGTAAAACTGCTTTTTGAGGCCGGTGGCGCCCTGCCGCACGACATCGCCATTTGTCAGTCCGGCGAGGCCGGTGGCGTTGCTGACGCCCGCGCCCATGAACTTCTCCACGTCGAGATACAGCGCCGCCCAATCGGCCGGTGCCCAGCCTATGTAGACGCCGATCGTGTGGCTACTTTGCGTATCACCCCCTGGGTGCAGGCTGAACGGACCTTCATAGGGGGAGCGCAGTGTCGTCTGGTCCTGGCGCACGAAGGTGTACTGCGCACCAATGAATGACGGCCGATGGCTGTCCGCTCGCGGCTGTCCGATGAGTGGCGCAGCGTGGCAAGTGGGCGGCTGCGCGGCCGCAGTGCAGTCGATGCTTCGGACCGGAGGCGCCGCGCTGGGCAGATCCGTGGCCGTCTGCTGAGCAACAGCGCCGCGCGCCATGGCTATCGACAGCGCAGTGATGGCTACGTGACGAACAAATCTGAGCTTCATGACACCTTCCTCTATTCCTTCAGGGCAATGCAGCCGGTGAACGGTCCGACAAGCCGGCGGCGCGCGCACGACGCACGTGACCGACCACGGGGCCCAGCGAATCTGGACGCCAATCGCGGATCATCTAAAGAGAGATTTAAAAGGAAGATCGAGTCCGACGTGCGGTCCGGGACTCGAATGCGCTTCCCGCTCTCAGCGGGATCGCGCCCACTCAATGCGGGCGTTATCGGGCCGGGAGTCCGCTGCGCCACGCACAGCGCCAGACGCCTCTTCTAATACTGTGACCGTCCAATGCAGCAGACCTCGTATGGCAATGCGACAATTCGCGATCCTATTTCTGATCCTGTATCCTGTCAAGGGGGATAGCATATATCCATAGGAGGTCATAGGCGATGCACAAATTTCCTGAGATCGGAACACGATTGAAACGGGCCCAGGGACATCTGGCGGGGGTGATCGAAATGTTGGAGCAGGGCCGCCAGTGCATGGATATCGCGCAGCAGCTGCAGGCCGTTGAGAAGGCCATCGGCAACGCCAAGAAGGAACTGATCAAGGATCACATTCACCACTGCCTGGAACAGACCGCCGAGGCCATGCCGCGCGAAGTCAGGAACCTGCTCAAAGAGTTTCAAGGGGTCACGAAATACCTCTAGCGACTGCAGCCGGGGAGACATTCATGGCAGACCTCGATAGTTACACCGCCTTGGACGCGCATAGCCACGTCTTCCTTGGCACAGGGCACGAGCAGAACGAGCGCAAGACCTGGGCCGTGATCGTCTTGTGCGGCGTGATGATGCTGGTGGAAATCGTCGGCGGCAGTATGTTTGGCTCCTTGGCATTGGTCGCCGACGGCCTGCACATGTCGACCCATGCCGGCGCCATGCTGATCGCCGCATTGGCCTATACCTACGCGCGTCGGCACGCCTATGACCGCCGTTTTGTCTTCGGCACCGGCAAGCTCGGAGATCTGGCGGGCTTCAGTAGTGCGATCATTCTGGCGATGATCGCTCTGCTGATCGGATACGAAGCGGTCTCGCGCTTCCTGGCGCCCATTCCGATCCACTTCACCGAGGCCATCCCGATTGCCGTGCTCGGCTTGCTGGTGAACATTGTCAGCGCGTGGTTGCTGGGCGGCGGCGAACACCACCGTGACAGTCATGATCACGGCCATGATCACGGCCATGATCACGCCGAGCTCGATCACAATAACGAGACGCGCCGCCTGGCCACTCAGCTGGGGAACGTCGAATTGTCGATTTTTGAGCAAGGCACCCCGCCCCGGTTCCGGGTCTCTTTTGACTCGCCAGCACGCAAGGGCAAGCAGCCCGTACTGGGTTTGGAGACCCTGAGACCTGACGGTCAGCGCCAACATTTCCGCTTTGTGGATCGTGGTGCCTACTGGGAGTCCGTAGAGGAAATCCCGGAGCCCCATGCCTTCACAGCTTCACTCCAGCTTACCGATCGCGCCCACGATGTAACCTTTGAGGAGCGCGCGCACGAGCATCCGGGGAATCACGGTGCTGCTAGCGCCGCGCATCGAGATCACAACATTCGCTCGGCCTATTTTCACGTGCTGGCCGACGCGGTGGTGTCGATATTGGCCATTACGGGCCTGGTTCTGGCACGCACGTTCGGATGGCTTTGGATGGACCCACTGGCGGGTATCGTCGGCGCGTTCGTCATTGCGAACTGGTCGTACAGCCTGGTGCGCGATACCGGGCGCATTCTGCTGGACATGAATCCCGATCAGCGTATGACCGCCCAGGTGCGCGAAACCATCGAGTGTGACGGCGATCGGCTAGTCGACCTGCAC
>JAYUZE010000276.1:0-3546 GCA_043752035.1 Gammaproteobacteria bacterium
GCGACCAGCGCTCGAGGTATGCATGGTCCACAGGGCCGGCCAGCAGCTGAGCGAGGTCGCGCCGCTGCAAATCAGAACCTGATTCCTTTCTTAGCACCGCTAGCTCTGTGGTCATCAGGAATTGGACGCCTCGGGCAGATCAAACACCAAAAGTTCCGACTGCGTTCCGCGCTCGATCAGTACCTGGGCTTCGCCGCTGAGCATCGCGCCATCGCCGGCCTTCAGCTGCTGCCCGTTGACACTGGCCTGGCCGCGCGCCAGCTGTAGGTAACCGATGCGTCCTGCCGCCAGCGTCAAGCGGGCCGTTTCGTTGCCATCGAAACTGCCGGCGTATACGCGCGCATCCTGATGAATGCGCAGCGACCCCTCGGCGCCGTCGGCCGAGGCGAACTGGCGCAGCTGCCCGCGTCGCTCGCGGTCTGGGTAGTTGCGCTGCTCGTATTCGGGTGCGATGCCGCGCACGTCGGGAATGATCCAGATCTGCAGAAAATGTACGCTCGTCGCGGCCGAGGGATTGAACTCGCTGTGGCGTACACCGCGACCCGCACTCATGCGCTGCGCATCGCCCGGACGAATAATCGAGCCATTGCCCATCGAATCCTTGTGCTCGAGCTCGCCCGCGAGCACATAAGTAATGATCTCCATGTCCTCGTGGCCATGGGTGCCGAACCCGCCGCCGGGGTTGACGCGATCTTCGTTGATCACGTGCAGCGGCCCCCAATGCAGGTGCTGGGGGTCGCGATAGTCGGCGAAGGAAAAACTGTGCCAGGAATCGAGCCAGCCGTGATTGGCGTGGCCGCGCTCCGCGGCGGGCCGCAAGGTCAACATGGGGAAATCTCCGACAGGCGCTTCAGGCTGGCAGTTTAATCCCTGCGGCACGCGCCGGCACGAGGTTGACCGAGATGGAGAAGCGGCGCACCTCGCTGGGCTGCAGCACACCTACGCTCACCACCTGACGCGAAATCTGTTCGCCCTGCTCGTTGGCGATGGCCAGCACCACGCAGAACTCGCACGGCTCCTGCGGTTGTTTATGGCGCACTGTGCCTTCGATCTGCAGCGCGGCATAGCCAGTGGCCGCCGCCGCCGCGGTAGTCGCCACCGGCGCGTTGAAGCGCAGATGGTGCTGGCAGGCCGGGCACACATTGGCACTCTGCAGCACTGTGGCGCGACAGTGAGGGCAGCTGCGGGTCGCCCCCGGAGCTGCGGGGCGCGCTGCAATCATGAAGGCAGGCCGTTGCCCTTGGGTTCGCTGCGCGCGAAGGCCGCTTCGCTGCGCGTCTGCGTGCCGCTGCCATCGCCCCAGCCGAATTCCACGTGACCCCGCATGCGTGAGCCTGAGGCCACGGTGATGGTATCGGCCTTGACGTCGCCGACAATGACCCCGGTAGGTGTGACATCGACATGCCGGGCACCGATATTGCCGGTGAGCTCGCCGCTTACGGTGACCGTGCCGGCACGCACTTCGCCGTGGTGCTTCGCGCCCGGCTCGATGCTGAGGTTGCCTTCCACGTGGACATCGCCCTTGAAGGTGCCGGCGATGCGTACGTTTCCTGTGCCCTGGATCTTGCCCTCGATGCTGAGGCCCGCGGCAATCAGTGATTCCCGGGATTCGACCTTGTCCTTCGGGCGCGCCGCGAGCGCGGCCGCGGCGACCGGCGCAGGCGCGGGCTCCAGGATTCGCTCAGGAGCCGGGCGCGCAGGCCCATCGGCGGGCGGCCGTGCTATGCCCATCGGGCTGGGTGCGGCGGGGGTGGGTTCTTTCCACAGGGCCATATTGTTCTCCCGTTTAGACAGGTTGAGTTCATTGGAGTGCTGTTCAGCTGGCGCGCCCTACGGTACCGGAATCGCATCGCGATACACCCCTGTCGGGGGTCGCAGACAACCGTTTGAATCGCGCCAGGGTATCGGTGTGCTCAATGTCTAATCGAAGATCAGGTTATGCTCGTAATACCTTGAATCAGCTTAAGAAAAATTCAACGGATTTTCAGCCCTGACGAGCGGATCCAGTTCCCTGCGGACCACTGTGCGAGTATTCTCGATCTCACTTGTATGGCAGCAGCCAAGAAAAAGAATCGGACGCGGGTAGGCCGCAGCAAGATTCCCGTACCCAAAGACTTCGGCGCAGCGCTGGAACAGGCGCATCTGCGCCAGGCGGCCATCGAGAAAGCCAAGCTCGAATGGGAGAGCACCGCCGATGCGATGGCAGCGCTGGTGTGCCTGCTGGGCGACGACGGGCGGGTGCTGCGGGCCAATCGCGTGGTCGAGGACTGGGCGCTGGGCACGGTCGGGGGCGTCATCGGCGGCGATGCGCATGAATTGCTGCATCCGAACTGCAAGATTGCGCGCTGCCCGCTGGGTAGATTCATCAGCCATGCGATTGCCGAGATCAAGCGTGGCAAGCGCCGGCAGTTCGTACTGCAGGAACCGCTCGGTGCGCGACATGTGCATTTCACGCTGCGCCCGATGCGATTGCGGCGCGGCGCCAGTACCGAGCGCGACGCATTCGCAATCTTCGTTGCCAGTGACGAGAGCGCGCTGTTTCGCGCGCAGGACGCGCTCGAGCGACTCAATTCCAGCCTCGAAGTCCGGGTGCGCGCGCGCACCCAGGCGCTCGCCGATGCCAACCGCGACCTGCGCAATGAGATCGTGCGGCGCGAGGGCGCCGAGGTGGCGCTGCGCAGTTCGCGTAACGAACTGGTGGCGCTCTCCGAGCAGCTGATCCGTGCGCAGGAAAACGAGCGCAAACGCATCGCCGTGGAGCTGCACGATTCCGTGGGCCAATCGCTGAGCGCGGTGAAGTACACGCTCGAGCGTGGCCTCGAGATGCTGCGCCAGCCGCGTCTCGGCAAGCCCAAGGAAGTCTTCGAGCTGGCGGTGCGGCGTATCCAGGAGGCGGCGGAGAACATCCGCGCGATCTCCACTGACCTGCGCCCGAAAATCCTCGATGATCTGGGTGCGGTCTCGGCAGTGCGATGGTTTTGCCGCGATTTTGCCGAGATTTACCCCGGGCTCAGCATCAGTGCCGAACTCGCCGTGAGCGATCGCGACGTGCCGGGGCGGCTCGCGACCGTGGTGTACCGCTGCGTGCAGGAACTCCTCAACAACGTGGCCAAGCACGCGCGGGCGCGCAATGTCTGGGTGCAGCTGGCGCGCGAGGAAGACGTGTTGACGCTCCAGGTGCGCGACAACGGCGTGGGCCTGGATCAGGCCACGCCTGAATCGCGGCGCCACGGCTCGGGTCTGCGCAATCTGCGTGAACGCGCGCAGATGACCGGTGGACAATTCTCCTGCACGGCCGCGCCTGTCAGTGGCACCCTGGCGCAGCTCACCTGGAACCTTGGGGACGCTGAGCGCAAGTCGCGCACCCGCGCGTCGGTCAAGCGTGGCGCGCAGCTGGGCTGATCAGGCGATCGGCGTTTCCAGGTAAATCAGCGTGTGATCGCCGACCACGATCTGATCCTGCGGCACGAGCTTGTGCAGCTGGCGCCGTCGGCCGTTCACGGTGATGCCATTGGTGCTGCCCAGGTCTTCGACAAAAGTCTGCTC
>JAYUZE010000277.1:0-27839 GCA_043752035.1 Gammaproteobacteria bacterium
GGACTCGGGCGCCATGCTGCTGCAGGCGATCACGATCCAGGATCAGTATTACCAGGCCGCGCTGCGCACCGTCGATTTCATCCAGCGCTATGTGTTCCCAGGCAGTTTCATTCCCTCGGTCAGCGCGATCGGCGACTCGCTGCGGCGCGCGACCGACCTGAAAATCTTTCATCTCGAAGACATCGGTCCCCATTACGTGCGCACGCTGGCCACCTGGCGCCGCAATTTCTTCGAGCGCCTGGCAGCGGTACGGCACCTGGGCGTGTCCGAACAGTTCATTCGTCTGTGGGAGTTCTACCTGTGCTATTGCGAAGGCGGCTTCGCTGAACGACAACTCGGCGACGTGCAGATGCTGCTGACCAAACCCGGTTGCAGACTGCCCGCCGTTGCCACGGTCTGAGCAGGCCGTGACTGCAGGTCCCGCGGCGAGCGTCACGCTCGAGGCCCTGCATCGTCGCTGTGCCGGCATTGCGCTACTGACTGCGGCGGACGACACTGCGCCTTATCTCACCGATCACCGGCGTCTGTTCCACGGTCGCGCGCTGGCCGTAGCCCTGCCGCAGACCACTGCGCAGCTCGCCGACCTGATGAGCGCCTGCTACGCACTGGATATCGCGATCGTGCCGCAGGGCGGCAACACCAGCTATTGCGGTGGCGCCACACCGGATGAGTCGGGCCAGCAGCTCGTCATCGGCCTCGCGCGCATGAATCGCGTGCGCGCGATCGATCCCGCCAATTTCTCGATCACCGTCGAGGCCGGGTGCCTGCTCGCCAATGTGCAGGGTGCGGCGGCCGAGGCGGGTCGCTATTTTCCGCTGGAACTCGGCTCCGCCGGCAGCTGCCAGATCGGCGGGAATCTGGCGACCAACGCCGGCGGCCTCAATGTGCTGCGCTTCGGCATGGCGCGCGAGCTCGCGCTCGGCATCGAAGCCGTGTTGCCAGATGGCCGGGTGTTCCAGCGACTGCGTAGCCTGCGCAAGGACAACACCGGTTACGATCTGAAATCGCTGCTGATCGGCTCGGAAGGCACGCTCGGCATCATCAGCGCCGCGACGCTCAAGCTCTGGCCGCAACTGCGCTGCCGCGCTACCGCTGTCGTCGCCGTGCCCGACGTGGGCACGGCGATCACCTTGCTGGCCACACTGCGCGCCGCCGCGGGCGAGCGGCTCAACTCCTTCGAACTGCTGCCGCGTTCGGCTATCGAACTCGCCTGCCGCCATATTCCTGACACGCGCGCACCACTGGGCACCGGCGCGGCCTGGAATGTGTTGTGCGAGCTCGGCAGCTTCGTCGACGAACCGCTGGTTGAATTGTTGCAGAACACGCTGACGCAGGCCATGGCTGCTGGCGTGCTGCAGGATGCCGCAATTGCCAGCAACGAAGCGCAGCGACGCGCGTTCTGGAACCTGCGCGAAGCGATACCCGAAGCGCAGCGACGCGCCGGCCCCGGCGTCAAGCACGACATCTCGGTGCCCGTGTCGGCGCTGCCGGCCTTCGTGGCGGAAGCCTCGGCGTGGGTGCACGCCCATGTGCCGGAGGGCACGCTGGTGGCCTACGGTCACGCCGGCGATGGCAACCTGCATTTCAACATCAACTGGCTGGGCGCAGTCGCGGCCGGCGCGATCGCCAGCCAGGAGCCACTGATCCGCCGCGCGATCCACGACCTGGTGGCCGCGCACGGCGGCAGCATCAGCGCCGAGCACGGCATCGGCCAGCTCAAGGTCGCCGAGCTGCAGCACTACACCCCGGCGATAGAGCTGGACATGATGCGCGCGATCAAGCGTGCGCTCGACCCGAAGGGCCTGATGAATCCGGGAAAACTGCTGGTGCGCTGATTTTCCGTAGAACCTTTGCGCCGGTGCTCCCCACCTACCAGCGCCGGAACAAAAACTTCAATCAGGAGCAAATCCATGGCACGTCCACAAGGCGCGCTTGCGCCCCTAACCTTGTCTGCAACAATGTGTGTACTGACACTGGCCCTCACCTCGCCGGCTTTCGCCGACCCTGGCGAGGGATCGGCCGAGCACGGCGTCACTTTCACGGTCAGCAATCTGGCCGCCAACCAAAACGGCCAGGCCAATTCGGTGGATCCGAATCTGCGCAACGCCTGGGGCATTGCCTTCGCGCCGGGTGGGCCGTTCTGGGTCAATGACAATGCGGCCGGCGTGTCGACGCTCTACCGCGGCGACGGCAGCGTATTGCCTCTGGTGGTGACAGTGCCACCGCCGGCCGGCGCCGATCCCGGATCCAACGGTGCACCTACCGGCATGATCTGGAATCCGACCTCTGGCTTTCACGTGCCGGGCACGACGCTCGCCTCGGTATTCATCTTCGACACCGAGAATGGCACGGTGGCCGGATGGAACCCGCAGGCCAATCTCGGCAGCGCGGTGACCGCGATCGACAACAGCGCCACGGGCGCCGTGTACAAAGGCCTCGCCTTCGGCAGCAATGGCACTGGCAATCACCTGTATGCGACCGATTTCCACAATGGGCGCATCGATGTGTTCGACAACCAGTTCAATCCGGTGGCGGTCGCCGGCAGCTTCAGCGATCCGCGCCTGCCTACGGGCTTCGCGCCCTTTGGCATCCAGAACATCGACGGCGATCTGTGGGTCACCTACGCGCAACAGAACGCCGACCGGCACGATGATGTCGGCGGACCGGGCAGCGGCTATGTCGATGTCTACGATACCGATGGCCACCTGTTGCGCCGCTTCGCGCAGCGTGGCGTGCTGGACTCGCCCTGGGGATTGGCGCGCGCACCCTATGGCTTCGGCCAGTTCAGTGGTGCCATCCTGGTCGGCAATTTCAAGGACGGACGCATCAACGCCTTCGATGCTCGTGGGCATGTCATCGGCAGCTTGCGCAGCACCCACGGCGCGGCGATCGCGATCGACGGCCTGTGGGCGCTGTCATTCGGCGGCGGCTCGAGGTCAAGCCCCGAGTCGCTGTATTTCACGGCCGGTCCCGATGGTGAGAGCAACGGCCTGTTCGGCGTGATCAAGGCGAGCGCCCACACTGCCGACTGAAGGCGACGGGTATCCCCCGTCGGATGGCGGCGCGTTAGACTGAGCGTCGCTTTCCGGCGGGATGCTTCGATCATGACCTTGCTGCGCGCGCTGGCCATGCCCTTCCAGTTCACCAGCCTGCTGCTGATGGGCTCCATCGCAGTGGCAGCGGCGCTGTGCATGGCACTGGCGACCTTGGTTGGACCGCTGGTGGCGTTACCGCTGATATTCCTGCTCTCGTGGCTGAACAAGTACGCCAACGCACTGCTCGATCACGCCGCCAACGGCGTGATCGCAGCACCGGTAGCCTCGGCGGAAATGCTTGGACCCTTTGGCGGCGCCCGGCCGCTGGTGCATGTGGTGCTGGGTAGCGGCGTCGCGGCACTGGTGTATTTCGAGCACAGCCGCTGGAGCGCCTGCCTGGGACTGGTGGCGCTGCTGTTGTTTCCGGCATCTGCAGGCGCACTGGCGATGCATCAGCGCGCGCTCGATGCGATCTCGCCGCCGGCACTGTGGCGCACACTGCGTGGGTTGGGCCACTACTACCTGCTGCTGCTCGTGGGCCTGACGGTCTGTGTGCTCGGTATCTACCTGCTGGCGCGCGCGCCGCTGTGGCCACCGGTCAGCTACCTGCTGATCGCCTTGCTGTGGCTGTGCCTGTATGCGCTGATTGGCGGCACGCTGTTCCTGCGCCGCGAAGCACTGAGATTCGAGCCGTGCCTCAGCCCGGAGTGGTTTGCGGAACGCAACGCGCTCGAGCACGAACGGCGACGCCAACGCGTCGTCGATACCGTGTACGCATCGATACGCGTGCGCGATGCGCCGCGCGCCAGCGTCGCGCTGCTCGCCTGGGTGGCGGCTACCGATCCAGGCCAGCACATGAGCGACGCCCAGGCGATCGTGACGCAGGCAGCACACTGGCCCGAGCAGCGCGGCTTGCGCACCGTGGCCCGCACGCTGGTCGTGCAGTTCGTCAAGACGCAGCAATTGGCAGCAGCGCTGGCCACCGCCGAGGCCGCATTGGCGCGGGTAGGCGATTTTGCATTGGACACGGCTGCCGATACCGACGCCCTGGCCCGCTACGCGCAGCAGTGCGGCCGTACCCGCGTGGCGCAGAACCTGCGCGACAACTATGCGCGCGCCAGCACGCCGCTGCCGCTGCAACCGGGGCAGCAGGGACAGCGGGTACCGCCAGACAGTAGCGCGGAACGCTGAGTCACAGGCACTGAACGGACTCAGACGCCGCCAATATTCTTGATCGCCATTTCATAGGCAGCGTTGATCTCGGCCGATTTTTTCTCCGCCAGTGCGCGGATCTCTGGCCCCATGCGCGCCACCTTGTCCGGATGATACTGGCTAATGCGCGCACGGTAGGCCGCAGTGATCGCCGCCCGGCTCGCGCCGCGATCGACATCCAGCACCACGTACCAGGGCATCGTAGTCGCGGGCGGCGGCCGCGGTGAATCGGCGCCCGGCGAGGGACCGGCGCCAGCAGACCCTGCCTCCGGCGTTGCCGCGCCGCGCTTGCCAGCGGCACGCGTGCGATCGAGGGTCCAGCTCACGGCCACGTAGCCCGCGATCAGGCACAGCAGCGAAATGATCATCTCATAGCGGGTCAAGGTCGCGGCTCCTGCAGTTCGTGTTGATAAGTCAGCAGCTCAGTGTGAGCCGCGCTGCCATCGGCCGCCACTGCAAGCTGCTCAGCGACACGCCGCAACAGCGTCGCACGCAGGCGCCGGAAGGCTGCAGGCTCGAATACCGCGCGCGCCTGGGCCGAGAGCTCCCCGCGCACCGCGCCCAGCAGTGAAATCTTGCGCACTAGGTTGATCGCGAATGGCGGACAGGCCAGGGCGTCCAGGCTCAGGCCCCGGCAGACACGCGCTGACAGACCCAGCGCCGCACGCCGCCACCAGATCCAGGCGACCGCCGCGCCCGCGACCAGGTAGATCGCGCCCAGCAGCACCAGCAGCGCGAGTGGTGTCAGGCCAGCAAGTACACAGGCCGGCAGCGCGATCACAATCAGCAGCATTTGGATGAGCACCAGTACCCGCAGCGGGCGCAGCGCAGGCTGCAGGGTCGCGAGCTGCGCCAGATCGGTGATCGCGCCACCGCGTGCGCTCAGCGACCAGCAGGCGCGCCACAGCAGCAGGTGCGGCGCAAAGGGATTCGGCAGATACAGGCGGCGGCGCAGCAGCAGCCAGTCGGATCCAGCGGCGCTCGTCCAGCGGCGCGCGCCGCGGATCAATACCAGCTCGTCACCGAACAGCCACAGCAGCGAATCGTAAAGATAAAAAGCAATCGCCCCAGCGGGCAACAGCAGTTCGCCACTAGCACTCAACACCGCGGCGATGTCACTCTTACTTCCACTTCTTGAACCGGTTGCGCAGCCAGGCACCAGCCGTCACCACCGCGGCCGCCACGGCTTTCCACGCCGCCGCCAGGAAGCTTGCGATCACCGCCCACAGGCCTTTTTTCGTAGCTACCGCCGCAGCGCCGCCTAGCACCAGCGCCGCGAGGCCGTACTCGGCCACCTTGTCACCGGGCTTCCACTCGGCATAGGTCTCGCCCGCGCTGTAGGCGTAGCCATCCAGCACGGTATTCAGCGCAGCCTCTGCATCATTGAGCCCGCTCGGTGCTGTCACCATCACCACCGAGGTATGGCCGCGCCGGCCAAGTATCTTGGTGAAGAAATTGACGCCGGTGCCATTGTCACTTTGCAACTTCGTGGCCCACTCCAGCCGCTTGGTGTCGTGGTTATAGGCCGGCGGCGCCGCCCAACCCAGCACATGGAGCGGTGTCCAGCCACGCTTCTGGCGCTCTGCGTTGGTGCTCTCGGTGCCTTCCTGCAGTGATTTGAGCAGGTCATCGACATTGATCTTTTCATCGTCCTTGACGTAGCCGCCCTCGTCGAATTCCAGGTAGGCGCTCCAGTGCAGATCGGCGGGCGCGACCATCACTTCCTTGTTGTTGCTGAGATTCTCATTGAGTTCTTCGAACTTGCTGGTATTGGCGGTATCGAGGAAGACATAGTTCTCAGGAATCATCAGCTTGGCGTTCTTGCCGACCGGTACGCTGGTCGGTCCCTTGACCCAGGCGAGCTCCTTGAGCTTGCGCACGTATTGGTCGCGACTGGCGTCGGTTTCCTCGGCCGCCAGCACAGCGCGCGAGGCAGCGACGCAGGCCAGCGCCACCAGCACGAAGATTCGCGATCCGGATCCGCTCTTCATGGCCAATCCCTCAGCTTGCGTGGTCGGTCGATCACGCGCCAGCGGGCGGCAGCAGGCGCAGCAGCCCTTCCTGGGCCGTGCTCGCCACCAGCCGGCCGTCACGAGTATAGAGGCTTCCGCGCGTAAATCCGCGCGCGCCGGAAGCGCTCGGGCTGTCGGTGGCATACAGCAGCCAGTCGTCGACCCGCAGCGGCCAGTGAAACCACATGGCGTGATCGATGCTGGCGACCACCAGGCGGCCGCGCGGTGCCTGCTGCTCATGCGGCAGCAACGCCGTGCTCAGCAGGTGAAAATCGGACACATAGGCCAGCAGGCAACGGTGCAGCACGTCATCGTCGGGCAATTTATCGACGGTGCGCAGCCAGAAGAACTGCCGGGGCACACCACTGGGGCTGCCCGAGAGCTGCGGCGGGACCACGCGGAATTCGAACGGCCGCTCGCGCATGTATTTCTGTTGCAGGCGCTCGGGAAAATGCGCGATCGCCTCGGCGCCGAAGGGCACCGCGGGGTCGAGCGACTCGGGCGGCGGCACCGGGGACATATCCAGTTGATGATGCAGCCCCTCCTCCGGCAGCTGAAATGAAGCTGACAGGTGAAAGATCTGCTCGCCGTGCTGGATCGCCGTTACCCGGCGGCTGGTGAAACTGTGGCCATCGCGACTGCGATCGACGAAGTAGACGATCGGTGCATTGAAGTCACCACGCCGCAGGAAATAGGCATGCAGCGAGTGCGCGCGCCGATCAGCATCGACTGTGGCGTACGCGGCCTTGAGCGCCTGGCCCAGCACCTGGCCGCCATAGACCTGTGGGCTGCCGATGTCGCGGCTCTCGCCGCGAAATATATTGAGCTCGATCTGCTCCAGCTCGAGCAGGCGCTGCAGGGCGGCGAGGCGTTGATCCATGCCTGGACGACTAGCTGACCGCCACGCCCAGGCGCTTGTGCATCGCCGGACTGGTGGTCGTGTACTGCAGGAACTGCTTCTTAGCCGGATACAGATAGTGCTGCACGGCGAAGGCCGCCAGCGCCGCTTCGTGAAAAGCGGACAGGATCAGTTTTTTCTTGCCCGGATAGGTATTGATGTCGCCGATGGCGAAAACGCCGGGAATATTGGTCTCGAATTTCTCGGTATCGACTTTCAGTGCACGCTTGTCGAGATCGAGCCCCCACTCGGCAATCGGCCCGAGCTTGGGCGCGAGCCCGAAGAATACCAGCAGCTGCTCGGCATCGATCGCAAGCACGCTGCCATCGGCCCCCTTGATATCCACGCCACCCAGGCGCCCATCGCTCTGGCGCAACGCGCCCGCCACGCCCTCGATGAAGCGCAGCTTACCCGCAGCCTCGAGCTCGCGCACGCGCGCTACTGACGCCGGCGCGCCGCGAAACTCTGCGCGGCGGTGCACCAGGGTCAGCGCCGCGGCTTTCGGTGCGAGTTCCATCGCCCAGTCGAGCGCCGAATCGCCACCGCCAAAGATGGCCAGGCGGCGACCGTGATAGTCGGCCGCGGTGCGCACCTTGTAATGAATCTGGCTACCTTCGAAATGTTCGGCGCCCTCGAGCGCCAGCCGGCGCGGCTGGAAGGAACCCACGCCCGCGGCGATCACCACCGCGCCGGCGTCGAACACCGTGCCGAGGCTGGTCACCACGCGGAAGCGGTTGTTGTCCTGCTTGCGCACTTCCACGGCCTCTTCGCCGTAGTGAAATTCGGCGCCGAAGGGCTTGATCTGCTGCACCAGCCGATCGACCAGTTCCTGGGCACCACACACCGGCAGCGCCGGAATGTCGTAAATGGGCTTGTCCGGATAGAGCTCGGTGCACTGGCCGCCCGGGGCTGCCAGCGTATCGAGCACGTGGGCCTTGACGCCCAGCAGTCCGAGCTCGAAGACCTGGAAAAGGCCGGCGGGTCCGGCTCCGACAATGACGACTTCTACGGCGAGGGGTTCACTCAAGATGGCTTCAATCCGCTTAAAAACCGGGGCGCGGCGATTCTAGCGACGCAACCCCTTGGCAGCAAACGAAATTGCCTTGAGAATTGCTACAAACCTTATGCGCCTGCGGCCATATACCGGCGTACAGGGCCTATAATTCGCGGCCCGCGCGCCCATCACTACCAGGGAAGATCATGACCAGCAATGCCGAGCTACAGCAGCGCCGTACCGCCGCCATTCCACGCGGTGTCGCCAACTCGTTGCCCACCTACGTGGCGCGCGCCAGCAATGCTGAACTCTGGGATGTCGAGGGCCGGCGCTATGTCGATTTCGCCAGCGGCATCGCGGTACTGAATGTCGGTCACTGTCATCCGCAGGTGATTGCCGCGGTAACCGCACAGCTCAATCTGCTCACACATGCGGCCTTCCAGATCACGCCCTACGCGAACTACATCGAAGTGGCCGAACGGCTGAACAAGGCGGCACCCGGCCCCACGCCGAAGAAATCCATTCTGTTTTCCTCCGGCGCCGAGGCCGTCGAGAATGCGCTGAAGATCGCGCGCTATCACACCAAACGCGCCGGCGTGATCGCCTTCAGCGGCGGCTTTCACGGCCGCACGCTCGCGACCATGTCGCTGACCGGCAAAGTGCAGCCCTACAAGGCGGGCTTCGGCCCGCTGCTGCCCAACGTGTATCACGTGCCCTTTCCGATGGAATATCACGGCGTCAGCAGCGCGCAGTCGCTGGCGGCGATCGAGCAACTGTTCAAGGCCGATGTCGATCCGGCTCAGGTCGCGGCGATCATCATCGAGCCAGTGCTGGGTGAAGGCGGCTTCTACATCGCACCCGCCGATTTCCTCAAGGCGCTGCGCGCGCTGTGCGACCGGCACGGCATATTGCTAATCGTCGATGAAATCCAGTCGGGCTTCGGCCGCACCGGCCGCATGTTCGCGATCGAGCATGCCGGCGTCGAACCCGACCTGATGACTGTGGCCAAGAGTATCGCTGGCGGCCTGCCGCTCTCGGCGGTCGTCGGTAAGGCCGAGATCATGGATGCGCCGCCGCCGGGAGGACTCGGCGGCACCTACGCCGGCTCGCCGCTGGCCTGCGCCGCCGCGCTGGCCGTGTTCGAGGTGATTGCCTCGGAAGGATTGCTGGCACGCTCGCAGCGCCTGGGCGAGCAGTTGCAGGCGCGACTGCGCACACTGCAGCAGCGTTTCAGCGCGATCGGTGAGATCCGCGGCGTGGGTGCGATGGTGGCCATCGAGCTGGTGAAGAATCGCAGTGCCGAACAACCGGATGCGGATCTGACCCGCGCGCTGGTGCAGGCTGCAGCCAGGCAGGGATTGATCATCCTTTCCTGCGGTGTCTACAACAACGTGATCCGCTTTCTCGCGCCGCTGACCATCAGCGATGCCTTGCTGGCTGAAGGCCTGGACAAGCTCGAGGCGGCGCTGGCGGAAGTTACCGCCGCCTGAGGCCACAGATCGGGCGCAGTCCGTGGCTCAGGCGCGGCCGGCGTTGGCGTCGGTGGGCGCGTGGAAATATTCGCTCTCGGCGGCCACCTGGCCGATCAGCCGTTGTAACTCGGCGAGGCGCGCCTGCGCGGTGCTCAGCGGCAGGCAGTCCTCACAGCGCGCATCACCGCAGGGCTGGCGCGAATAGAGCCAGTACTGCACGGCGCCGGCCAGCAGGCCATCAGCGATGTCCCACAGGTCGGCTTCCTTGTCCTTGCCGGCGAGGCGATTGCCCAGGTCCACCGCTTTGGTGAAGGCTGAATCAAAGGTATCCGCAATTTCTTCCATGGCGGCGATTGTACCCGAGTTGGCCGAATCTATTGATAGCCCCGCGCCTGCAGCGCAAACAGCTGCGCGTAGTGGCCACCGGCGGCAGTGAGCTCGGCATGGCTGCCACGCTCGATGATGCGGCCGCGATCCAGCACCGCGATCTGATCCGCCATGCGCACGGTCGAAAAGCGATGGGAAATCAGGATGGTGATGCGCCCGCGCGCGAGCTGGCGGAAGTGCTCGAAGATCTCGGCTTCGGCACGCGCATCCATTGCGGCGGTCGGCTCATCGAGCACCAGCACATCGGCGCCGGTGCGCATGAAGGCGCGCGACAGCGCGATCTTCTGCCACTGGCCGCCAGAGAGCTCGCGGCCGTCGCGAAACCATTTGCCCAGCTGCGTGGCGTAGCCCAGCGGCAACTGCTCGATGAATTCCGCCGCCTGACCTTTCGCGGCGGCGGTACGCCACCGGTCTTCGTCTTCGAAGTGCGCCTCATCGCCGGCACCGACATTTTCACCAACCTGCAACTGGTAGCGGGCGAAATCCTGGAAAATCACGCCGAGGCGATTGCGCAGCGCGCCCTCTTCCCATTCGCGGATATCCAGTCCCTCGAACAGGATGCGACCCGAGCTCGGCGCATACAGCCGCGTGAGCAATTTGATCAGGGTGGTCTTGCCCGACCCGTTCTCGCCCACCAGCGCCAGCGAGCTGCCGGGCGGCAGATGCAGGTCGATATCGCGCAGGGTCGGTTCGGTGGCATCCGGATACGCGAAGCTGACGCGCTCGAAGCGGATGCCATCCTCGGGCTTGGGTCCGCGCACTGCCGCACCCAGCGGTGCGCCGACCGGGGTATCCAGATAATCGTAAAGCGTAGAAAGATAGAGGTTGTCCTCGTACCTGCCGCCGACCGCCGAGAGTATCGAGGTCACCGCGCCCTGCCCCTGGCGAAACAGCATCAGGTACATCGTCATGCGCCCGAGCGTGATGCCGCCCCTGACCGTGGTGATGGCGATCCAGGCATAGGCCGCGTACAGCGTCGCGGTTGCCACCAGACTGAGCACGAAGCCCCAGCTGTCGCGGCGGATCGAGAGCGCGCGATCCTCGCGATACAGGCGCGTGAAAATATCCCGATAGCGCGCCAGGAAGCGCTCGCCTAGGCCGTAGAGGCGCACTTCCTTGGCATGATCCTCGCGCGCCAGCACGGTCTCGAGATACATTTGCATGCGCGTCTCGGGCGAGCGCCAGCGAAACAGGCGAAAGGCATCGCCGGAGAATTTCGCCTCGGCAATGAAGGCAGGTACCCCTGCCAGCAGCAGCACCGCCACCGTCCACGGCGAGAAATTCACCAGCAGTACGCCAAAACTTAGCAGCGAGATCGCGTTCTGCACCAGGCCGAAGGTGCGCATCACCAGGCTCAGCGGCCGGCTCGAGGCCTCGCGGCGCGCACGCGTGAGCTTGTCGTAGAACTCCGAGTCCTCGAAATGCCGCAGCTCGAGCGTCAGGGCTTTCTCGAGGATCATCACGTTGACGCGCTGACCGAGCTGCGCGCGCAGCAGCGCCTGGCACAACGACAGCCCGCGCTGCACGCCGGCCAGCAGCGCCACCAGCAGGCCTTCGAGCAGCACCAGGCGCAGCACCCGCTGCAGCTCGTGCCCGGGGGCATTCATCGCCGTCACCACCGCGTCGACGATCTGCGCACCCACCCAGGCCACGCCCGCAGGCAGCAGGCCGCCGGCCAACGTCAAAAGTGCCGCGGCCGCCAGCAACGGCCGGTTGGTATCCCACACCAGGCGCACCGCATGGCGGCCGTAGCGGAACACACTGAAGAAGCCGCGCACCGTTTCTACGGCGCCGCGGCCGGGCGCGGGCTTGGGTGGATGAGGGGGGCCGTTACTGGTCGCCATCAGCATGTCTCTGCTTCGTCGTCGCCGGCCTGGGCGGCAAGGGGTGGTAGCTGCGCCACCGCGATCAAGGTGCGGCCGCAGCGAAGTTCGCAGGGACGCAGCACGCGCAGCTGCAGTCCCGCTGCGGCGATCCACGGCTGCAGGCACAGCGTCAGCGCCTCGGCGCGGTCGATCAGGAACAGGCGGCCGCCGCTGCGCAGCACGCGCGCGGCCTCCATCAGCACTGCCACCGGGCGCGCGGCACCCGCCAGCACACCGCTGATCGTGACGGTATCGAAGCTGGCCGCCGGGTAGCCCAGCGCGTACATATTCCCGCTGCGAAATTCACAGTGTGCGAGACCCAGGCCATGGACACGCGAGCGCGCCTGGCGCAGTGCCGAAGGCGAGCTGTCGATGCCGATCGCGTACCTGGCCTGGCGCCCGAGCAACTCGAGCATTCGACCACAACCGGTGCCGATGTCGAGCAGCGCTCCGCAACTGGCGTGGCCGAATTCGGCTTGCAGCATCGCGGCCAGTTCGCGGTCGTCGGCCTCGTCCGTTGCCTGCACACGGCCTGTGAATTCGTGCTGCGCCAGGGCACTGCCCGGCGCCGGCAGGCGTTCGGCCATCACGGCTGCGCGGCGCGTGCAATCGCGCCGCAGGGCGCTGTCGTCGGCATCGATGCCAGTGAGCAGCCCGGCCAGCCAGGCTGGCCTCGCCCCGCTCGCCGGGGTGCGGTAGTAGATGCATTGCAGCTCGCGGAACCGATCGAGTACGCCGGCCTCGCTGAGCAGCCGCAGGTGGCGCGACACGCGCGGCTGACTCTGACCCAGCACGCGGCACAACTCGCCCACGGTGAGCTCTCCATGGCTCAGCAACAGCACCAGGCGCAGGCGGGTGGGATCTGACAGCGCCTTCAGCGCCCTGAGTGCTTCGGGCAGACGGTGGCTGGGCGCGGCCATGGGCATGGAGATAGGCATGGCTTATATATAAACATATCCTTATATATTTGCCAGCAGCTACTCAAAATCTGCTCCGAAAGACCGCGCAGGCGTTGCGCGCGGGCTTCTGGTACCCTCCACGCCCTTTTCGCCGGCCCAGGTTCCCATGCAGCGCCCGATCCGCAACATCGCCATCATCGCCCACGTCGACCCCGGCAAGACCACGCTGGTCGACTGCCTGCTGAAGCAGTCGGGCACCTTCGCCTCGCACGAGAAGGTCGGCGAGCGCGTGATGGATTCCAACGACATCGAGCGCGAGCGCGGCATCACGATCCTCGCCAAGAACTGCGCGATCGAATACGGCGGCACCCGCATCAACATCGTCGACACCCCCGGCCATGCCGATTTCGGTGGCGAGGTCGAGCGTGTGCTCTCGATGGTCGACGCCGTACTACTGGTGATCGATGCGGTCGAAGGACCGATGCCGCAGACCCGCTTCGTCACACGCAAGGCGCTGGCGCTCGGCCACAAGGCGATCGTGGTGGTCAACAAGATCGACCGCCCCGGCTCGCGTCCGGGCTGGGTGATCGACCAGACTTTCGACCTGTTCGACCAACTCGGCGCCACCGACGAGCAGCTCGATTTTCCGGTGATCTATGCCTCGGCGCTACAGGGCTGGGCGAGCACCGATCCGACCCGGCGCGACGCGGACATGAACGCGCTGTTCGAAGCGATCCTGCAATACGTGAAGGCGCCGCAGACCGATGTCGAGGGCCCGCTGCAGCTGCAGATCTCCACGCTCGACTACAACTCCTATGTCGGGCGCATCGGCATCGGCCGCATTCGCCGCGGCACCTTGCGCGCCGGCAGCAACGTGGTGCTGCGCCAGGGCGATGAAGACCGTGGTACCGCAAAGGTCGCCCAGGTACTGACTTTCAAGGGATTGCAGCGCGAGAGCGTCGAGGAAGCGATGGCCGGCGATATCGTCGCGCTCACCGGCATCGACGAGGTCAACATCGGTCTGACCGTCTGCTCGCCTGAACAACCCGAGGGTCTGCCGCCGATCCAGGTGGATGAGCCCACGCTGGCGATGAATTTTCAGGTGAACACGTCGCCCTTCGCCGGTCGCGAAGGCAAATTCGTTACCAGCCGCCAGATCCGCGAGCGCCTGATGCGCGAGCTGCAGAGCAATGTCGCGCTGCGTGTCGAGGACACCGGCGAGCCCGACGTATTCCGCGTACTGGGTCGCGGCGAGCTGCACCTGACGATCCTGATCGAAAACATGCGCCGCGAAGGCTATGAAGTCGCCGTGGGCAAGCCGCAGGTCTTGAAAAAGATCGTCGACGGCAAGACGCTCGAGCCCTTCGAAGCGCTCACGGTCGATATCGATGCCGATCACCAGGGCGCAGTGATGGAAGCACTCGGCAGCCGCAAGGCCGAGCTCACCGACATGGCGGCCGACGGCAACGGGCGCGTGCGCCTGGAGTATCGCGTGCCCGCGCGCGGCCTGATCGGTTTCCAGGGCGAGTTCATGACCACCACGCGTGGCACCGGCCTCATCAGCCATATTTTCGACGGCTTCGATGTGGTCAAGGGCGAGATTCCCGATCGCCACAACGGCGTGCTGATCAGCAATGAGGACGGCGTGGCCGTGGCCTATGCGCTGTTCGCGCTGCAGGAGCGCGGCCGCATGTTCGTCAGCCCGGGCGAAAAACTGTACGAAGGCATGATCATCGGCATCCACACGCGCGACAATGACCTGGTGGTCAATCCGATCAAGACCAAGAAGCTCACCAACGTGCGCGCCTCGGGCAAGGACGAGGCGGTGATACTGACGCCGCCGATCCAATTGACGCTCGAATACGCCGTCGAATTCATCGCCGATGACGAACTGGTGGAAGTGACCCCCGAGAACATCCGCATCCGCAAGCGCTTCCTCAAGGAGCACGAACGGCGCCGGTCGGCACGCTCTGGCGCGGCCGAGGCCGTCGGCTGAGTCCCGCCTGTCGGTCGCACGCGACATGACGGGCGCGCGCGCTCGAAGTGCCACAATGCACTGTGCCACTTCGACTGCGGCGCTATCGGGAGTGCATTCGGTGCCAATCGCCCTTTTGACCATGTTGGCGCGTCGGCGAAGTTATGCGGCTGTGGCGCTGATGACAATGATTGGCGCTGGCTTTTGCGCCCCCCCTGCTTCGGCGGCGCTCGGCGATCTGGCGGCCTCCGTAGCGCAAGACACGGTATCGATGAAGGCCAGCCACCGCATTGCGGCTGGCCGGAACTACACCTTGCACGAGCTTCAGACGCCCGAGGGCGTCACGATCCGGGAGTTCGTCTCCAGTGCCGGTGTCGTGTTTGCAATCGCCTGGCAAGGGCCATTTAAACCCAGCATGCGCCTGATGTTGGGCACGCATTTCGAGCAGTACGCGAGCGCAGCGCCGACCGCGGATTCCGCACGCTCGCACATGCGCATTGAGCAACCCGATCTGGTCGTGCGCTCGAGCGGCCATATGCGGTATTTCTCCGGCGTCGCCTGGCTGCCACAGTTACTCCCCGCTGGCGTGGCTGAGGGAGACTTGAAGTGAGGCTGCGCAGCGCGCTGGTGCGATGCGCGGCGCTCCTGCTGCTGGCCCCTTTGAGCAATTGCGGTGGCGGCGGCGCGGGCAGTGGTTCCGGCGGGCCACCGCCCTTGGTTCTGCCCACCGGGCCCAATGTGATTCCGATCGTTGTCGATGCGGGCCCCACGCGGCAGTTGATTAATATCCCATCGGTCAGCGTAACGATTTGCGCCCCCGGCACGACAAACTGTCAGACCATCGATCATATCCTGTTGGACTCGGCCTCCACCGGACTGCGCATCATCGCCTCGGTACTGTCGCCCACGCTGACCCTGCCTGCCGTGCATACAGCCGCGGGCGATCCGATG
The DNA here is from genome assembly GCA_043752035.1 of Gammaproteobacteria bacterium. GTDB lineage: Bacteria > Pseudomonadota > Gammaproteobacteria > Steroidobacterales > Steroidobacteraceae > FEN-1191. The sequence goes on from JAYUZE010000277.1 coordinate 15,701, forward strand.
TTCGAGTGTCTGATTTTCGCTAACAAAGACTACGTCTGGGGCAGCGTTCGCACCGCTGACGTGCAGATCGCCAATGGCAAGGCCAGCAATCTTGCCGTGCAGCTCATCAATGACCATACGGCGGACCCCACCATCCCGGTCACGCCCACGGACTGTTCGGAGAGCAACCTGGCGACGCCTCCGGCAGGATTGAATTCCGTAGCCACCTTCGGATCCAATGGCGTACTCGGCATCAGCGTGTTCCTTCAAGACTGCGGCCCCGTGTGCCTCACGATCGCCAACCCCGGCGGCTTGGGCTACTACTATGGCTGTCCGGCCAGCGGCTGCGTCGGCACAACCGTCAGTTCGTTGGCCATGGAGTTGCAAAATCCAATCAGCCAGCTGGGCGGGAACGATCACAACGGCGCACTCATTGTCCTGCCCGCCATTGGGCGCGCGGGTCAAAGTACCGTCACTGGCGCCCTGGCCTTGGGTATAGACACCGAATCGAACAACCAACTGGGCGGCGCGACGCTGCTGGGCCTGGATCCGCTGACCGGTAACTTCACGACCACCTACAAAGGCAAGACCATGGCGGCCAGCTTTCTGGATACCGGATCCAACGGCTATTTCTTTGCGGATACCAGCTTGACGAGCTGTGCCACCGCCGGCTTCTACTGCCCGGCCACCGCCCAGTCACTGAGCGCCACGAATCAGGGTGTGGGCGCTAACAATATGCCAACCACGGTATCCTTCACGATCGTCAACGAAGAATCGGTCACCACGGTCAACGGCAACTTTGCGGCTTTCAACGACGTCGGCGGCCCCAGTTCCGACCCCAACTCTTTTGATTGGGGACTACCGTTCTTTTTTGGTCGCCAGGTATTTATGACGTTTGAGGGTCAAACCAGCTCGGCGGGCAATGGGCCGTTTATCGCCTACTGATTTATCGCTCGCCGCCCAGGAATCGCGCGAAGCGACCGAGAGCCGCGCGTTGATCGTCCCAGAGTTCGTACGCAATCACGACATCGTCGAGTTTGGCTTGCACCTGCAAGCCGCGTGCGGCGGCGATGAAGCGCAGGGTGGCAACATCGGTGGGGAAGACCAGCGGCTTAACAAGCTGGCCCGCAGGCACATACACCGCTTGTGCGATGCCCAGATCAGAGGGGGTTTTGCCATTCGCATCGAGCTTGATGCGCCGATCATCGGCCACCAGTATCAATGACTGGGTAGCCGAAGTCGCCGGTTCATAGCGCGCATCGAGCGTCGACCAGACATAGGCCACCAGGACCAATTCGCGCTTGCCGCCGCGGTTGACGGCCGCGGGTGCCAGGGTGACATAGTCCCGCAGGTTAGCCGCACGTTCGCTGCGATCACGCGCAAACACCAGTGGTTTGTCGAGGGCGGTTACGGTCGCGCCGGTCTGTTCGTCCAGGTACTCGGAAGGTGCAGGCGCCTCGGGAGCCGTGGCACAGCCGACCAGCAAGGCGTACGCCACCAACAGGGCTAAGGCGCGGCTGACGCTGGACACATTCAGAATCCTATTCGATAGGCAAGGCTCACATAGTAGCGCTTTGTGTTCTGGGTCTGCTGTGCAGTCGTGCTTTGGATCTGCTGTGTCACGCTGCGGCGGCCAATTTGCCCGCCTGCCTCGAACTGCAGCAGTCGACGACCGCGCTGGTAGTCCAGGAGCACGGACGGTATGAAGCTCAAGCTAATGCTGGAGTCGCTGGCCAGCTGCTGGCGATCGACCGTCAGTCGGGGGCCCAATCGCCAGGCCCCGCCAATAGGCGTACGCGTCGTCACCCCAAGCGAGGCCAGCTTGCCCGACTGGGTATTGGAATAGGCCGCACTCAGGACAGTGAAGTCGCCCTCGCGCCAGATATTGGAGCCAAAAACTTGCGCCTGATAGGCCAGCTGCAGACCGGTAGCCTCCTGCAATGGCACCTGGCTACCGGTAGTCGTCGTGGCGCCCAGCTTCTGGGCGCTGACGGTGGTGGCAAACTGAAAACGTTGGCCCAAGGGCTTGGTGGCGGTCAGGCTGTAGTTGGTTGAAAGGGGCGTGTTGTTACGGGCGTCTCGATAGATCATCTCGGTCGCCTGATCGACGGGGATGCCCAAGGTGTTCACGTCGAAATCGAGCAATTGCGACAGCCTGGTAAAGGGCTGGCCAATAAGCGCGTTGCGAGTCGTCAGCACCGGCGCATTGCGCCGCTCGGCGTCGAAACTCAGATTCCAGCGCGCCGGCAACTGCAATGTGCCGAGAATGGTGGCGGTATTCAGCGATTTGTAGAACGTGTCGTAGTCCACGAAGCCGGTCAGCGAACTGCGCGGCAGCAACAGGCGCGCCTGCAGGCCCACCGCGCGGCGATCGGTCAGCGTATCAAACCGCCACTGCGTAAAGAACACGCTGGCGTCCCAATGTTTTCCCACCGGCGTATAGGGTACCGCCACCGCCCAAAACTTGCGCGCGGTCTTGATGCCCACGTTAGTCTGCTCGACCGGAAAACCCGTGGTGAAGTTCAAGCCGATCGCCGGTTTGATTTGCCAAGCCGCGTATAGCCCGTCGAACGCGCCCAGCGCGCCGTCGAGATTTTGCGACTGCCGCCCAATGCGCGCCAGCAGACCCCACTGTCGATCGTCGATCTCCAATGAGGCTACGCTGACGCGCTTATTGGAATTGCTGGCGGCAGTGGCCGACGCGCCCGCAAAATTCTTGGCATAGCCGACGCTGGTGCGAGCGATGAAATCGAAGCGCTCGCCACGGCGCCGCGCCAAGAGATCGGCGTCGTTGTACAACGAGTCGTTACTCTGCTTGGCGGTCTGGTTGGCGGTCGGCACCAGTGTGGCCGTCGTGACGGTGTTGTTGACGGTAGTGCCATCGTAGCGAAAGGTTTGGCCAAAGCCGCCGCTCAAGCTCCACCCTTGGCCGGACTGGCCGCCACCATTGCGCGTTCCCGTTTGCCCGTTGGTCGAGGCTGCGCGCAGAGTGACCAGGCGCCGCGCAACGCGTTCCGCCGCCTCGCCATTGAGATAGCGGTGCAGATATTCCTCGTATTCGGCCTTGGCGTGCGCCAATTGCCCGGAGCGTTCACGTGCCAGGCCCAACAGCTCTTGCATCGCGGCACGCTGCGGAAACTCGGGCTGTCGCTGCAGCTTGGTCAGCAGCCCGATGGCTTTCGGGTAGTCGTGGGCCGTCATGGCGGCGCGTGCATCGGCCACCAGTTTATCGCGCGTTGCAGCGTCCAGCGCTGGATCGGCGCCGATGCGCTCGACGGCTGGCAACGCTTCGCCCGCACCCTCGGAAGTGGTCGCCGTATCGTCCCCAATCGCCAACCACGCACGCGGGTAGTCCGCGAGTGCGGCATTCAGCAGTTTGTCGGCGTCCGCGCGCTTGGCCAGCGGACCCGCTCGCAGGCGATACCAGGTCACACCGTCGACCACCGCCTGACTCACGAAGATTGCTACCTTGAGTCGATCTTTTGCCAGCTGTACGGCTTGGGGTTTGAAGTCTGCCGGCTGCGCTTCGAGGTTTACAGCGTAGCTGTTCACAGCGCCACTGGGTTCATTGACCATGATCTTGCCGCGGCCGCGCGCCCGATCGATCAAACGCAACCGCAGGCTACGCAAATTGGCGCTCTGCGCAATCACGTAGCGCTCGGTCTTTCGAAAACTGAAATCCAGCGTGACTTGTCCGGGAACGTCGGCATTGACGCGGACCGCATCGATGATATTGGCGCCACCCGACAACGGCGGCAATTCGCCGGCGATCAAAGCGCCCGGCTGCACGCCGCAGTCGCCAGTGGGCTGCAGCTGGATGCGCAGCTCCTTGGCTTCCGAGGTCGGCTGGTGCGTCAGGTAGCGGAGCGAACAATTGAACTGGATGACAATGTCGGCCTGGTCGTCGTGGTCCTCGAGCTCCACCAGATCGATGAAGCGATTCGCCCCGTTACCGAATGACTGCGCCCTGACCGCCGCTCCCGTGACCAGAGCGGCAATCAGAAAGGTACTTGCCCGCAGCCATCGCGCGCTAGTGCTTGAAAGCCGCATCCGACACTCGGTGATACGGTCCGGGTAGGGACTTGCTGACAGTCTTCAAGCTCGTATCGCTATACACATGGCAGGCACCCGTACATTCGCCGAGCTCACTCACCGTATATAGCAGACCCGACACCGTTTTCGGATGCTTGACCGGCACATAGTCCTTGGTGTGACACCCGGCGCAGGTCCCAGCACCGGCCGGGGCCAGCCACGGAATTTGATCCGTGTTGGTCGTATGGCAGGACGTGCAGGTCAAGGCGACCTTATGGTCTCCGGGGTACCGAGCTGAAGTATGCACAAACCGCAGCACTGACCAATCCGGATAGCTGTGGCAGGTGGCGCAGTCGACTTTGCTGGACATATGCGCGGGCGGTACACCCAACGCTATGGCGTTGTTGTGACAGCTCGCGCAATTGCTGATCAATTTCGCGTGATCGAGTTTGGCCGGTTTCCAGCCCAGCGTACCGTGGCAGGTATCGCACTGCGCCGAGGTCGGCACGTGATTCCCCGGTAGACCGATTGCATGCAGGCCATCGTGGCAGGTCGTACAGCTGCCAGGCGCGATGCCCGCGTGGTCGAAGCGCGCGGGCGTCCAGGCAACCGTCGTGTGGCAGGTCTCACAGGTACTACCACTGGTGACGTGGTTGTTGCCCTTACCCTTCGCCACCGTGCCATTGTGACAGCTCACGCAAGTGCCGATGACCTGCGTGTGATCGACCTGCGTCGCCGGCAACCACGCGACCGTGCTGTGGCAATTCGCACAGTTATTGCTGGTCGCAATATGATCGATTGTCTTACCCGTTCCGCTCGCGACACTGTGACAGCTGACGCACGCGGTCGCGGCCACGCGGCGGTGATCGAAGACACCGCCACGCCCGAGCGCGCCACCGCCCAGTGCCGCAACTCCAGCAGCAGCAGTACTCGCTCGCTCGACGGGAGCCGCTGTAGCCACTCGCCGCAGCACATGCCTATCCTTTGCCGAATGCTGGTGACACCCGGTGGTACAATCTATTCCAGGATAGTGGTTCGCGCTGTCGCGCTGCCACAACCTGACACCGGTGTTGGTCTTCCAGGACATCCCCAATTCGTGGCAGGCCATGCACTGCATGGTCGTCACGAATGCGTGCCGCATGACCGTGCCCGCGAAGGTCGCGAAGTTGCTGACGCTGTGGCAACTCTCGCAAGCGATATCACGCGCGCTGGTATTGGGTGGGTTCGTCGGTATATGGCCGCTCGCTCCCGCAGGCGGCGCCACCGGCCCGGTGGCCGCGCCCGCCCATACGCCCGCGAACACCTGCCCATACGAGTGGCAGGTCTTGCAACCGCTGCTGATGCCGGCGTGTCCCGTCGCGCCCATCACCGCGACCGCGAAATTCCCCGCCGTGGTGTGGCAGACCGAGCAGGCCTGCGTAGTCGGAATGTGATTGGGCGGCTTGGCTGTACCGTTGTAATTGCTCGAGAACGTCGGCGCGGTCGTCGTATGGCAGGCGCCGCCGCAGTCGCCACTGGTGGGGTGCGCCTTATCGAACGCCGTGGGCCGCGAATCGGCGGCGAGCGTCGAGGTGCTGGCAATCATGCCGGTGAACGCAGCGCTTTCATGACAGCTGTTGCACGCCGGTACCTGGCCTTTCACCGTGGTATGGCCGGCGACGGTGAGCGTCGGCGAGTTGATATTCGCCGCACCGAGCTTGAAGCCGCCAGGATTCACGTTACTGATCGAATGGCAGCCCGAGCCATTGCAGTCCAGCGTGCCGAACGGGAAGTGATTGGTCGAGGCCGAAGTCACCATGGTGACGTTGGCGAAGGGCCCGACCTTCGGACCGTGGCAGCTCAAGCAAGTGGTAACGCCCTGGTGCGTGCCCACCACCGAATACAAGGTGTAGTTACCCGCCGTGGTGTGGCACAGCGTGCAGGCGGCCGTCGTCGGAATGTGATTCGAAGGCTTGGAGCCGGCGCCCACATTGCTGGCGAAAGTCGGTGCGGAAGTCGTGTGACAGGTGCCGCCGCAGTCGCCGGCAGTCGGGTGGCTCGCATCCACTGCAGTGGACGGCCGCGAGTCGGCTCCCGGCATGGCGGTGGTGGCGATCATGCCCGTGAACGCCGCGGATTCGTGACAGCTGGTGCAGGCGGGCACTTGGCCCTTCACTGTGGTGTGGCCGGCAACCGTCAGCGTCGGCGCATTGATGTTCGCGGTCCCCACCTTGAAGCCGCCGGGATTCACGTTACTGATCGAATGACAGCCCGAGCCATTGCAGTCCAGGGTGCCAAACGGGAAGTGATTGGTCGAGGCCGAGGTCACCAAGGTGATATTGACAAACGGCCCGACCGTCGGGCCGTGGCAACCCAAGCAAGTCGTGACGCCTTGGTGGGTACCGACCACGGAATAAAGCTTGAAGTTACCCGGCGTGGTATGGCACTGCGTGCAAGGCGCGGTGGTGGGAATGTGATTGGCAGGTTTCGAACCCGCGCCAAGGTTGCTGGCAAAGGTCGGCGCCGTCGAGGTATGGCAATTGCTGCTCGAGCAGTCGCCAGCCGTCGGATGCAAACTGTCGATCGCCGTTGACGGACGCGAATCGCCACCGGTCGCATTGACCGTGGCCACCATGCCCGTGTAGGCCGCCGTATCGTGACAGCTCGTGCAGGCCGGCACTTGGCCTGCCACCGTGGTGTGCCCAGCTACATTCAAGGTGGGCGTTTTGATATTCGCGGCCCCCATCAGGAAGCCACCCGGATTGACATTCGATAGGCTGTGACACCCCGAGCCGTTGCAATCCAAGGTACCAATCGGGAAGTGATTGGTCGACGCGGCGGCAACAATGGTGATGTTGGCAAACGGGCCGACGCCGGTGCCATGGCACGCCAGGCAGCCGGTGACGCCCTTGTGGGTGCCGACCACCGAATACTGTTTGAAATCGCCGGCCGTGGTATGGCACTGCCCGCAGGTAGCGTTGGTCGGAATGTGATTGGCCGGCTTCGGAACATTCTGCGGCAACAGGTCGTTGGTGAACGTGGGCGTCGAGGTATGGCAGTTGCCGCAATCGCCGGTAGTCGGGTGCAGCGAATCGAGCGTAGTCGACGGGCGCGAATCGCCTCCCGGCGGAACCGCAGTGGTCGCCACCATGCCCTGGAAACTCGCAGCCTCATGACAGGTGCTACAGGCCGGAACCTGGCCGGCGACAGTCGCGTGACCCGCGATATTCAGCGTCGGTGTAGTGATGTTGGCCACGCCGGTGCCAATCTTGAATCCGCCCGGATTGACGTTGGCCGTCGTATGACACCCGGAGCCGCTGCAGTCCAGATTGCCCACTGGAATGTGATTGGACGATAGCGGAGTGATGGTTACATTGAGGAAGGTTGCGGCCACGTTCGCGGCGTGACAGCTCAGGCATTCGGTGACGCCCTGATGGGTGCCGGTGACGGAATAGACTTTGTAGTTTCCTGCGGTCGTGTGGCACTGCACGCAGGGAGCAGTGGTTGGAATGTGGCCCGCAGGCAGGCCCGTAGTAGCCGTGAGGTCGGAGGCGAACACCGGCGTTGTCGTGTGGCATGTCACGCAGTCACCTGTCGCCGGGTGCGTCGCATCGAGTGCCGCCAGCGGCCGCGAGTCACCGGCTGCCGCACCGCTACCGACCACCATGCCCTGGAAGGCGGCCGTTTCGTGGCAGGTGGAGCAGGCCGCGACTTCCGCGCCCACGGTTGTATGGCCGGCAATATTCAAAGTCGGGTTATTGATGCTGCCGACCATGCCAGCGCCAAGCTTGAAGCCGCCCGGGTTCACGTTCGTCGTGCCATGACAGCCCGAGCCGTTGCAATCCAGCGCGCCGATCGGAATGTGATTACCCGCAGTGCTGATAATGGTCACGCCTACAAAGGTCGACGCCACGGTCGGGGCGTGGCAACTCAGACACTCAGTCACACCGATGTGAGTTCCGGTCACGGAATAAGACTTGAAGTCGCCCGCCACGGTGTGGCACTGCACGCAGGGTGCATTGGTCGGGATATGGTTGGCCGGCTTGGTACCGCTCGCCGACAGATTGGTCGCAAAGACCGGCGTGGTGGTGTGGCACTGTACGCAATCGCCGGTTGCGGGATGCGCAACGTCGAATATCGCAGAAGGTCGCGAATCGCCAGCCGTCGTCCCGGTTCCCGCCATCATGCCCTGATAGGCCGCCGCCTCATGGCAAGTCGTACAGGCAGGCACCTGGCCGGCCACCGTCGTGTGCCCGGCCACCGTCAACGTCGGCGCATTGATATTACCTACCCCGGTGCCGATCTTGAATCCGCCGGGCGTGACGTTACTCGTCGAATGGCAGCCCGAGCCGTTGCAATCCAGCGTGCCAAACGGGATGTGATTGGTCGAGGTGGCATTCACGATGGTGACGTTAGCGAAGGGTCCCACGGTCGAACCGTGGCAGCTCAAGCACTCTGTGACTCCAACATGGGTACCGGCCACCGAGTACTGGGTGTATAGGCCCGGCGTCAGGTGACACTGCAGACAGGGTGCGTTGGTCGGAATGTGATTGGCCGGTCGCAATGAAGTGAGGGCCGTGAATGAAACGGTGTCGTGACAGATGCCGCAATCGCCCGCTGCCACGCCCGGATGATTGGCATCAAAGGCCGCAGGCGGCCGCGAATCATGCGCAGCGCTGGCGGTACTCGCGATCATGCCCAGGAAGGTCGCTGTCTCGTGGCAACTGGCGCAGGCCCAGCCTGCCGCGGAGGTGTGAACGGCTGCGGTGCTGATCACGTCTTTCCAGGTCGTGTAATTCGTCGGCGAATGACACCCTTCGCAGGTGCCATCCCCGGCAGGTATCGTCGGAACGTGGTTGGCTGGCTGGCCTGTGGCGCCCAAACCGTTGTGGCAGGTCGCGCAACCCGATTTGGTGCCGACGTGATTGAACACCGCGCCGGCCCAGCCAATAGTCGAATGGCAGACTCCGCAATCCATGTTGGTGTCGATGTGATTGGGGCCCTTACCCTGAGCTTGCACACCGTTATGGCAGGTATAGCAACTACCCATCACTTCCGCATGATCAAAGTTGACCGCGGGACTCCAACCCACTGGTGTATGACACGCAGAGCAGACGTTCGAGGTCAACACGTGGGTAACCGGCTTCGCCGTGGCGCGCACCGCCGTACCAACGCCGTGACACGCGGCGCAATCACGCGGTGTGCCTTTGAAAATCGCATTGACGTGGCAAGACTCGCAGGGCAGATCGCGGTGCTGGCCCACCAGTTCAAAACCGGTGGTCAAGTGATCGAACGCCGTGCGTTGTGCGGGAGTTGAATCGGCGGCGTGCACATTAACAGTGAGCAGCATGAATGCCGTAGCGATTGTGGCGACCAACAACCAAAGTCGCGCAGTTTGCACGGTCGGCTTGGGTCGCCAGCATCGGGCCACAAAATTGATCTTATTCATAGCAACTCCCTACAGCGCACTCTAGCTCGCCGCGCGTGCCGGCAAATGCGAACCCGGTCTCGTTCAGCTGACAGAGCTGTGACACTGCCAAGCTGGTGGGCGAGTGACAACTGTCGCCGTTTGGACTCACTGCGCCCTTAAGAAACAAGTAATACGAAGACTGAAAACAACCCTGGTTTTCATGTTGCACTCATCCCTACCTTGCTCGGCCGCCCTTAAAGGTCACGGTGGTATGGCAGCGCTGACACTGCCGCCCAAACTGCCCGGCATGTATGTCGTCCTTCTGATGGCAGGAGACACAGTCGGGCGAAAGCTTCACTTCACCGGCCGGCTTACGGTGACAATCGACACACTTGAGCTTGCCGTGCGCGCCCGTCAGGCCGAACCCGGTCTGCTTCATGTGATCGAAAGCCCACAGGGCCCAGCCGTTGGGTGTATGGCAAGAGTCGCACTTGTCGCCCAGCCCGCCCTTGTGGACGTCGTCCTGCTTGTGGCAATCAATGCAGCGGCTTCCCGAGGCGCTGAAGGCCTGGGTGCGATGGCACTGGGCGCAACTGACGACATTATGTAAGCCCAACAGCGGGTAGCTCGTCAGGTCGTGATCGAAGCTGATCTCGCTGCGCCAGTCCTGCTGGCCGTGGCAATTCTCGCACGGCAGCTTGAACTTCACGCCGTGCGGGCTCGCGGCGCGATGGCACGCGACGCAATCCGTGCCTAGCTTCGGCTTTTCGACAATGGTCGTATGGCAGGTGTGGCAGTCAAGTTTGGCGTGCACACCGACCAGCGCAAACTTGGTCTTGGCCAGGTGATCGTATTTCACAGGGTGCCATACTTCATTGTCGTGGCACTCTTCGCACTTCTGACCAAAGCGGCCAGCGTGCGAATCATCCGCCTTGTGGCAGCCGTAGCAGTCCTTGGGAATCTTCTCCTTATAGTTGCCGCTGCGATGACAGCCGAGGCAATCGACCTTGGCGTGGCGCCCGAGGAGCGCAAAGCCGGTCTCTTTTTCGTGATTGAACTTGGCGGTCTTCCACTCGGTGGTGGTGTGGCATTTGCCGCAATCGTCGCCGCGCTCGTGGTTGTGCGCATCGTCGGTCGCGTGACAGCCGACGCAGGCCTTGGGTGCCTCTTTATAGTGACCACCCAGGTGACAGGCACCGCAGCTCACGCTCTGGTGCGCGCCGGTGAGCGCGAACTTGGTCTTGCCGTGATCGAAACGCGCGCCCGCCCAGCTGTCGAGGTTGTGGCAGTCGGCGCAGGCCTTGCCGAGCTGGCCCTCGTGATAGTCATCGTTCTTGTGGCAGCTGACGCAGGTGGGCGTGGCCTTGCGATAGGCCTCACCGGTCTTGTGGCAGCTGCTGCAGGCCAGTGTGCGGTGCGCGCCGGCCAGCGGAAAATCGGTGCGCTCATGATCGAAGGACGCGGTATTCAGGCGCACGATGTCGGCGTCGCGACCCCGATGCTCGGTGTGGCAACCCGTGCACTTGCCGACGCCGGCATTGGGCATGCGGCCGTGATAACCCTTGTGATCGCGCAGGTCCGTGGCGATTTCCTTGTGACAGTCGAGGCACAACGCGCTCTGGCGCCCGCGATCGCCGCGATCGTGGCAATTGGTGCAGACGCCTTCGAGTTTGGCGTGGGCCTTGGCCACCTTGTCGGGCATCAGCAGGCTCTCGACCGAGGCGCTATGAGCGAGCGGTGCGGCGATGAGCGATGCTGTCAGCACGACTCGCGTTAACCACAGGCCTCCTGCCCTACGCACGGTGTCGGTTCCAGAAGCTCAATAGACGTGCACAAAAATCACGTGCACGGTGCCGGCCACCAGCAACATGATGAACGAGGGTACATGCGCGAAGTGCCACAGCGACAGCAGTTTCACGTAGATGTGATGCTCCGCCACCAACCGGTTGGCATCAAGTCGGCGCGCCGCATAGCCCAGCGCCGTGGAGGCCAGGCGCGCCCCATGGGCCGCCAGGGTCGGCGACTGACGTGCCGCCAGCACCACCATGCGATGAATGGCGCGCTCCAGCCGCCAGCGCGCCAGCATCGAACGTGCACCGATGGTCAGCATGTTCCACAGACCGCCGATCGGCGTGCGAGCCGGCTTGAACAGGTGCGCCTCCTCGGCCTCGATCACGCTCAGCAGATCGGGCAGGACACTCACCGCGGTCGATTGCTTGCGCAGCAGTTCGGCCGTGGCCCGCAGTTCCGAGAGCGTGCTTTTATGGTCGGTCCAGCCGCCATAGACGCGTACGTAGAAGTAGCGCCCGATCACACCGCTCCCCGCAACCAACAGCATGCAGGTCAGTGCCACGTTGCTGTTGGTGGCGCCGAGTGAAAAATTGGAGTGAAACAGTACGATCAATGGACCGAGCACACCTAAAATCATGTGGATGTTGAACCACCAGGTGACATTGCCGGCCGCGGCCAGCCAGGCGAAGCGCTTGCGGGCCGGATAGATCGACAGCAGCAGCATCATCGACCCACCAACAATGCCGAGGATGTACCCCAGCCCACGCGCCGGCGTGATGTAACGATCGAGGTGCGCATTGTATCCCCACAGTAATGCGACGAGGATAAAGAGCGTAAAGGCGCGTACCGGGCTCAGATGGCGGCTGACGAAATCCATGCTCAGCCGATCACCCTCTGGATGACGACCCGAACCGGCTTGCCGGCTGCCGGGTCGAGCGGCGCCGTGGC
>JAYUZE010000278.1:0-4725 GCA_043752035.1 Gammaproteobacteria bacterium
GTACTACGTGATCAGTGGCTCGGTCGAAGTCATGATCGAAGATGAGGAAGGCAACGAGATGGTGCTGGCCTACCTCAACAAGGGCCAGTTCTTCGGTGAAATGGGCCTGTTCTACGAACAGCCCACGCGCAGCGCCTGGGTGCGCACTCGCAGTGCCTGCGAACTCGCTGAAATGACCTATCCGCGCTTCCGCCAGGTGGCGACCGAAAGCCCGGGCCTGATATTCGAACTGGCTACGCAGCTCGCGACGCGTCTCGATCGCACCAATCGCAAGCTCGGCGACCTCGCCTTTGTCGATGTCACCGGCCGCGTCGCACATGCGATCATGGACCTTTGCGGCGAGCCCGACGCGATGACGCACCCGGAAGGCATGCAGATCAAGGTCTCGCGCCAGGAGCTCTCGCGCCTGATCGGCTGCTCGCGCGAAATGGCAGGCCGCGTGCTCAAGGTGCTCGAGGAGCAGGGGCTGCTGCGCGCCACTGGCAAGACCATCGTGGTGTTCAATGCGCGCCCGAAGATGAAAACCCGTCCGGTGACCATTCCGGCGAAGGCCGGAAGCGCGGCGCCCGTGCGGCCGGCGCCCATCATCGACGATGGCGATGATGATGACGATGACGAGGACGACGAAGTCTAGACTGTGACAGTCGGGGCCGCGGCTGGCGCGGCCTCGGCAATTGCGCGGCGCATTGCCGTGATCGTCGCCGCGTAGTCCCTGGATCCGAAGATCGCCGAGCCGGCCACGAACGTGTCGGCGCCGGCGCGCGCGGCAGCGCCGATGTTGTCGGCCTTGATACCACCATCCACTTCCACACGCACTGCGCGGCCGCTCTGTGCCACGCGCCGGCGCACTTCGGCGATCTTGGGCAACACGCCGGGGATGAACTGCTGGCCACCGAAACCCGGATTGACCGACATCAGCAGCACCAGGTCGAGTTTGTCGAGCGTGTAATCGAGAAAATCGAGCGGTGTGGCCGGATTGAACACCAGGCCGGGCTTGCAGCCCTGTTCGCGGATCAGGGCGATGGTGCGATCGATGTGATCGCTGGCCTCGGGATGGAAGCTGATATAGGTCGCACCAGCCTTCGCGAAATCAGGCACCAGCCGGTCGACCGGACGCACCATCAGGTGCACATCGATCGGCGCGCTGACGCCGTGCTTGCGCAGCGCCTCACACACCAACGGGCCGATCGTGAGGTTGGGCACGTAGTGATTGTCCATCACATCGAAGTGCACGATATCGGCGCCAGCGGCGAGCACCGCATCGACCTCGGCGCCCAGGCGCGCGAAATTGGCGGAGAGTATCGAGGGGGCGATCCAGGGGGCTGCCATGGCGGGAATTGTAGCAGCCCGGGCGCAGGGCACCGCACAGTAGCCGCCGTGCGGCGCTGCTCAGCGCATGCCGCGCGCGGCGCGCAGCAGTTCGTAGGCGGCCTGGATCTGCTGGGTGCGCTCCTTGGCGCGCTCCAGCATCGACTCGGGCAGTCCGTTGGCCTGGAGCTTGTCGGGATGATGGCGGCTCATCTGTCGGCGATAAGCCTTGACCACCTGCTCATCGCTGGCGCCCTTGTTCACTTCCAGCAGCGCGTAGGCCTGCGCCAGCCGATCGGCTTCGTCGGCGGCACTGGCCCCGGCGCTGCGCCCGCTGCCGCCACTGCCCGTGCTGCCGCGGCTGGCGCCGGCACCGCCCATGCGCCAGCGCATCATGGCTTCGAGGCGCGCGAAATCGGCGGCACCCAGGCCGAGCAGATTGGCAGCGCGCAGCAGCCGCACGCGCGCGGGCGGCGCCAGATCGTTGCCGGCGAGCGCAGCCTGCAACTGCACCTCGATGAAGAACTGCGCCAGCTGCGGAAAGGCGCGCAGCAACGGCTGTAGCGGTGCGAGCGCTGCATCGAGCAGGAATTCCGGCGCCTTGCCTTCGCCAAAATAGCCGATCGCCGCGGCGGTCTGTGGGGCATCGAGCCGCAACGCGCCCATCATCGCCCGCGCCGCGGCGATCTCGCGCTCCGAGACCCTGCCATCCGCCTTGGCCACATGGCCCATCACCCGGAACAGTGCTGGGAAATACAGCTCCTGAACGCGCGCGGCGCCGCCCGCGGTGCTGACACTGACACCCGCGGCGCCGCGGTCGAACTGGTGACCGACCAATGCGCCCAGTACCGCGCCCACGGGTCCGAACACACTGCCGATCGCTGCACCGATGATTTTGCCGTTCCAGCCCATCACTGCCCTTGCTTGACCCCACCACCAGACGGGCGGCAAGATGCGCGCCCCTGGCGCATCCGCTATGGTACCCGAGCTTGAGCACACGCCCGCCGACTGTCTTTGAGACCCACCTGCGCAGCCTGCGGCTGCTCCATCGCGGCAAGGTGCGCGATATCTACGAGGTCGATGCCGAGCATCTGCTGATCGTCACCACGGACAGGCTCAGCGCCTTCGATGTGATCCTGCCCGATCCGATTCCAGGCAAAGGCCAGGTGCTGCAGCAGATTTCCGAGTTCTGGTTTGCACACACCGCACACCTGGTTGGCAATCATGGGAGCGAGCGCACGCTGGCCTCGATCATCAGCGATCCGGCTGAGCTCGCGATCCTGCAGGGTCGCACTGCAGTGGTCAGAAAACTGAATGCGCTACCGATCGAGGCCGTGGTGCGCGGCTACCTGATCGGTTCGGGCTGGAAGGATTACCAGCGCAACGGCGCAATCTGCGGTATCGCGCTGCCGGCAGGATTGCGGCTCGCCGCACCGTTGCCGGAACCGCTGTTCACACCGGCGACCAAGGCCGCCGCGGGCGAACACGATGAGAACATCAGCTACGCGACGGTGGAGCAACTGCTGGGCGCCGGCGTGGCGCGCGCGGTACGCGCTACCGCGATCGCGCTGTATCGCCATGCCGCGAAGCACGCGCTGGCGCGCGGCATCATCATTGCCGATACCAAGTTCGAATTCGGGCTGGACGCGGCCGGCAATCTGACGCTGATCGACGAGGTGCTGACGCCCGACTCGAGCCGCTTCTGGCCAGCGGACACCTGGCGCGCAGGCACCAGCCCGCCCAGTTTCGACAAGCAGTACGTGCGCGATTATCTTGAAACGTTGGACTGGAACAAGCGCTCGCCCGGTCCGCACCTGCCGCCGGAAATCATCACCCACACCGCCGGGAAATATCGCGAGGCGTTGACGCGCCTGACGGGTCCGGCAACCGCAACAGCGGCGCGGCCGACGGTGGTGCCATGAGCTGCGCAGTGATGCATCCGTGTGTGGCAGCCGGCGCGTAACTACATCGAACGCTGGCTGTTCGCCCCGCTGCAGGGCCGGACACCGGCGGTGCGCGCCCGCCGCCTGGGGCAATACTGCTATGCGCTGCTGCGCGACCTGCTCGGCGGCCAACTGAACCTGCACGCGATGGGCCTGGTATACGCGACACTCCTGGCGCTGGTGCCACTGGTAGCCTTCAGCTTCGCGATCCTGAAAGTCTTCGGCGCGCACCGCGACCTCGAACCGCTGATCTTTGAATTCTTCCGGCCGATGGGGGATGCCGCCGGCGCACTCACGCAGAAGGTGATGGACTTCGCCGATCGCGTGCGCGGCGGCATCGTCGGCTCGGTGGGCTTGGGCCTCCTGATCTGGACGCTGGTGGGCACGCTGAAGAAAGTGGAGGACAGCCTCAACTTCGTCTGGCATGTCGAGCTGCCGCGCAGCTTCATGCGCCGCATCGCCGAGTATCTGGCGCTGTTGGTGGTCGCACCCTTGCTGATTGCCGCACTGATCGGCATGGCGCGCATGCCGCAGGTCGGCAGCTCCATCCGCACACTGGCCGATTTGCCGCTACTGAGCCAGCTCTCGCGCGGTGCGCTGGCCATGGTGCCGCTGCTGGTGGTCAGCGGCATGTTCGCGCTGGTCTACGCGCTGATCCCCAATACGCGCGTGCGCACGCTACCGGCCATTGTCGGCGGCGTGGCGGCCGGCGCGCTCTGGACCACGATCGGCTCGGTGTTCACGACCTTCGTGGTGTACTCGGCGCGCCTGAATATTGTCTACGCCGGTTTCGCGATATTCATCGCCGCGCTGATCTGGATCTACTTCGGCTGGCTGATCCTGCTGGTCGGTGCGCAGCTCTCCTTTTACGTGCAGAACCCGAGCTACCTGCGCGTGGGTCTGCGCGAACCGAAACTCTCGAACGCCGAGACCGAGCAACTGGCATTGGGCATCATGTACCTGGTGGCGCACAGTCATCTCAAGGGCGGCAAGCGCTGGGGCATCAACGATCTGTCGGCCGAGCTGCAGGTGCCCGGCGTACTGGTGACACGGCTCGCCGATGCCTTCGAGGCCGCCGGCTTGCTGGTGACCACCGAGCAGGAAATGCTGGTGCCAGGGCGCGATGCCAGCCGCATCCCGCTGCATGAAATCCTGAGAGTCGCCCGCAACGCCAACAGCGTGCACGGTGACAATCGTTCGAGCGCACCGTCGGCTGTACGCGCGGTGTGCGCGCAACTCGAGAGCGCGTGGCACCAAGCCGTGGCGGAACAAGACCTGGAGTCGCTGGTCGTCAACTCGCCCTGAGACTGGCGGTGTGGGTCAGGAGTACTGCGCGTCGCGAAGGTGCGCGGGCGCAATGACCGTGCAGCGCCCGCCGATGGTGGGCAGCGTGGTGGGGTGGTTTCGGGTGTGGATTTCTTGAGCAGATTTTCGGGAACGCCGTGAATCCGTCCATGGGGGCTCCGGCCGCGCC
>JAYUZE010000279.1:0-14473 GCA_043752035.1 Gammaproteobacteria bacterium
AGCCTCGGCGTCTCGTGCGGGTACCCAGGAATCATCGGCCAACCACTCTCGAGGCCAACGAGCGCCTCGAGCACCTGCGGGCTCACGGAGCGACTGCGCGAGCGTTTACCTTCAAGGATCCCTATGATCCTCCGGATGCTGCAGCTGTGCGCCTGCACAGTGCGACTTGCAAAGTCGATGTCTGAAATCGCCAATCGAAATGTGGGTCACCAAAAAGGAGGGCGTTGTGCTGGAACTTCGACCCAACTGTGAATGCTGCGGAGTATTGCTGGCACGACCGACGCGCTCCACAGCGTCGCAGTTGAAGTATCCTGCCTCGACCAACGTCCTCATCAAGGAGGCGGGGTGCGAGTCCCGCAACGGCTGAACTCCGCGGCTACGCAGTGGTCGCCGGCTGCACGGGTCAGATCCGTCAGCAAGGTGATTTCGCCCAGCCCGAAGGCGTGGATTCCGTATAGTTATGGCTTCACGGAGATCTCATGGCAACATGTACTGCGATCTTTGATAGGTTGAGACTCCCCTGGGGCTTGGATGCGCTCAAGGTACAGATGGCCGCTGAGCGCATTCATGCAACCGTTTCTCGAGCCCACGCAGGAGTCCGGCCGCGCATTCTTTCTGCGTGGCAGATCGGGCGGCGTCGTCATGCTCAATCTGCTGCGGTTTCGCAAGCCCGCCGACTACTCGGCAACACCAGATCTGACACCCGCAGAGCCGATGTCAGGTGAGGCGGCCTACCAGCTCTATATGAAGCACACACTTGCATATTTGGAAGCCTCGGGTGGCAAATTGCTCTTCTACGGTCGCGGCGGACAATTCAAGATAGGCCCTGCAGATGAGCGCTGGGATACGATGATGCTGATGCAGCAGCAGAGCACCGCGGCGTTTATGGCGTTTGCGTCCAATCGGGAACATCGACAGGCAAGGGTCATCGCACGGCTGCATTGGCTGATTCGTTCCTGTTGCCGCTCGAACAGGTGACGTATGAATGAACAAATTCGCTTTGACGACGGCACCGCCTACGAGCGCTACATGGGAAAATGGAGTCAGCTCGTGGGCGACGCCTTAATCGATTGGCTGGCTCCAGCCCCAGCTCTGCGATGGCTGGATGTGGGTTGCGGCAATGGCGCCTTTACGGAGTCGCTCATGCAGCGGTGCGCCCCACGCCTGGTGCATGGCATCGATCCGTCGGAGGGCCAGCTCAGCTACGCGCGCACGCGCGTGGCAACGCGCGCAGCGCAGTACACGAAGGGCGATGCGATGGCACTGCCCTATCCCGACAGCAGTTTCGATGTGGCGGTGATGCCGCTGGTGATCTTCTTTGTGCCTGACCCTGCCAAGGGTGTGGCCGAAATGGCGCGCGTGGTGTGCCCTGGTGGCAGCGTGTCGGCTTACGCCTGGGATATCGTGGGCGGGGGCTTCCCGTACGAAATATTGCAGGCGGCGATGCGAGAGCTGGGCGCGCTCGTGCTGATGCCACCCAGCCCCAACGCATCGCGCATCGACACCATGATCGAGCTGTGGGCCGGCGCGGCGCTTAAAGACATCGAAACACGGGAAATCACTGTGCAGCGAAGCTTTGCCGACTTTGAGGATTACTGGGCCACCGTGCGCGGAGGGCCAAGCGTCGGCCAGGGTCTCGCGGCGATAACACCCGAGAATATTGCGCTGCTGAAGGCGCGAGTCCGAGCGCGCCTGCCCGCGGACGCGGCCGGTCGCATCACCTATAGTGCCCGCGCCAACGCCGTGAAGGGCCGTGTTCCTGATTGACCTGAAGGTGGGCAGTTGCCGGCTACCTGCGGTGGGATTCATCACTGCGCTGTTGTTAGGTTCCGGCGCATTCGCTGGTGAAACCAGGTTTTTCCCGGCCGGGTCGCACGACAAGGATGCCAACACCGATGCCTTCGTCGAGGCCTGGTACTCGACGCAGCTGCAGGCCCTTAAGGAGCAACCGCTTTGCTGCGGAGCCGTGAGCCCCGGCTTTACGTTGCGATTCACCTGGTTAAGAACTTTCGATCACCCGGTAGTGCTGCGACTCGACAATCCCTCCGGCAGCACCTGGACAATCACCACCAAGATCGCCTCGGGCATGGGTGCCTACAAGCCGGGCTTTCTCGCGACTAACACCACGCGCACGATTTCTGCTGGCGACGCCGCACCGATTGCGGAGGCGATCAGAACCCGTGATACCTTCTGGACCATGCCGACCGCAGCCGGGCTGGCCGTCGGCCCTGGCGAGCTGCCGAGGGAGATGGGTGCAGATGGATCACAGTGGATAGTCGAGGTGCTGGATGGTTCGCGCTATCACTACACCGATGAGTGGTCGCCGGATTCGGGGCTGATCAGGAATATCGGCCTGCGATTGATCAAGTTGTCGCGCTGTGATTTCAAGAAGATCTACTGACGACCAGGAGCTGGGCATGATCATTGTGACACGATTCCTGTGCCTCGCGACCACAGCTGCCCTGCTCGGCAGTTGCACAATCTACCCGATGTCGCGAACGTACTACGAGCCTATGAGCGATGAAGGCAAGCTGCGCAATCAGCCTGGCTGCAAATTTCTGCACACGCACGACACGGTGCAGATCCAGGTTGGCAGCGTCAGCATGTCGGCACTGGTCGGGCCGGAACGCGCACCGGCAGATCGGCAGTCGGATCTGAATGTGACGCTTGCCTTTGAGGCCCCAGCCGGCAGCTGGGAGCTGCATACCGATAAGGTTGTCATTGTGATGGGTCGCTCGGGCACGGTGCTGCGGTGCGACCTGGCAACGGACTCGACGGTGGCGAATGCCACACGCTGGAGTCTTCATTACCCCGGCCCTGCCGGCCTGGAAGAGCGCATTGAACTGCGCTTTGAAGGCGGGGCCCTGATTGTCAACGGTGCGGCTGTGGAGCTGGAGCCGCTGCATTTCAGGCGGGTGAAGAAATCGGATGTCTATGTCGGATCGTTCAATTGTGTGGAATAGACCAGGCGCATCGCGACGCCCCGATAGGGAAATTCCCGATGTCCAACAAATCGGCTACTGTTGGCTTGAAAGTCCTGGCGCTGCTGCTGATGATCGGCGGAGTGCTGGGCGTAGGCGTCGCGCTCTACATGGCGCAGCGCATCCTGCGAGTACATTGGATCTACGGTGTGCTGGTCGCAGGGTTCCTGTGGCTGTTCGTGTGGTTGGCACTCACCGGTTATCGTCTGTGGCGTGGTGAGGCAGGTGGAGGGAAACTGACAGATTTCGCGACCCGGTATGCAGCGGCCTGGAGCAGTCAGAATCCAGACAGCCTGGCCGCTTGCTATGGTGAAGCAGGTTCCCTGCGCGTCAATGCCGCGGAGCCGGCAGTCGGTCGTGCGGCAATAGCTGCCAAGGCTCGGGATTTCATGACGGCCTTTCCCGACATGGTGGTGAAACTGGATGCGGTGCACGGCGACGGCAGTCAGGCGACCTTTCGCTGGGTCTGGACCGGCACGAATACGGGTCCTGGTGGCGCGGGCAAGGCGGTGCATATCACCGGCCATGAAGAGTGGACCTTCGGTGCCGATGGGCTGATCGCGAAGTCGCAAGGTCACTTCGACGAGGCGGACTATCAGCGCCAGCTGCAGCCCGACGCCCAGGTGCCCTCATGAGTGGACCGCGGCCCAAAGCGACCAGCAAGTTGCTCGAGGAGAACGAACGGGTCATCGTCACAGAGTGGCGCTTCGCGCCCGGCGCTGAGACCGGCTGGCATCGCCACGGCCACGACTATGTGGTCGTGTGCCTGACCGCCGGCCGGCTGCTGGCCGAATTCCCTGCCGGCAACACGGAGACCGCGCTGCGCTTCGGGCAGGCCTATGCACGCCCACTGGGAGTCGAGCACAATATAGTCAATGCCGGGGATGCAGAGTTTGCGTTCGTCGAGGTCGAAGTCAAATAGTCGTTGTTTAAGAGGACGCCATGGCTGCCAAAGACTCCATCAGTAGCTATGCCGCGGAGCAGAACTCCGGGCACGCTGCCATTTGCCGTAAATTGCGCCAGGCCATCGACAATGCCCTGAAAGGAGCCACCTCGAAGATCTGGCACGGAATTCCCGTGTGGTTCATCGGTGAGAACCCGGTCGTGGGCTATCACGCCAAGACCGATGGCGTGACGCTGCTGTTCTGGAATGGTCAGAAATTCGACGAACCCGCGCTGCTGGCAGTCGGCAAGTTTCATGCCGCGCAGATCCAGATTGCCGACGTGGCAGAGATCGAGGTCAAGGTGCTGCGCGCCTGGCTGCGCAAGGCCGCGACGAACATCTGGGACTACAAAACGATGCGCAACAGCAAACGGCGCAAAGCTTGATTCACCAGTGAGAGGCCACTCCATGCGACGTGCGTTTCTAGTCCCGGCTGTATCCGTGTGGCTGGCTGCCGCGCCCGCGGTCGGCGCTGCGTGCGGGGCGAGCCCGCAGCAGACCTTTCAGCAGTTCATCGCGGCATTCAATGCCCTGGACTGGCCGGTATTCCACAGTTGTTTTGCTGATTCGGTGTCGCTGTTCAACCCAGAGGTGTCCGGGGCTGCGTCGCTCCATCGCCTGGATGGGCGCACCGAGGTTGAGCGCAGTTATCGCGGCATTTTTGACGTGGCCGCAGCCGACAGCACGCCGTCTCGCGGGCCGCATATTGTTCCCGAGCACCTGCAGATGCAGCAGTTCGGTGACGCGGCAGTGCTCAGCTTCGAGTTCAAGCGCGCCGCCGGGTCTTTCGGCAGACGCACCATCGTGATGGCGAGGCAGGCCGATGGCTGGCGCATCGTACATATTCACGCCTCGAACGTGAAGCCATAGAATGCCGCAATGGCCTGGCTGCATATACCGGGCTGCTGTCGAGACTGACCCATGATGACCCTTGATCAATTAAATCAGCGCGGAGTGGGTACGCTGCCCGGCTACCTGGGCATTGTATTCACCGGTATTGCTCCCGGCGAGATCCGTTCCGAGCTGCTCATCAGAAGTGTACTGATGGCACCCAACAGTTATCTGCATGCCGGCTCTGTGGTCACACTCGCCGATACCTCGGCAGGCTACGGTTGCATCGCCAATCTGCCTGCGCAGGCTTCCGGGTTTACAACTATCGAGCTCAAGTCGAATTTTCTGGGCACCGCGCGCGAGGGCACGATCGAGTGCCAGGCTACGGCCGTGCATCTGGGCAAGACCACGCAGGTCTGGGACGCCGTGGTCAATCACCGTGAGACCGGCAAAATCATTGCCCTGTTCCGCTGCACGCAGATGGTGCTCTATCCGAAGGCCGACCCCTAAAATGAACCTCGCAAGCGCGACCATTGGCCAGCCGCTGATTCCGGTCGATGACTTCGAGCAGGGGCTGGGCTTCTACCGGGATGTGCTGGGTCTGCCGTTGCTGGGTACAGCTCCGCCGCAGATAGCGTTCCTCAATTGCGGGGGCGTGCGGTTGCTGGTCGGCGTGGTGCCCCCAGGGGTCGGCGCACAGCGCGGATCGGGCCGAGATGATCGACTGGCTAGCTCAAGTGCATGCAAATACGTCTCGATAACCTGCGCAGCGAGCAGATCATCGGGCTGCTCAACGAACACCTGCAAAGTATGGTAGTGCATTCGCCGCCCGAGAGCGTTCATGCGCTCGATCTGGAGGCACTGCGCCAGGGCAAGGCCTCGGCGCTGCTGCAACACATTCTCGGCGAAGCCAGACAGCACGCTTACCGGCGCCTGAGCCTCGAGACCGGGTCCGCGCCCGCTTCGGTTTCGTGCCCTGCGGGCCGTTCGCCGACTACCTGCCCGATCCGCACAGCCTCTTCATGACCAGAACGCCGTAGTGTGACAATCTGCACGCGACAGATGCCACGACACTTGCTACCCTCCAGGGCCATGCCTTGCGAACCGGCACCCCGAAACAGTGTTTCCCGCCCATGAAAGCTGAACGTTTCGCGCTCGTGACGGCTTGCCTGCTGGCGGGTAGCGCGCTGCCGGCCATGGCGGGTCATCAAAGCAGCGCGAATAGGCTGCCACAGTTGCGATCGAACGCCGTGCTGGTACTCGATGAGAGCGATTCGTCGATATTGTTGTCACGCCAGGCCACGGTGCCCACACCGATTGCCTCGATCACCAAATTGATGACCGCAATGGTGGTGCTCGACAGCGACCAGCCACTGGATGAGATGCTCATCGTGACCGATGAAGACCGCGAGCGTGGCCGCGGCGCCTTCTCGCGACTGGCGGTGGGTACGCACCTGACTCGCGCCGACCTGCTGCACCTGGCGCTGATGTCATCCGAAAATCGCGCGGCCCATACACTGGGCCGCAATTATCCGGGCGGCGTGCCGGCCTTCGTGCAGGAGATGAACCGCAAGGCAGCAACACTGGGCATGCGCAGTGCGCACTTTGTCGATCCGAGCGGCCTTTCGAGCAGCAACGTGGCGAGCCCGGCAGATCTTGTGATCCTGGTGAACGCGGCTGCGCAGCATCCGGTGATTCGGGAATATTCCACCGATCAGGGCCACAGCGTGCGGGTCGGCCGGCGCGTGCTCGAGTATCGCAACACCGACCACCTGGTGAGCAGCCCAACCTGGAACATCATCGTGCAGAAGACCGGCTACATTACCGAAGCCGGCCGCTGCCTGGTGCTGAAGGCTGTGATCAGGGGACGTTCGGTGGTTATGGTACTGCTCGATTCCTTCGGCAAGTACACGCGCACCGCCGATGCTCAGCGCATCCGCAAGTGGCTGGAAGCGCGGCTCAGCGACATCACTACCGCTAACCCGGCCTGATCGACTAGCGCGTGTCGCCGGAGCGGGTGTCTCGGTCGGGCACCTTGCGCCGGCCTTCGATGAAATACACCAGCAGGTTCGCTACGCCCACTGCGGCGGGCACCAGGCCCCACAGCGCGTAGCGATTGACAGTCGCGTTCAGGGCAATGGTAACTGCCGCACCGACGAACAGCAGCACCAGGCCGCGGCGCAGATTGTCGCCAGGCCGGTAGCGGCGGCGCGCATCCTGGTAGAACTCTACGGGGAGTGGGGGTATTTCCATGCCCTTGTCGATTGCGGCCATGCGCTCTTTGTGGTGCAGCTCGAAAATGTCACGTTTCTTGCGGTATTCGAGATACACACTCAGCATGCCAATACCAATCCCCATCACGATGGAGATGATTGGTATGGCGAGGCCCATGATGGATTGGATACTGCTCACGGCGACTGCTCCATTTCGTTGCCCGATCCCGTTGATACCCGGCGCTGCGGCCGGCGGTTTCAAAGCCCGGCCGGCAATTGAAACCGGAATGGCCGGGACCGGGTACAAGGGGCGGTAGGGAGAGCTTCGTGCTGCAGACCGCCGCCGCCAGTGACGGGTAACGTGACCAGGATATCCTCGCTCTGCTGCAAGCCGGCCAGCAGGCGCCCGCCTTTGAACTGATCATGGAGCGCTACGAACAGAAGGTTTTTCGCCTATGTTGCTCGATACTGCGCCAGCCCGACCAGGCCGAGGATGTCGCCCAGGAGAGCCTGGTGCGGGTCTGGCGTGCGCTGTCAAAATACGATGCGCGGGCCTCGCTCTCCACCTGGATCTACACCATCACCCGCAATCGCTGCCTGACGGCCATCGAGCGCCGGCGCGAGCTGGATTCCCTGAGCGATGCCGCTGTGGTGCAGGAAGTCGATGGCCTGGCCGGGAGCGGGGCCGACGTCGGCGAGGACCCCTCGCAGCCGCTGACCGAGCTGGTGGGCGCATTGCCCGAACGCTATCGCCAGGCGCTGACTCTATTCTACTATCAGGATCGCTCGATTGCGGAGGTGGCACTGATGCTCGGGCAGCCTGAAGGTACCGTGAAGACCAACCTGCATCGCGCCCGCGCGATGTTGCTCGAGCGGCTGCGTGCCCTGGGCCTAGGTGACGCGCAATCCTGGCTGGAGGCCATGGCATGAACGAGCGTAAACCGGAATCGTCCGTGGATCAGGCGCTCGATTGCGCGCTCACACGGAGTCTGCGACCGCCGAGCCGGAGCGCCGCATTTCGCCGCGGACTCGAGGCCGCGATCGCCCGCAGCGGCCAGAGCGATCATGCGCTGTTGCGCGCACAATTCGAGCGCGAGCACCGGCAGCTGATCAGCGAGCTGCACAGCGGCTATATCCGCATGAGCCGGGGTACGCTGGTCACGCTGATTGCGGCTGCCTTTGCCAGCGGCATTGCGCTGGTGCTGGCGATGCCCTGGCTGACGGAAAATTTTGGGCGCAATGTGGTGCTGGTGCTGTCGGCGATTGGCGCAGCGGTGGCGCTGGCCTGCGGTGCATTGACCTGGTGGCCGCGCAGCGTGCTCGCGCGCCTGCTCGACTAGCGCCCGGCCAGATTCAGGCGGGCTTTGTTGCCAGGCGTGCGCGCAGGTCGTAGGTGTCTGCCGCCACAATCTCGACTTCGACAAATTCCCCGGGCCGTGTCGCAGCGCTGGCCGGCAGGCGCACCACGCCATCGATCTCGGGTGCGTCGCCCGCACTGCGGGCGACGGCCTCGCCACCAGTGACGCGATCGACCAGTACGCGGCAGCGCTGGCCGACGCGGCGCTGCAGGCGCGCGCTGCTGATTGCGGCGGCGCGCTGCATGAAGCGCTCGTAGCGCTGCTCCTTGAGCTCCTCCGGAACGGCGCCGTCCAGTGCGTTGGCGCGCGCGCCGCTCACCGGCGAATACTTGAAGCAACCCACGCGATCGAGCTGCGCCTCATCCAGCCAGGCGAGCAGCAGCTCGAAATCATCCTCGCTCTCACCCGGGAAGCCCACGATGAAGGTGCTGCGCAACGTGAGCTCGGGGCACTCACGGCGCCAGCCGTGAATGCGCGCCAGCGTGTCTTCGGCATGTGCCGGGCGACGCATGCGCTTGAGCACGGCCGGACTCGCATGCTGGAAGGGAATATCCAGGTAGGGCAGCACGCGACCCTGCTGCATCAACGGGATCACCGCATCGACATGCGGGTAGGGGTACACGTAGTGCAACCGCACCCACACACCGAGCTCACCGAGCGAGCGGGCCAGATCGATGAAGCGAGTGGCGCGCTGCTCGCCGCGCCAGCTCACCGGTGCGTAGCGCAGGTCGCTCCCATAGGCACTGGTGTCCTGCGAGATCACCAGCAGTTCGCGCGCACCGCTCTTCACCAGCGTTTCCGCCTCGCGCATCACCTCGTCGAGCGGGCGGCTGCTGAGCAGGCCGCGCAGCGCGGGGATGATGCAGAAACTGCACTTGTTGTTGCAGCCCTCGGAAATCTTCAGGTAGGCATAGTGGCGCGGCGTCAGGCGTATCCCTTGTGGCGGCAGCAGGTCGAGATAGGGATCGTGCGGCTGCGGCAGATGCTGGTTGACGGCCGCCAGCACTGCTTCGGTGGCATGTGGGCCCGTGATTGCCAGCACCTTCGGGTGGCGCGCGCGGATGCGCTCCGGGTTTGTACCCAGGCACCCGGTGACGACGACGCGGCCGTTCTGTTCGAGGGCTTCGCCAATTGCTGCGAGCGACTCGTCGATCGCCGAGTCGATGAATCCGCAGGTATTGACCACCACCAGGTCGGCCTTCTGGTAGCCGGGCGCGATCTCGTAACCGCGCAGTTTCAGCTCGGTGATGATGCGTTCGGAATCGACCAGTGCCTTCGGGCACCCCAGGCTCACGAAACCCACAGCCGGCGGCGCGGCGCGCGGGCTGGTGCGCTTGGCAGTGCGCCGTACCGGCGCGCTGCGCCGCGGCGGGCGCGTGCCGGCGCCGGCGCGGCTGCGTGATTTCGAGGTTGCGCTCATGCCTGGGTTCCGGAGTGGTCGGGTCTGAGGGCGGCCCGCTTGCTACACTGTACAATCCTTAAGTTTACACGGCTGCGGACCGCAGTGGACTGCCAATGCCCTTGGACAACGACACTTTCGACCAGGCCTATTACCAGCGCTACTACTTCGACCCGCGTACCGCGGTCACGACCCGCAGCGAGATGCGCGATCGTGCGGCGCTGATTGCCGCAACGGTTAAATACGCGGGACTGCCGGTGCGCCGCATCCTGGATGCCGGCTGCGGCGTCGGTCTGCTGCGCGCACCGCTGCTGCTGCGGCTCCCGCGCGCCGAGTACACGGGCCTCGAGACCAGCGCCTATCTGTGCAAGCGCTATGGCTGGCGTCAGGGAACGCTGCAGACCCTGCGCAGCCGCGAGCGCTTCGAACTCGTGATCTGCTATGACGTGCTGCAATACCTGAGTGTCGCCGAGGCGCGTACGGCTATTGCCAACCTGGCACGTGTATGTCGCGGTGCGCTGTATTTTGGCGCGCTGACCAGCGGCGACTGGCGCAATAACTGCGATCAGTGGCGTACTGATCGCATTCCCGGGCTCAGGCCGGCTCGCTGGTACCGGCGCGAACTCAGTCGCAATTTTCAGGCGCTCGGTTGCGGTATGTGGCTGCGGCGCGGCGCGCCGGTCACGCTCTGGGACCTGGACGGTTGCGAGCCATGAGTGCACCCCAGCATCGCGATGTCAGCCGGGAATTCATGGACGCGCTGCAGTTGCCGCAGTCTTCGTGGCGCGCACGCGGTGGCTGGTGGCTGCTGCTGAACCTGCTGCGCGTGCCGGGGGCGGCGCGTTTGCTGCGATGGCTCCGGGGCCGCACATGAGCGAGCGCATTCCCGTCACTGTGCTCACCGGCTTTCTGGGTTCCGGCAAGACCACGCTGCTCAACCGCATCCTCTCCGAACAGCATGGCAAGCGTATCGCCGTGATCGAGAATGAGTTCGGCGAAGTCGCGGTCGATCATGAGCTGGTGATCGGCGCACAGGAAGAAATCTTCGAGACCGCCAATGGCTGCATCTGCTGCACCGTGCGCGGTGATCTGATCCGCGTGCTCGGGGCCCTGCGCAAGCGCCGCGAGCGCTTCGACTACATACTGGTCGAAACCACGGGCCTCGCCGATCCGGGCCCGGTGGCGCAGACGTTTTTTGCCGACGAGGATCTGCGCGAGGACTTCCGGCTCGATGCCATCGTGGCGCTGGTGGATGCTAGGCACATTACGGAGCAGCTCGCCCGCGAGGCGATTGCCGCCGAGCAGGTAGGCTTCGCCGATCTGCTGCTGCTCAACAAGACCGATCTGGTGAGCGGGGCTGAGCTGGCGCGCATCGAGCGCTCATTGCGGGCCATCAACGCCACGGCGCGCATCGTGCGGACCGAGCGGGCGCAGCTGCCGCTGAAGGAAGTACTGGACCTGGGCGCGTTCGATCTGAATCGCGCGCTGGCGCAAGACGCTGATTTTCTGGAGCCGCAGCGGCCATTCGAATGGGCCGGGGCTTTTCAGCTCGCTGCCGGCAACCATGACATTCATACGGGCGCAGCTCACGAACATAAGCACGATCACGCGCACGAGGAAGCGCACGGGCACAGCGATGATCACGCCAAAGGCGATGAAGCTGGCAGCGGCAACGCCTTGCCAGCAGTAGGCGTAGTGGTGTTGCCTGCACCGGCCAGCGCCGCGAGTGCAATGGACAGCATCTCGGCCTCACTCGACGCCGCCGGCGCGTTGTTTGGCGAGACCGCGGAGCCCCTTGCTCCAGGTTCAACCCTGGCGCCGGGCCGGCATCAACGCCTCAGCTTGAATGCCCACGCCCATTTCAGATTGTCGCTGCCCAGCGGTGGGCGCTGGCTAATCTATACCGAACATGCGCTCGCCGAGTTCGGTTGGCATCTGGAGGGCGCGGCGCCCGAGGCGGAGCGCGAATTCGGTTCGCACCATCACGATTCGAACATCGCCTCCATTGGTATCAGCGATGCGCGTGCGCTCGATCCGGGCAAGGTCAACGACTGGTTGTCCTACCTGTTGCAGAGTCGCGGCGCGGATATCCTGCGCATGAAGGGCGTGCTCAATTTCAAGGGCGAGGCGCGACGCTATGTGTTTCATGGCGTGCACATGATTTTCGACGGCCAGCTCGAGCGACCGTGGGGCTCGGCGGTGCGCAGCAATCGGCTGGTGTTCATCGGTCGCAAGCTCGATCGTGCTGAATTCGAAGCAGGCTTCGAGTCCTGCGTAGCGTGAACAAGCCGGCGCAGGGCGGGGCGGGCGCCAGACTCGCGCGGCAGGCACGGCTGCAATTGGAAGACTATCCGGCCGATGCTGTCTGGTCGGCCGACGATCGCTCGTTGCTGGTTGCCGGTGGGCAGGGACAATTACTGCTGGTCGACTTCAGCGCGGCCACGCCGGCGGTACAACAGCTCGGCAGTCATGCGGGCGGCGTGCTGGCGGTGACCTGGCAGATGGCCGGCAAGATGTTTGCGAGTTCGGGGCAGGATGGCAAAGTGCTGTTGTGGGACTCTAAAACCCGCAGCGCGCAGTGCCTGCATGAGGAAGCAGAGTGGAGCGAGCAGCTCGCTTTCGCGGCGCACGGTCGCCTGCTGGCGGTGAGCACGGGTCGGGCGCTGCGGGTGTTCGACAGCGCGGGCACGCTGCGCGCACAGTTGCCACCGCATACAGGCGTCATTGCGGCGCTCGCCTGGCGGCCGCGCAGTCATGAGCTGGCGGCACTGGGCAATGGCGGCGCGCACCTGCATCGCCTCGAGCCGCGGCCGCAGCCGCAGAGCCGCGTCTATGCCTGGACCGGCGCCTGCCTCAGCGCGAGCTGGAGTCCGGATGGCCGCGTGCTGGCCAGCGGTATGCAGGATGGCGCGGTACACTTCTGGAACATCACGGCCGACACGCAATCGCAGATGAAGGGCTACGGTACCAAAGTGGCGCTAACGAGCTGGAGCGCGAACAGCCGCTATCTCGCGACCGCTGCCGATCAGCAGGTGGCGATCTGGGATTTCTCAGGGCGCGGGCCCGAGGGCACAGAGCCGCTGCAACTGAGTGCGCACACGGCGCGGCTCACGCAGCTGGCCTTCCAGCCGCAGGGGACGCTGCTGGCCTCGGGCGCGCGCGACCGGCGACTGATGCTATGGCGGCCTTCGCAGGGCAGTGAGCCGCGCGATGCCGATCTGCTGGGCGATGAAGTGACGCTGCTGCGCTGGTCGAACGATGGCCAAAAACTCGCGGCCGCAGATCGCAGCGGTGGCCTTAGCGTTTACGCGCTCAGCGCGTCGAACTGAGCTCGAACTCATCCGGGTCGGCATTGACTGCGAAGGTGCGACCGCTGATGCGGGCATAGTGAGCGAGTTCCACGCGCAGTGCCTGCGACCAGGTGTAGCGCCGCAATACCCGCGCTCGTGCCGCCGCACCCAGCACTTCAATATCGCGCTCGTACAAGGCGGCGATCGCTGCGGCCATGTCGGCCGGATCGTTGGGTGCGGCCAGCATGCCGACGCTTTCATCAACGTGTTCGGGAATGGCACCAGCGCGGGTCGCGACTACCGGTCGGCCGCAAGCCATGGCTTCGAGCACGATCAGGCCGAAGGTCTCGCGATCGCCAGCGTGCACCAGCGCATCGCAGGAGGCGATCCAGGTGGCAAGCTCGATCGCATCGCGCCGGTAGGGCAACACGGTGACATTACGCGCCACCTGTTTCTGTTCGCCGCCGCCGACCAGCAGCAGGTGATAGCGATCGCCGAGCTGCCGCAGGGCCGCGTGCAGCACTGGTATGTTTTTTTCGCCAGAAAATCTGCCGGCGTAGACCAGCAGACGGCAATCCTCAGGTAGGCGCAGTTCGCGGCGCAGATCGAGTGTGCGGCGGCCAGGCGAAAACACCTCGGTATCGACACCCAGCGGCTGCAGCGCCGTGTGCCGGATGCCGAGATCGCCCAGGCAATCGGACATCTCGCGACTCGGGGTTAGCACCAGGTCGCAGCGTTCGTAGGCCATGCGCAGGTAGCGCGCGAAGCCACTGCCGATCAGCTGGCCGCAGCGCTGCGCAACCAGTCGCGGCAGATTGGAATGGAAAAAGGCTACCAGCGGAATGCGCAGGCGACGTGCCACGGATGCTGCGCTCCATAGCGGATGAAAGGCGTCGCCAACTTCGATCAGGTCGGGATCGAGCACCGAGAGCATATGCGCCCAGCGGACCGGCGCCAGCGGCAGCCGGTAGTTGAAGGTGCCGGGCACTTTCCAGCCGGCGATCGTGCTGAGAGCGCCGGGCCGCAGTTCATTGATCGCGCCGGGCACTAGCAGGGTGTGGCGATGCGGTGTGTGCCTGCGCAGCCAATCGTGCTTTGCGGTCAGGTAGCGGCGCACGCCGCCACTGGTAGGCGAGAAGAAAACAGTAGTGTCGACCAGATGCATGGCGCCCTCTGCCGGGCATTGCACCTGCAGGGTGGCAGAGTGTCAAGCGCGAGCGGCAATCCCGCGTGATTCAGGCTTTCCAGGGGAGGGCAGGCGGATCCGTATTCGGGTAAATTGCGCGCGCTTGGTAGCCACCTGGATGCGACCGCCCATGCGCTTGACGTGGTCGCGCACGATACCCATGCCCGAGCCGCGACCGATCTTGTCGGCGGCAGTGCTGATGCCAGGATAGAAGATCAGCGATGAAGCCTGGCGCGGATCGTGTGACAGCAATGAGTCGTTGTCGATCAGAC
>JAYUZE010000280.1:0-5160 GCA_043752035.1 Gammaproteobacteria bacterium
TCCGCGCGGCCTGCTGCTGGCGCGCGACAAGGTGCTGTGCAAGCAGTTGCTGGCCTTTCATCGCATTCCCACGCCGCAGTTCGCGGTGTTCCGCCGCGGCGAGCGCTTTCACCTGCCACGCCGGCTGCGCCTGCCGCTGTTCGTGAAATCGGCGACCGAAGATGCCTCGCTCGGCATTGCCCAGGCCTCGGTGGTCGATGATGCGCACAAGCTCCGCGAGCGCGTACAGTTCATGCATGAGCAGATCAAGTCCGATGCGCTGGTCGAGGAATACATCGAGGGACGCGAGCTCTATGTCAGCGTGCTCGGCAACGAACGGCTCAGCCGCCTGCCGGTGTGGGAGATGGAATTCGGATCGCTCCCTGAATCGCTGCCGGCGATCGCCACCCGCAAGGTGAAGTGGGATCGCGCCTACCAGCAGAAATACGGCATCACCACGCGCGAGGCGCGCGAACTGCCCCCGCTCCTGCTGGCGCGCATCGACCGTCTGGCGCGCCGCATTTATCGTGCGCTGCATCTGTCGGGCTACGCGCGCATCGATTTTCGCCTGCGCAGCGATGGCAGCCTGTATGCGCTGGAGGCCAACCCGAATCCCAATCTCGAGCAGGCCGAAGACTTTGCGGCCTCTGCGCAGGCTGCCGGTGTAGGCTATGGCAAGCTGCTGGAGCGTATCGTCCGGCTGGGGATGGCCTATCGTGCCGAATGGCGAAACTATGCTTGAACATCGGGTGCGCTGGCGCATGTGCGCTGCGGCGCTGCTGGCAGCGCTCGCCGCCTGCACCAGCCAGCAGGACTTGCGCACGGCAGAGCTGGCAACACTGATGGCCCGGCTGCCCGGCGCCTACGACAACCTGCAACAGGTGCAGGCCGATGCCGCCGCCGGGCGCGGTGGCACCCACGCGCCGCAGGCGCTGCTGATTCTGAGGCTGAGCTCCCCGCTGGTCGGTGACGACGTGCTCTACGTGCGCGAGACTGCGGCCGATGATGCGCGGCGTGTCACTGCCGAGCGTGTCTGGAGCCTGGCGGTCGATGCCACCGGCCGAATCGTGGCCACGCAGGCGCGCTTCGAGGAGCCTGATCGCTGGCGCATCGGCCTGGAAAGTCCCGAGCTGTTCCGCTCCCTGCTGCTGCGCGACCTGCAGCTGATCGGCGGCTGCGAGCTGCTGTGGCAGACGAGCGCAACTGGATTCAGCGGCGACACGCGCAGCAATTCCTGCCGCCGCGGCGGCAGTGGCGGGACGCTGCAGCTGCAGCACTGGCGCGTCGGCAGCGAGGCGCTCGAACTCACCGAGGACGCTGCTGGTGCCGAGGCGTGGTCGCCGGCTGGCAATGACTACTACCGCTTTACGCGCCGCAGTGGTGAGCAATGATCGACAGCGGTGAAACTGCGCTGCAGGGCGTCGGCGATGTGATCCGCCTGGCCGTCGCGCCGGTGTTCCTGCTCTCGGGTGTGGGCATCATGCTGACGGTGCTCACCAACCGCCTGGCGCGCGCTGTCGATCGGGCGCGCGACATGGAGCGCCGGGTGCATGAGGCCGCGCCAGGGGACGGTTCCGAGGATCTGCACGAATCGCTGGCGACACTGGCACGGCGCGGCCAGCTGCTCAGCTACGCGATCGCGCTGTGCACGATCTGCGCGTTGCTGGTGTCGGTCGTGGTGGTGGTGCTGTTCCTCGGCGAATCGTTCAACTTTCGCATCACCATCGCTGTCGATGCGCTGTTCATCGCCGCGATGCTGAGTTTCATCGGCGCGATCCTGTGCTTGCTGCGCGAGGTCTTCATCGCCACGGCGAACCTGCGCATCGGACTGCGGCGCCCGCACTGAGCCGGCGGCGCGCCGGTTCAGGCGCCGGCTTCGTCGTCAGCGATCGTCCAGGGCTCGGCCGCCGCGGCCGCCAGCCACTCCTGCAGCGGCGCGTCGGCAACGACCGTTGCCATGTACTGCTGCGCAACGCTTGAGACCGCGGCGCCATAGGTGCGAAAGCGCAGCACCACCGGCGCGTACATGGCATCGGCGAGCGAGTATTCGCCAAACAGCCACGGGCCTGCGCCGCCGTGTTGCTGGCGGCAGCTCTGCCACAGCTCATCGACGCGCGCGATATCGCGGCGCAGCGGCGCGGTTACCTCGGTCTTGCGGCCCAGTGCCCGCGCATTCATCGGCCACAGTGTGCGCAGCGCCTGAAAGCCAGAGTGCATCTCGGCGCACACGCTGCGTGCAACGGCGCGCGCGGCGCGCTCGCGCGGCAGGCCCTTGCCGGCCAGCTCGCACAGATATTCGCCAATGGCGAGCGAATCCCACACCAGCAGCTCGCCGTGGCGCAGTGCCGGCACGCGTCCGGCCGGATTGACGGCCAGCAGTTTCGCACTGCTGTCGGGCAGGTCGAGCAGGATCTGCTGCTCCTCGAATGCCAGCCCCAGATGTCGCAGCAACAGCCACGGGCGCAAGGACCAGGACGAATAGTTCTTGTTGCCGATGATCAGTCTGAGTTGCGTCATGGGGTATCCGTTAGCAGTCGCAGGTGTGGATTGCCAGCGCGGCATGCTTCCTGCATCACAAAACTAGCAGATTCGCTGTGTTTTTTGTGACGGAGCTATTGAACAGGGCCGCCTGACCCGTGCTCCACTGGAGTCGTCGCTGCGCTGAATTCCCGCGAGGAGAGCTCATGCCACAGGATATGGAAACCGGCAAAGTGCTGGCGGTTGCGAACCTGACCGAGTATTTCCGCGATGCCCTTCATGGTGCGTTGCTACACCAGCATGTCGCCGTCGAGGACCAAACCGAGCAATACGTGGTGAATATGCTGACGCTGTTCGCACGTACCGAGCAGCTGCACGCTGGCGCCCCGCCCAAAACCCGCATGCCGCCCCTGGTGCCGCTGTTCACGGCCGCGCTCGAGGCTACCACGCCCGCGGAGCGTGAGTGCGCGCTGCAACGACTGGGCGATCTGTCGCTGTTCATCGCCGGTTTTTTTGCCCACGGATTCGCACGCCGTCTGGTCGACATCGACTATCACATCGCCATGGGCGGTCGCGCCTACGGCACACTGGCCGAGTCGCTGGGGCGTGGGCGCCGGCGCGTGCTGGCGCAGGTGTATGGCGAGCTGGCGGCCAAATTCCAACCGCTGGTGGACGCACTGGGAGAAATCGCCGACAGCGCGCGCGTCTACTCGCAAAAAGACGTGCTGCGCCTCTATGAGATCTGGCTGCGCACCGGGAGCGCACGCGCCCGCGGCCTGCTGGGTCAGTTGGGAGTGGCCGCCACACCGGTGGCGCTGCGCGCGCACTGAGGCTGCCCACCATGCTGCTGCAGCAACTCCAGGAAGTGCTGGCCGGCATCTACGATGTGCCGCCTGGCCCCGATGTCAGCCATTTTCTGACCTCGGATCGCTCCATGCTGCCCCTGGCGCAGTTGGGCGCGCAAACCGACGAGCAACTGCTGGTGGCGGAAGACGACGACGGCGAGGGCATGTCGGTAGCGCTGTACCTGGATCCGCAGCTGCTGGAGCGCCTGAACTCCACCAACCCGCTCGAGGCGCTGCACGGCGGCAACATCGCCGACTACTGGACCGCGCTCGAAGGCGTCAGTCACTTCAACTACCTGACGTGGAATGCCGCCCACCATCGCCCAGTCAGTGTTCATGAGCTGGAACTGCAGGCCGAAGTCGACAAATACGTATGCAGCGTAGCGCTGCTGCGCGCCCAGAATCCGCAGTACTTCCCAGCCGAACTGCACCGCCTGCTGTTCGAACGCACACTGATCGATCCGCGCCTGCCCGGCGAACAACGCAGCCTCTATCGACGCGCCAACCAAAGCGCCGCGCGCTTCTGCCAGCGCCTGGCGCAACGTCTGCGCGCACGTGGCGCGGCCGCGCGCGCGGCCGTCAGCGCGGACCTCCGGCGTTTTTACCGTCTGAGCAACGCCGCCAAGCTCCACCACATTGCGCAGCTGCAGTAGCCGGCTGGCGCTGCGCCTCGGTGCCTGCGCAGTTCCACGCTGCCTTCACGACCGGTCGGAATTCTTGATCTGCGCAACCTGCCGCTTGAGGCGTATCCATGCGGATAACTGCCGCAGTTCCGCGTGCTGCTGCATGCTGCCGGCGCGGCGCACGCTCGGGAAGGTGTCGTACGGGTTATAGCCGCAGGCTACCGGAGTGGACGGGTGTTCCACGATGGCGAGTTCGAAGCTGCCGGTGGCGGCGGCATTCGAGCGCCTGTTTCCTGTGCCAGTGCGTAGCGGCATGATTCTTGGTGTTCCCCAAAACCGATCATCTAAGTGCCCTGGTGCGGGTTGCCGAGCAGCGCTTGCGCGCGCAGCAGCCCTACCACCGTCTTGCCATCGACCAGCTCGCCGCTCAGGGCGCGCCGGCAGGCCTCAGCAATCGGGATCCAGTGAATCTCAATTAATTCTGCGGCCTCGTGCGCTATTTTGGCCGCTCGCAGCTCCCGGGCCATGAACAGGTGCACAGTTTCAGTAAAAACTCCAGGCGATGAGACATAAGCACCGAGCGATTGCCAGTCGCTGGCCTCGCGACCGGCTTCTTCGACCAGTTCGCGGCGCGCGGTCTCCAGCGGCGGTTCGTTGGGTTCGAGTTTTCCGGCTGGCAATTCCCAGATCCAGCCGCCCGCAGCGTGGCGAAACTGACGGATCAGGCACACGCACTGCTGTTCATCGAGCGCGACGATGGCTGCGCCGCCGGGGTGATGAACGATCTCCAGATCGATCACGTGGCCGTTGGGCAGGCGCACAGTCTCGATATCGAGCCTGATCACTCGCCCGGCAAAAATCGGCTTGAGTTTTTCGACGCTCACTCGGTGATCAGCGCCGGCTGACCTCATCGACATCGGCCTGTCCACTCAGGGTCCGGCGTACGAACGACCAGCACATGCCGATGCCGAGAATCAATCCGGTGACCAGTACGATCACCCAGGCCAGCGCCGAGCCGCCTGACAGATGCAGCCAGCCGTTCTGCACCGCTAGCCACAACAATGCAGCGAACAGCGCCATCAGTAGCGATACGCCGAAGATGCCGAGCGAGCGACGCGTGGCGGTGATGTAGATCACCCAGCCGATCGCCAATGCCAGGCCGCCCACTACCTGCAGTGCGCTGACATGCGGAAAGTCCTGTGCAAGCCAGTGGTAGTAAGAGTGGCCGCTGGGGT
>JAYUZE010000281.1:0-7996 GCA_043752035.1 Gammaproteobacteria bacterium
TCGGCGCGCGTATCCGCCAGTTTGGCGAGTTCGCGCGGCTTGGACCAGCCGCCCGGCATGGGGCGCGTATGATAGGTAGGCGCTGGCGGCAAGTCAAAACCCGTCATGCGACTTAAGCCCTTGTTTCTCTTCTGGTGATTTCGTGCCTGCAGCGCCTGGACTCATTCTCGCCTCCACTTCGCGTTACCGCCAGGAGCTGCTCGGAAGGCTGCGCCTGCCCTTCGAAGCCCTGGCCCCAGGCGTGGACGAGGCCAGCCGGGACAGGGAAGCGCCCGAGGCCCGTGCAGCGCGCCTGAGCCTCGCCAAGGCCGAGGCGGTAGCAGCCAGCCATCCAGTGGCGGTCGTGATCGGCGCCGACCAGGTGGCGGCCTGTGAGGGCAGGATACTGGATAAACCAGGGGACGCGGCCAACGCCCGCACCCAGCTTCGTTACCAGTCGGGACGGGCGGTGGAGTTCTACAGCGCGGTGGCAGTGGTCTCGCGGCAGCGGGGCTTCAGGGCACAGTTCGTGGACCTGACCCGCGTTCGGCTGCGCCCGCTCAGTGAAGCCGATATCAGCGCCTACCTGGAAGCCGACCACCCTTACGATTGCGCCGGGTCGCTGCGCAGCGAGCGGCTGGGCATCGCGCTGTGCGAGCGCATCGATAGCAGCGACCCGACCGGCCTGATCGGCCTGCCGCTGATCCGCCTCAGCGCTATCTTGCGCGATTGCGGCTACGCCCTGCCTTGAGCGCAGCGCGCGCGCCGAGCGCGTCCAGCACCGCCTTGAGGTCGTCTGGCAGCGGCGCACTCACGCTCACCTGCCCGCCCTGCGGCCAATCGAAGGACACGCTGTGGGCGTGCAGGAACATGCGCGTCAGCCCAAGTTCGCGCAGCGCAGTGTTTGCCTCGGCATCGCCATATTTCGCATCGCCGGCCACCGCGTGACCGCAATGCGCGGCGTGCACGCGTATCTGGTGCGTGCGGCCGGTGTGCAGCGCGGCCTCGAGGAGTGAAGCGCGGGGGCCGAACTGCTGCACCAGCGCAAATTGCGTGCGCGCGCTCTTGCCTCCGGCGCCGACGCGCACGGTGCGCTCGCCGCCCACGCGGGCATCGGTGAGGAGCGGTGCGTCGACGAGCTTGCGTCCCAGCTCCCAGCGGCCCACCACCAGCGCCAGGTAGCTCTTTTCGACGGCACCATCGCGCAGCAGCGCGTGCAGCGTGCGCAGCGCCGCGGGTTTGCGGGTCACCAGCAGGATGCCGCTGGTGTCGCGATCGAGCCGGTGCGCGAGCTCCAGCGTCTCGTTGGGCCGCGCGGCCCGCAACGCCTCGATCACGCCGAAGGACAGGCCACTGCCGCCGTGCACCGCCAGCCCCGAGGGCTTGTCGAGCACCAGCAGCCGCTCGTCCTCGTGGATGATCGCGGCGTTCACGCGGGCGATCAGCGTCGCCGGCACCGGACGGGGCTGGCCGGCCGCCACGGCCTGGGCCTCGGCCAGGTTCGATTCGGACTGCGCCCGGACCGGGGGCACCCGTAGCTTGTCGCCCGCCACCAGACGCTGCTCGGGGCTGGCGCGCTTGCCATTGACGCGCACCTCGCCCTTGCGGATCAGCCTGAAAATACGGGTCCGCGGCACGGTCGGGAGCACTTTGGCCAGGGCCTTGTCGAGGCGCGTGCCGGCCTCGTCCTCGCCGACCAGTATCAGCTGGACGGCGGGGCGCGGCCCCTCGGCTGCGGGTGGTTCAATAGCGGTGGTCAAGGGGGCCTCGGACCTAAATCGTTGTTTCTAAAGTGTACTGCCACTATACTGCCTGCGTCCCGAAGCGGGTCCTCCCTCCAAGCAGGGCTTACGCTCCGGCGGCAAGTTCGCGGCCTTTGAGTGCCGCATGTTAGTTGGTCCTCGAAATCGAGGCCATCGCGCAAGAGTTCGGCCGACCAGGGTCTGGGCCCTCGCCGCCAAGCTGCTCCCCGTAAGGTTGAGCCTCTGGCGAGCGCCCACAAGGTCAGCGGGCCTCAAGGTTTTCCGGCGCTGCCCGCGTGGCGGCATAAATCACAACGATGTTCCATCGAGCGCGCCGTCAATCAATCTTCGGGTTTGCAGCTGTTATTGTTCAAAACGCGACGCCGCCTGTAAGCAGGCCCGGCGCCACCCGGTTGGCCCCTCACGCATCATTGGTAGGGGCAAATGAAGAGAATGCTAGTCAATGCAACTCAGCAGGAAGAGTTGCGGGTCGCACTGGTTGACGGCCAGAAGTTATATGACCTTTCGATAGAGATCCCGTCCCGGGAACAGAAGAAAGCCAACATTTACAAGGCGCGCATTTCGCGCGTCGAGCAGTCGCTGGAAGCCTGCTTCGTCGATTACGGCGCGCAGCGCCACGGCTTTCTGCCGCTCAAGGAAATCTCGAAGGAATATTTCAAGAATGCGCCGCCGGGCGGCCGCATGAACATCCGCGAGCTGGTCAGCGAAGGCCAGGAGCTGCTGGTACAGGTTGAGAAGGAAGAGCGCGGCACCAAAGGTGCGGCGCTCACCACCTTTATCAGCCTGGCCGGGCGCTTCCTGGTGCTGATGCCCAACAGCCCGCGCGCCGGCGGCGTGTCACGCCGCATCGAAGGCGAAGATCGCGACCAGATGCGTGAAGTCATGAATCAGCTGGTCGTACCCGACGGCATGGGCGCGATCGTGCGCACCGCCGGCGTGGGCCGCGCAGTTGAAGAGCTGCAGTGGGATCTCGATAACCTGCGCACGCAATGGGAAGCCATCGCACTGGCCGGTGCCGGTCGCAGCGCGCCCTTCCTGGTGTACCAGGAAGGCGATGCGGTGACGCGCTCGCTCCGTGATTATCTGGCCGATGACATCGGCGAGGTGCTGGTCGATGACCCGGCCGCCTTCCAGAAGGCCGCGGAGTACATCCAGCGGTTCATCCCGGGCGAGGCCCAGCGCAAGCTCAAGGCCTACACCGACGATATCCCGCTGTTCACGCGCTACCAGATCGAGAATCAGATCGAGTCGGCCTACGCGCACAAGGTGCAACTGCCTTCGGGCGGGAGCCTGGTGATCGATTACACCGAGGCGCTGGTCTCGATCGACATCAACTCAGCGCGTGCCACGCGCGGTAGCGATATCGAAGCGACCGCGACCAACACCAACCTGGAAGCGGCCGACGAGATCGCTCGCCAGCTGCGCATCCGCGACATCGGCGGATTGATCGTGATCGATTTCATCGACATGGACGACACCAAGAACCAGCGCGCGGTCGAAGACCGGCTGCGTGATGCGATGAAGATGGATCGCGCCCGCATCCAGATCGGCCGACTGTCGCGCTTCGGCCTACTGGAGCTCTCGCGCCAGCGGCTGCGCCCGAGCCTGGGCGAATCGAGTCATCTGGTGTGCCCGCGCTGCACCGGTATCGGCAGCATCCGCAGCGTCGAATCGCTGGCGCTGTCGATCCTGCGCCTGATCGGCGAGGATGCGCGTAAAGATCGCACCTCGCGCATCGTGGTGCAATTGCCGGTCGATGTGGCCACGTACCTGATCAACGAGAAGCGCGAAGCGCTGCGTACGGTCGAAGAAAAGGCGCACATCGAGATCGTGCTGGTGCCCAATCCGCACATGCAGACTCCGGAGTACACGATCCGGCGCGTACGTGAGGACGAAGCGGCGCTGCCCGAGAACAGCCAGATCAGCTATCAGATGCCGGTGGCACCGGTGGTTGCCGATCCGACATTGGGTGCCGACAAGAAGCCGGCGTCCGAACCGCCGGCAGTAGCGGCGATCATGCCAATCACTGCGGCCCCGATCGTGGAGATCCAGGAGCGTGCGCCCGTACACGCCGAGCCGGTCGCCACCGTCGCGGGCGGCGGCTTCGTGTCCTGGCTCAAGGGCCTCTTTGGCGGCAGCGCACCGGCCAGCAGCCAGCCTGATGCGGCGCCCGCGTCGCGCTCCAGCCGGCACGAACCGCGTCGCGACAGCCATGATCGCAACCGCCCACGCCGCGGCGGTCAGGATCGCGCACCCTACGGCGAACGTGCGCGGCGCGAAGGCCAGCGCAGCGAGCATCAGCGCGATGGGCGTCCCGGCGAAGGACGCTCGCGCGACGGTCGCTCACGCGACGAGATCCGGCGCGAGCCGCGACGCAACGATGCGCCACGCCAGGACGGGCCACGCGCTGAAGGTGGTCGCAATGAAGCTGCCCGGCACGAAGGCCCGCGCGGCGACGCGCCGCGTGGCAATGAGGCACGTGGCAATGAGCCACCGCGCAACGATCAGCCGCGACGCGACGAAGGGCCGCGCGACGAAGGGCCGCGCGGCGATGCGCCCCGTGGCAACGAGCCGCACCGCGCCGAGGGTGATGCGGTGGAAGGCGCCGAGCGCAGTGGGCGCGGCGGACGTTCGCGCCGCGGTGGCCGTCGTCGCCGTGGTGGTGGCGGAGGCAATCGCGAAGGCGCCGATCGCGGCGGCCAGGGCATGGGCCAGAACGGTGGCCAGAACACTGGCCAGAACACTGGCCAGAACACCGGCCAGTATGGCGGCCAGGGCGCGGACCAGGGCGACAGTTCCGGCGGCGGGCAGGTGTCGAATCCCGACACCGCGCAGGGCTCGCCGCCGAATTCACCGCAAAGTTCCTTCCAGGGTTTTGGTGGGAACGGTGACGGCAACTACGGCGGCAGCGGCAGCGACACCGGACGGGATGCCAATGCGAGCCGACAATCATCCGACGGGTCGGGGCACGAACAATCCAGTGCGCCTCCGCCGATGAGCTGGACTACGCCGGTGCGCGCGCCAGAACCCATGGCAGCTCCGGCCCCGATGGCAGCGCCAATGCCGGCGGCCGCGCCAGCGCCGACGCCGGTGGCGGCGCCGACTCCGCCAGCGGCACCGCAGGTCGTGTGGAGTTCGACTCCCGCGTCGGACAGTTACCACTCGGGTCCGCGACGCGACGAATAGGGCCTGAACGCGCTGGTAGCGTCGCTACGAGCCCAGCAGGCAGATGACAACCCGGGCAGGCGACTAAATTCGCCTGCTCGTTTTTTTAGGGCAGCTGCTGCAGCTGCTGTTTAAATAGGGCGCCGCGCTCGACGTAGTGCCGCGCGGAATCCCACAGATACGCCACTTCTTCATCGCTGAGCTGGCGCACGACCTTGGCGGGCGAGCCCAGGATCAGCGAGCGGTCGGGAAAATTTCTGCGCTCGGGCACCACCGCACCGGCCGCCACCAGGCAACTGCGGCCGATCAGCGCGTGATTGAGCAGCACGGCCTGGATGCCGATCAGCGAACCCGCACCTACCGTGCAGCCGTGCAACATCGCCTGATGGCCGATGGTGACCCGCTCGCCAATGGTCAGCGGCGCACCCATGTCAGTGTGCATCACCACGTTTTCCTGCACATTGCTGTGCGCGCCGATGCGGATCGGCTCGTTGTCACCGCGTAGCGTGGCGCCGAACCACACGCTCACGTGCTCGCCGAGCGCCACCCTGCCGATTACGTGCGCACCAGGCGCGACGTAGGCACTGGCGGCGATATCGGGCGCGCTCTCACCCAGTCGGTAGATCGGCATGCGAGGCTCCTGGCAGCGCGCGGCGCAGCAGCGCGCCTACACGTTCGAGATCGGCGGCGGTGTTTACCTCCGGACCCGGCGGCAGCTCGCAATCGGCGACGCGGATATCGAAGCCATTTTCGAGTGCGCGCAGCTGCTCGAGCTTTTCGGCGAGTTCCAGCGGCGAAGGCGCGAGTGCCGCGAGCGCTTTGAGCGCGCCGACCCGATAGGCATACAGGCCGACGTGGCGGCGCGCGCCGCGCCAGGCTGCGCTCGCCTGCGCATCGCGCTGGCAGGGTATGGGTGCACGACTGAAATACAGCGCTCGCTGCGCACTGCCGGCCACGACCTTGACGGCGTTTGGATCCTGAAACTCGACCAGCGATTCGATCGGCGTCGCCAGTGTGGCGATCGCAGCGCCCGCGTGGCGCTCAAGCAGCGCTGCCACCTGGCGGATCAGTTCAGGGGGCAGCAAAGGCTCGTCGCCCTGCGCATTGACGACGATTTGCTGATCCGGCCAGCCGCCGGTGCGCGCGAGCTCGGCGATGCGATCGGTGCCAGAGGCGTGGCGCGGGTCAGTCATCGCCACCTCAGCGCCGAAGCCGCGCGCGGCGCTCGCGATGCGCTCATCGTCGGTGGCGATCACGACTTCGCCGCCCGCCGCGCTGGCGCGCTCATAAACCCACTGCAGCATGGGTTTGCCGGCAATCGCCAACAGCGCCTTGCCAGGCAGGCGCGTCGAGGCGTAGCGCGCCGGGATGACGATCCTGAACAATTCAGCGCTCGAGCAAGGGATCATTGGCCTCGAGTTCGCGGGCTGCCTCGACCACGAAGTTCGGTACGCCATCGCGGATCGGGAAACCCAGCCGATCGGCCCTGCAAACCAGCAGCTTGCCCTCCGGATCCTGGACCAGCCGCACGGGTCCCTTGCACACCGGGCAGGCCAGGATATCGAGCACGCGTGCGTACATCAGGATTCTCCCTAACAGCAGTCTGGCAGCGGCGATATCGAACTGCGCCGTGACCGGAAGGTACCAGCAATTCGCCCCGGCACCAGGCCGGCATTTTACCGCATCCTTCTCGGTCATCAGCACCGGCAGCGCATCGGCCGGTTGCAGTTGTGCGCTGCTGACGGCCTGGTGGTCGGGCAGCGGATGGGCGATCACCTCCAGCCCCGCAGCGCGCAGCGCCGCGAAGAAGCGTTCAGGATTGCCGATGGCGGCACAGGCATGCACGCGGCGGCCGCGCCAGAGGCTGAGTGACTCGGCTGGACCGCGCCCGTCCAGTGGCAGCAGGGTGTCGCCCTGCAATCGCATGCGCAGTCCGCCCTCGTGCTGCCAGGCACCCTCGCCGGTCAGCACCACCGCCGCCACACTGGCGAGCCGCGCCGCGCTCTCGCGCAGCGGACCGGCCGGCAGCAGAGCACCATTCCCCAGGCCGCGCGCGGCATCGATCAAGGCGATCTCCACAGCGCGCGCCAGCCGCAAGTGTTGCAGGCCGTCATCGGCGATCAGCAGCTGCGCGCCGGCGGCTACGGCCGCGCGCGCCGCCGCCACCCGATCGCGGCTCACGAAGACCGGCACCTGCGCGCGGCGCCAGATCAGCAGCGCTTCATCGCCGACGTCGGCCGCAGTGCACAGCTCATCGACCCGCAGCACATCGTGCTGGTAGTGGCCCTGCGCGGCGCGCGGCCGCGCGCTGCGCCCATAGCCGCGCGTGATCACGGCGACGCGCACGCCGAGTGCGCCCAGGGCGCCGGTCAGCCAGATCACCAGCGGCGTCTTGCCGGTGCCGCCAACCGTGAGGTTGCCGACCACGATCACCGGTCGGCCCACAGCTATCGCGCGGCACCAGCCACGTGCGTAGCAGCGCTGGCGGATGCGCACCGCCGCGCCATACAGTACCGCGAGCGCACGCAGCCACCATGGCGCGGGTGTGCCGCCGTACCAGACCCTTTGCAGCCAGTCGTGCATGGCGGCGCGAGCCCTGGATTCCTAGACCTTGAATTGCAGTTGGTGCAGTTGCGCGTAGACGCCGGCACGCGCCAGCAGCTCGG
Source organism: Gammaproteobacteria bacterium (assembly GCA_043752035.1). Taxonomy (GTDB): domain Bacteria; phylum Pseudomonadota; class Gammaproteobacteria; order Steroidobacterales; family Steroidobacteraceae; genus FEN-1191. The sequence goes on from JAYUZE010000281.1 coordinate 7,574, forward strand.
CATGCGTGCCAGTCTCGACGATCGCGCCATCCTGCATCACCACGATCAGGTCGGCGTGTTCGATGGTCGAGAGGCGGTGGGCGATCACGAAGGTGGTTCGATTCTTCACCAGCTGCTCGAGCGCCGACTGGATATGGCGTTCGGCGGCGGTGTCCAGCGATGAGGTCGCCTCGTCCAGGATCAGGATCGGCGAATTGCGCAGCAGCGCGCGGGCGATGGCCACGCGCTGGCGCTGGCCGCCGGAAAGGCCAGTGCCGCGATCGCCCACCATGGTTGCGAGACCCATTGGAAATTCGTTCACGAATTCATCGACGTGCGCGGCGCGCACCGCCGCATCGATCGCCGCGGCATCGGCGAGCTCAGCGCCAAAGACGATGTTGTTGCCGATCGTGTCGTTGAAAATCACGACTTCCTGGCTCACCA
>JAYUZE010000282.1:0-9310 GCA_043752035.1 Gammaproteobacteria bacterium
AAGCTCGAGCGTTCCTGGACCATGCCGGTCTACCAGAGCATCGGCGGGTATGAGGCCTGGAAGAAGATCCTGGCCGAGAAGCCGCCGCGCGAGCAGATCATCGATGCCGTCAAGGCCTCAGGCCTGCGCGGCCGCGGTGGCGCCGCGTTTCCGATGGGCGTGAAGTGGAGCTTCATGCCGCGCAACGCGCCGATGCAGAAATACGCGGTCTGTAATTCCGATGAGAGCGAGCCGGGCACCTGCCACGACCGCGATATCCTGCGCTTCAACCCGCATTCGCTGATCGAGGGCATGGCGATCGGTGGCTATGCGATGAACGCCACGGTGGGCTACAACTATATCCGCGGCGAGTTTCTGGGCGAGCCAGTGCCGCGCTTCGAAGCCGCAGTGGCGGAAGCCTACGCCGCCGGCCTGCTGGGCAAGAATATCCTGGGGTCGGGCGTCGATTTCGATCTCTACACCTTCGTGGGCGCGGGCGCCTATATTTGTGGTGAAGAAACGGCGCTGCTCGATTCGCTCGAGGGCAAGCAGGGCAAGCCGCGCTTCAAGCCGCCGTTTCCGGCTGCCTTTGGCCTCTATGGCATGCCCACCACCATCAACAATTGCCAGAGTTTCGCCTCGGTGCCCACCATCTTTCGCAAGGGCCCGCAATGGTTTGCCGCGCTGGGACCGGCAAACTCCGGCGGTACCAATATTTTCTCGGTCTCCGGGCATGTAGCCAAAGCCGGCAACTTCGAAGTGCCGCTGGGCATTCCCTTCGCCGATCTGCTGGCGATGGCCGGTGGCATGCTCGGCGGTCGCCGGCTCAAGGCGGTAATACCCGGGGGCTCCTCGGTGCCCGTGGTGCCGGGAGAAACCATGATGAAGACCAACATGGATTACGATTCGCTCAAAGCGGCAGGGTCGAGTGTCGGCTCGGCGGCGGTCATTGTGATGGACGAGACCACCTGCATGGTGCGCGTGCTCGAGCGCCTGTCGCGCTTCTACATGGCGGAATCCTGCGGACAGTGCACGCCCTGCCGCGAAGGCACCGGCTGGCTGAATCGCACGCTGAAGCGGGTGCTGGCGGGCGAGGCCACGCGCGAGCACCTCGGGCTGCTGCTCGATGTCGCCAATCGCATCGAAGGCCACACGATCTGCGCGCTGGGTGACGCCGCGGCCTGGCCGGTGCAGAGTTTCTTGAAGCATTATCGTCACGAGTTCGAATTCATGGTCGATCATCACGGCCGCAGCATAGTCTCCCCCGACCGGCAGGCCGCATGAGCGAGGACTTCGTCAACGTCGAGGTCAATGGTGTCGCCGTGAAGGCGCCCAAAGGCGAGATGATCATCCGCGTGACCGACGCCAACGGCGCCTACGTGCCGCGCTTCTGCTATCACGATAAGTTGCCGATCGCCGCCAACTGCCGCATGTGCCTGGTTGAAGTCGAGAAGGCGCCCAAGCCCATGCCTGCCTGCGCCACGCCGGTGGCTGAAGGCATGAAGATCTTTACCAAGTCGCCCAAGGCCATTGCCGCACAGAAAGCGACCATGGAATTCCTGCTGATCAATCACCCGCTCGATTGCCCGATCTGCGATCAAGGCGGTGAGTGCGAGTTGCAGGATCTGGCGGTCGGCTTCGGGCGCGATCTGTCGCGCTACGGTGAAACCAAGCGTGTAGTGAAAGACCTGAGCCTGGGGCCACTGGTCTCGACCGATATGACCCGGTGCATCCATTGCACGCGCTGCGTGCGCTTCGGCCAGGACATTGCCGGCATCCAGGAGTTGGGCACCACGGGGCGCGGCGAACACATGCAGATCGGCACTTTCATCCAGAAGAGTGTCGATCACGAGCTTTCGGGCAATATCATCGATTTGTGCCCGGTCGGAGCGCTCAACAGCAAGCCATTCCGGTTCCATGCCCGCGCCTGGGAAATGACGCAGCATCCGTTGGTTTCGCCGCACGATGGCTTCGGTACGCGCCTCTATGGCCATGTGCTGCGCGGGCGGCTGATGCGCGTGGTGCCACAGCCCTGCGAAGACATCAACGAAACCTGGATTGCCGATCGCGATCGCTTCAGCTATGAAGGCTTGTATAGCGATGAGCGGCTGCGCGCGCCGCGCGTGCGCCAGAGCGATGGGTCGCTGCGCGAGACCGACTGGGATACGGCATTGGCAGCAATGGCGCAGGGGCTGCAACAATACGCCAAGACCAACGCCGCCACAGTGGGTCTGCTCGCACATCCCTCCAGCACGCTCGAGGAGCACTACTTGCTCGCGCGCATTGCCGCTGGCCTCGGCACTTCGAACATCGACCATCGGTTGCGGCAGCGGGATTTTCGCGATCAGGCGGGCGACGCGCTAGCGCCGGGAATCGGTATCGATCTGGCAGCGGTCGATGCGCAAAATGCCATTTTCATCATTGGCGCCAACCTGCGCGTCGAGCTGCCGATGCTGGCGCATCGGGTGCGCCAGGCGGCGCGCCGTGGCGCGCGCGTCAGCCTGCTGAATCCGGCAGCTTTCGACTATCTGTTTCCAGTTGCGAATTCGATCGTCGCCAGGCCCGGCGGTATGTTGGGTGAACTAGCCGGCGTGCTGGCGGCGGCGCTTGAATTGCGTGGTGTCTCGGCTCCGGCCTCGGTCAGTGCGCTGCTGACCGGAGTCAAAGCCACGGCGGCTCAACAGCAGATTGCGGCTACGCTACACGAAGGCCAGCGCAGTATCTGGCTGGGCGCTCTGGCATTACGGCATTCGGCCTGCGCAGACCTGCGCGCGCTGGCGCGCGAGCTGGCGCGGATCACGGGCGCTACGCTGGGCGAACTAGCCGAGGGTGCCAACAGCGCCGGGGCCTATATCGCCGGCTGTGTGCCGCATCGCGCCGCTGCCGGCCTGGTGCGTCCAGCCGCAGGTCTGAATGCGCGCCAGATGTTCGAGCAACCCCTGGCTTCGTATCTGTTGCTCGGCACCGAGCCCTGGTCCGACAGCCTGCAGCCGCAGGCGCTCACTACGCTCAAGCGCGCCAGTTTCGTTGGCGCGGTGACCTCCTATGTCTCGCAGCAGATGCTGGAGGTGGCGCACGTGTTGCTGCCGGCGGCGAGTTTCGCCGAGAGCTCTGGCACATACGTGAGTCTCGAAGGCCGCTGGCAGAGTTTTGCCGGTGCCGCCGTGCCGCCGGGATCTGCGCGACCGGCGTGGAAAATACTGCGGGTGCTCGGGAATCTGCTGAACCTCACCAACTTCGATTACCAGTCCAGCGAGCAGCTGCGCGACGAGCTGCGTGGCCTCGTCGACAAGGCCTCAAGCCAGGCATTTGCGGCGACCTATACGGCCTCCAAGCCAGCCGTTGTGGAAACGCTGCGCGATGTGCCGATGTATCAGCTCGATCCGCTGCTGCGGCGCGCACCCTCGCTGCAGCTGACGCGCGCTGGGCAGGCCGGTGGTGCGGAGTACGCGCCGTGAAGCCCGGGCAGTGGATCAGTATCCAGTGGCAGCAATTGCCGGGCTACGCCCATTCCACGGTCTATATCCTGGCGCTCACCATCGTGCTGATCCTGAGCGTCGCCTATCTCACTTTGTGGGAACGTAAGCTGATCGGCTGGATGCAGATGCGCCGCGGACCTAACCGCGTGCGTCTGTTCGGCATCCCGCATACCGAATATATCGGGCAACCTTTCGCCGATGTTGTGAAGTTGCTGGTCAAGGAGATCGTCATACCAGCGCGCTCGAACAAGGTGCTGTTTCGGCTGGCGCCGGCGATCACGCTGATTCCGGCGTTCGCGACCTGGGCTGTGGTGCCGCTGTTCCCAGGATTCGCGATCGCCAAGGTCGATGCCGGGCTGCTGTATGTGCTGTCGCTCACCTCGGTGGGTGTGTACGGGGTGATCCTCGCCGGCTGGGCGTCGAATTCGAAATACGCGTTTCTGGGCGCGATGCGCTCGGCGGCGCAGATCGTCGCCTATGAAATTGCGATGGGCTTTGCGCTGGTGGGTGTGCTGATGGCGGCCGGCAGCCTGAACCTGGGCACGATCGTCGAGATGCAACGCGGTGCGCCGCTGCACTGGAACGTTTTCTGGCTGTTCCCGCTGTTCATGGTGTATTTTATCTCCGGCGTCGCGGAAACCAACCGCGCACCGTTCGATGTCGCCGAGGGCGAATCGGAGATCGTCGCCGGATTTCACGTCGAATATTCCGGCATGGGTTTCGCGCTGTTCTTCCTGGCCGAATACGCCAACATGATCCTGGTCACGGGCCTGACCGCGATCTTCTTCCTTGGCGGCTGGCTCAGTCCACTGGATGGCTATCTGCCCGCCAACAGTGCGCTGCGCAGCGTGCCGCTGCTGGGCCTTGCCATTGGCGACGGCCTGCAGTGGCTGGCATTGAAGATCTTCCTGCTGTTGTGCGTGTTTCTATGGCTGCGCGCCACCTTTCCGCGCTACCGCTACGATCAGATCATGCGCTTAGGGTGGAAGATCCTGATACCGATCACCATCGTCTGGATTGCGGTCGAGGGTGTGCTCGCCTGGTTCCATGTCGGTCCGTGGCGCGTCTGAGGCAGATCGTATGGCACGTGTAAATCCGATCAAGACTTTTGCGCTCTGGGAGCTGCTGCGTGGGCTGTCGGTCACCGCGCGCTCGCTGTTCCGGCGCAAGATCACTATCAATTACCCGGAAGAAAAGACTCCGCAATCGGTGCGCTTCCGCGGCCTGCACGCGCTGCGCCGCTACCCCAATGGCGAAGAGCGCTGCATTGCCTGCAAGCTTTGCGAGGCGGTATGCCCGGCGCTGGCGATCACCATCGATTCGGATGTCGCGGCCGACGGCACACGCCGCACAACGCGCTATGACATCGACCTGTTCAAGTGCATCTACTGCGGCTTCTGCGAAGAAGCCTGCCCGGTGGATGCCATCGTCGAGACCCGCATCCATGAGTATCACATGGAGCATCGCGGCGAGAACATCATGAGCAAGGACAAACTGCTGGCAGTCGGCGATCGCTATGAGGCAATGATCAACGCCGACAAGAGCGCCGACGCGCGCTACCGCTGAGCGAGCGCAGAGCAGGGTAAGGGGACAACAGGTGCTGGTCGAGATTCTGTTTTACAGTTTTGCAACCATAGTCGTGCTGGCCGGTGCCGGTGTGATCATGGCGCGCAACCCTGTGCATGCCGCGCTCAGCCTGGTGCTGTGCTTCATGACCAGCGCGGTGCTGTGGCTGCTGATCGAGGCTGAGTTCCTCGCCATCGTGCTGGTGCTGGTCTATGTGGGCGCCGTGATGGTGCTGTTCCTGTTCGTGGTGATGATGCTCGATATCAATATCGAGGAGATGCGTAGGGGCTTTCGCCGCTATGTGATCCCGGGGGCCGTGATCACTGCGATCCTGGTGGCCGAGATCGTCGGCGTGATCGTGCAGCGGCGCCTGGGCCTGGATGTCACGCGTGGCGCGACACCGCTCCCGGCCGGCTACAGCAATGCCACCGAGCTCGGCACGGCGCTGTTCACGCGCTATGCCTATGCGATCGAGATTGCGGCGATGCTGCTGCTGGTGGCCATTATTGCCGCGATATCGCTGACGATGCGCCGCCGCCGCGGCCTCAAGGTACAGGACATCGCCGCGCAGGTCGGCGTGCGGGCCAGCGATCGCCTACGTGTAGTCAAGATGGATGCGGAGCCACGCCAATGATTACCCTGGGTCACATGCTGACGCTGTCGGCGGTGCTGTTCGCGCTCTCGGTGGCCGGCATCTTCATCAATCGCCGCAATGTGCTGCTGTTGCTGATGTGCATCGAGCTGATGTTGCTGGCGGCCAACTACAACTTCGTGGCGTTCTCGCGCTATCTCGGCAACATCGACGGCCAGATCTTCGTGTTCTTTATTCTGACCGTCGCGGCCGTCGAGTCGGCCATTGGGCTCGCGATCCTGGTGGTACTGTTCCGTGAACGGCGCAGCATCAATGTCGAAGACCTCAATTCGCTGCGCGGCTGACCGGGAATTCTCAGGCTCATGAATCCACAGCTGCTACTGGCCGTTCCCCTGTTGCCGCTAGGCGCCGCGATCATCGCCGGGCTGGCCGGCAAGTTGATCGGCCGTACCGGTGCGGCGCTGATCACCATCGCCGGCGTCGCCGCTGCCTGCGTGCTGTCGGTGCAGGTGCTGTGGGAATTGCTGCATGGCACGCCGTCCTGGAATGCCCCCGTTTACACCTGGCTGGTGAGCGATGGCGTGCCGATGCAGGTGGGTTTCCTCATCGATCGCCTGACTGCTTTGATGATGGTGGTCGTGACCTTTGTATCGCTGTGCGTGCACGTCTACACGATGGGCTACATGCACGACGATCCGGGCTACCAGCGCTTCTTCGCCTATATCTCGCTGTTCACCTTCTCGATGCTGATGCTGGTGATGGCCAACAACTTTATGCAGCTGTTCTTCGGCTGGGAAGCGGTGGGTGTGGTGTCTTACCTGCTGATCGGCTTCTGGTACACGCGACCGAGCGCGATCTTCGCCAACCTCAAAGCGTTTCTGGTGAATCGCGTCGGTGATTTCGGCTTCCTGCTGGGCATTGCCGGCGTGCTCTATTACACCGGCTCGCTCGACTATCAGACCGCCTTTTCCTGGGCGCCGGGCATCGCCGCGCGCACGATGACCATCATCCCCGGACATACCTGGTCGGCGGTGACCGTGATCTGCATCTGCCTGTTCATCGGCGCCATGGGCAAATCGGCACAGGTGCCCCTGCACGTCTGGCTGCCCGATTCGATGGAAGGCCCGACGCCGATCTCCGCGCTGATCCACGCTGCCACCATGGTGACCGCGGGCATTTTCATGGTGGCGCGCATGTCGCCGCTGTTCGAATACTCGGATACGGCGCTCTCCTTCGTGATGGTGATCGGCGCCACAACTGCGCTGTTCATGGGGTTCCTCGGCATCATCAACAACGACATCAAGCGGGTGGTTGCCTATTCAACGCTTTCGCAGCTCGGCTACATGACGGTGGCGCTGGGCGCATCGGCGTACAGCGTGGCGATTTTTCACCTGATGACGCATGCCTTCTTCAAGGCGCTGCTGTTCCTGGCGGCCGGCGCGGTCATCGTCGCGATGCATCACGAGCAGGACATGCGCAAGATGGGTGGCCTGCGCCATCGCATGCCGCTCACCTACTACACCAGCGTGATCGGCGCGCTGGCGCTGATCGGCACACCGCTGTTCTCGGGTTTCTATTCGAAGGACGCGCTGATCGAGGCGGTAGGAGCTTCGCATCGCTATGGCGCTTCGTACGCCTACTTTTGCGTGGTCGCGGGCGTGTTCGTGACTGCCTTCTACACCTTCCGCATGATCTTTATGACGTTCCACGGCGAGGAACGCCTCGACCATCATGCGAAAGATCACTTCCACGACGTTGGTTGGGACATGAAGGGCCCGCTGGTGGCGCTGGCCATCCCCTCGTTGCTGATCGGCTTCTTCACGATCGAACCGGTGCTGTTCAACGGTTACTTTGGCAGTGCGATCCGTGTGCTCGAGCGCAACGACGTCGTGGCCGAGATCGGTCGCGAGTTTCACGGCGCGGCTTCATTCGCGCTGCATTCGCTGTTGAGCCTGCCGTTGTACCTCGCTATCGCTGGCGTGGCCAGCGCCTGGTACCTGGTGCTCAAGCGCCCCGAGCTGGCGACTTCGATCCAGCAGCGCTTCAGCTGGGTCTACCGGCTGCTGGACAACAAATACTACTTCGACTGGTTTAACGAGAACGTGTTAGCGCGCGCCAGCCGGGCACTGGGTTTCGGGCTGTGGCGCGGTGGCGATCAGGCGCTGATCGATGGCGTGATGGTCAACGGCTCGGCCGGAGCGGTGGGCTGGTTTGCAGGCGTAGCACGTGGGCTGCAGAGTGGCTTTCTCTATTCCTATGCGTTTTGGATGATTTTCGGCCTGGTGCTGTTGCTGGGTTGGTTCCTGCTCAGACTGTAACGGAACAATGCTCAATCTCAGCGGACTTTCCCTGCTTTCCACCCTGGTGTGGCTGCCCATCGGCGGCGGCCTGCTCACGCTGCTGATCGGCGATTCGCGCGCCCAGGTCGCACGCTGGTTTGCATTGGCGGTCTCGCTCGCGACCCTGGCGCTGTGTGTGCCCTTGTACCAGGGGTTCGACAATTCAACCGCGGCGTTCCAGTTCATCGAACGCCTGCCCTGGATCCGACAGCTGCACGCCGAGTACTACCTCGGCATCGATGGCATCTCGCTGCCGCTGATCGTGCTGACCGCTTTCATGACCGTGCCGGTGCTGATCGCAGCCTGGACGGTAATAGACAAGCGCCCGGCGCAGTACTTCGCCGCCTTCCTGATCCTCGAAGGGTTGATGATCGGTGTGTTCTGTGCGTTGGATGCACTGCTGTTCTATTTTTTTTGGGAAGCAATGCTGATCCCGATGTTCCTGATCATCGGCATCTGGGGCGGACCGCGCCGTGTGTACGCCACCTTGAAGTTCTTCCTGTACACCTTCCTGGGTTCGGTGCTGATGCTGGTGGCGCTGATCTATCTGTATCTGCAGGCGGGCGAGTACAGCATTGCCGGCTTCCAGTCGTTGCCCCTGACGCTCGTAGAGCAACGCTGGATATTCCTGGCGTTCCTGTTAGCCTTTGCGGTCAAGGTGCCGATGTGGCCGGTGCATACCTGGTTGCCCGATGCGCACGTCGAGGCGCCCACCGGCGGCTCGGTGATCCTCGCAGCGATCATGCTGAAGATGGGCGGCTATGGCCTGCTGCGCTTCAGCCTGCCGATGACCCCCGATGCCAGCCGTGAACTCGACTGGCTGGTGATCGCGCTGTCGCTGATTGCAGTGGTCTACATCGGCTTCGTTGCGCTGGCGCAAACCGACATGAAAAAGCTGATCGCCTATTCGTCGATCGCGCATATGGGTTTCGTGACGCTGGGCGCCTTTCTCGCCTTCGGCATCATGGCCAGTACCGGCAGCAGCAGCGGGGCCGTGAACGGCCTGGACGGCGCGATGGTGCAGATGATTTCGCACGGCCTGATCTCTGGGGCGCTGTTCCTTTGTATTGGCGTGATGTACGACCGGTTGCACAGCCGCGAGATCAGCGCCTATGGCGGCGTGATCAACGTGATGCCGAAGTTTGCCGCCTTCATGGTGCTGTTTGGCCTGGCAAACTCCGGTCTGCCCGGTACTTCGGGCTTCGTCGGTGAGTTCCTGGTGATCCTGGCCAGTTTCAAGGCCAATTTTTGGTACGCCTTCCTGGCCGCCACGACCCTGATTCTCGGCGCGGCCTACACGCTCTGGCTGGTAAAGCGCGTGATCTTCGGCCCCGTGGGCAACGATAAGGTCGCGG
>JAYUZE010000283.1:0-8744 GCA_043752035.1 Gammaproteobacteria bacterium
GATCCATCGACGGGTGTGACCCGCGTGGCGCTGTGGGCCTTGTTCGTGGCGTTTTGCGCAGCGACGCAGGATATCGCGATCGACGCCTGGCGCATCGAATCTGCGGCCGTAACCCAGCAAGGCGCGATGGCCGCGGCTTATCAGATCGGTTACCGCGTGGCACTCATCTGCTCTAGCGCAGGCGCCTTCACGATTGCCCAGCATTTCGGCTGGCATGCCAGCTATACGACTATGGCTGCACTCGTTTCGGTGGGCGTGCTCACTACGCTGTTCGCTGCCGAACCTCAGGGCGCAGTGCGCGATGCGGCCTACGAGCGCGAGCGGCGTGTAGCGGACTGGCTCGCGGGCCGCGCACACTGGCCCGAATTATTGCGCCACTTGGGTGCCTGGTTCGTTGGCGCTGTGATCTGCCCACTGGTCGATTTTTTTGCGCGTTATGGTGCGGCACTGGCGATCACTGTGTTGCTATTCATGGGCAGCTATCGGTTGACCGAGTTCACGATGGGCTCGATGGCAAACTCGTTCTACATCGATCGCGGTTATACGCTCGAGCAGATTGCCGCAGTGGTGAAGCTCTACGGCCTGGCCATGTCTCTGGTCGGAGTGATTATCGCCGGCTTTGTGATCGCGCGGCTCGGGTTGCTGCCTTCGTTGGTAATCGGCAGCGCAATGATCATGCTTTCAAACGTCGGCTTTTCGATGCTTGCGTGCGCGGCGGCGCCGACTTTATTCGAGCTGGGCGTTGTCAATGCATTCGACAATCTCGCCCAGGCCATGCACGGTACGGCGCTGATCGCCTTTCTGTCGAGCCTCACAAGTGCGCGCTATACGGCGACGCAATATGCCCTGTTCTCCTCGCTGTATGCATTACCCGGAAAAATCCTTGAAGGTATGTCGGGCTTCGTCGTGGACGCGGTCGGATACCCGACGTTTTTCCTTTACACCGCGTCCCTGAGTGTGCCGGCCCTGCTGCTGTTGTATTACCTGGCTCGACGGGGTCAGTTCGCCTCTGCGAGCGCGCCCAGTTGAGTGGGCGTGGAAATTGATCTGACACGTGTGCTGTGCCGGCTTGAGGAGCTAGGCGCAACCGGTTGCCGCGAATTCCGGCTGGGCGGTGGCGACTGGCCGCTCAAGGGTTTCGTGGTCAAGGTTGCCGGAGGTGTGCGCGCCTATATCAATCGCTGTCCGCACCAGTCGCTGTCGCTGAACCTGGTGCCCGATCGTTTCCTCAGTGCCGACGGGTCGGTGATCGTCTGCTGCATGCACGGCGCCATCTTCGAGAAAAGCACCGGGCTGTGCATCGCTGGCCCCTGCGCCGGACACGCACTGGCGTCGGTGGCTGTTGAGGTCGTCGCGGGACTGGTAATGCTCACCGAGGGCACGGACGCCGCCGCCCTCATCGCACGTTACCCGGCCTGAAGCTCCGGCAACCGTTACTATTCACTATGTCCATGCTCTCCATGCTCGCCGGCGAACTTGCCTATGGCCTCACCCCACTCCTCGACGCTGCTTCCTGCACGATCAACGACGGCGAGCGCATCGGCCTGATCGGCCGCAACGGCACGGGCAAGTCGACATTGCTGAACGTGATTGCCGGCCGCGTCACGCTCGACAGCGGCGAGGTGCAGCGCCGCGACAATCTGCGCATTGCCACCGTCGAGCAGGAGCCGGAGCTGCCACCGGCCGAGACGCTGCTCGAAAGCCTGCGCTTGCGCGGCAACTTCGAATCACTGGACGATGATCGTTATCGCTGGCGCACCGAGACACGCCTCGCGGAATACGCTACGCGCCTGGGGCTCGATACGGCCGTGAACCCGGCGATGGCCTCGGGCGGCGAGCGCAAGCGCGCGGCGCTGGCGCTGGCCTTTGCCGTGGATCCGGATCTGCTGCTGTTGGACGAACCCACGAACCACCTGGATCTGGAGGCCATCAGCCAGCTCGAGGAGCTGCTGAACAAGGGCCCGACGCTGATGTTCGTCACGCACGATCGCTGGTTCCTCGATCGCGTCGCGACGCGCATCTTCGAGCTCGATCGGGGGTGGCTGCGCAGTTACCCCGGCAACTACAGCGCCTACGAGTTGCAGAAGACGGCGCAGCTCGCTGCCGAGGCGCTGGGCACGCGCAAGTTCGACAAGTTCTGGGCGCAGGAAGAGGTGTGGATCCGCCGCGGCATCGAAGCGCGGCGCACGCGCAACGAAGGCCGTGTACGACGGCTCGAGCAGTTGCGCGTGGCACGCGCCGAGCGGCGCGAGCGCATCGGCAATCTGCGCCTGATCATCGATGCCAGCGAGCGTTCCGGCAAACTGGTCGCCGAGCTCGAAGGCGTCAGCAAGTCTTTCGGCGGCCGCGCGATTGTCAAGGATCTGGATCTGCGCGTGATGCGCGGCGACCGGCTGGGTCTGCTCGGTCCCAACGGTGCTGGCAAGACCACGCTGCTGCGCCTGATCCTGGGCGAGGGCGCGCCGGACAGCGGGCGCGTGCGCCTGGGCACCAATCTGCAAGTTGCGTATTTTGACCAGCTGCGCGCACAACTCGATCTCGATCAGACCGTGGCCGACACCGTCAGCGAGGGCTCCGACTGGGTGGAAGTGGGCGGCGAGCGCCGTCACATCAGCAGCTACCTGGGCGATTTTCTGTTCTCGGCCAAGCGCGCCGCAACTCCAGTGCGGGCGCTCTCGGGCGGCGAGCGCAACCGGCTGCTGCTGGCGCGTTTGTTCGCGCGGCCGGCCAACGTGCTGGTGCTCGATGAGCCGACCAACGACCTTGATATTGAATCGCTGGAACTGCTCGAGGCGGCGCTGCAATCCTTCGCTGGCACTTTGCTACTGGTCAGTCACGATCGCGTATTCGTCGACAACGTGGTCACGCAGACGCTGGTCGCCGAGGGCAACGGGCACTGGCAGGAATACGTAGGCGGCTACAGCGATTGGCTGGCGCAGCGATCGGAGCGTGCCGGCAAGGGTGCGGTCGGCAGTGCCCATAACGCCAGCGCCGCCGCCGTTGCGGCTGCGCCCTCAAAGCCGGCAAAGATCGCGCGCGCCAAGATGTCCTACAAGGACGTGCGCGAACTCGCGGCATTGCCCGATGAGCTGGCGGCCCTGGAGGCAGAGCAGCGCGCGCTGATCGAGCGCATGAGCGCGGCCGACTATCACCGCGTCGATGCCGCCGGGATGCGTGCCGACGCCGAGCGCGCAGCCACCATCGAAACCTTGCTGAAAGTGAAATTTGAACGATGGGAGCTGCTCGAACAGCAGGCCACCGCCAGCGTAAACGCCTGAATCGCAGGGCTCAGACGTTTTCGAACAGATCGAGCCCGCCGGTGCTGCTGGCATTGAGGGCGCGATCATCCTGTGTGGGATCGTTGCCGGTGCGCTCGTCTTCGGGCTCGACATCAACCGAACCGTGCCAGTCTTCCGGCGGCTCGGCGTCGCGGATTGCGCCGCTGGCGCATTGCGTGTGCCAGTCGTCGAGTTCGAATTCTTCGAGCGTGCCGTCGAAGTACTGAACTTCCACAGTACCTTCCGCCTCGTCGATGGCGACTACTTCGAACAGGTCACTGCCTCGCAGTCGGTACCAATCGCCTATGCCCGGTTGTTGCACAGTCATTGCGGCACCTCCACGCGGACAATGTTGCTCCCGCCCACGTCGGCATACAAGAGCGAAATGTGTCGCCAAAGCACGATTTGCAAAACTCGCCGCTGAGCTGAAGGCTCAGGGGCGGCGGCGATAGCAGAACTCGCTCACCTCGTGACCGAGTCGGAGGCCGCGGCGCTCGAAACGTGTCTGCGCCCGCCGTTGCGTGGCCTGCTTCGCAGTTTTGTCCGTGACCGTGTCGCCGCTCGGCAGCGCCTCGAAATGCGCGCAGCCATCGATCACCAGTCGAATATGCTCGGCGTACGGCAGCCAGTCTGTGGCGAGCAACAGACGGCCGCCCACAGCCAGGCGCGTAGCCAGCAGCTCGACGAAGGCGGGTTGAATCAGCCGGCGCTTGTGGTGGCGCGCCTTCGGCCAGGGGTCGGGAAACAGGATCTGCACTTCATCGAGCGCCTGCGGCGCAATCTGCGCTTGCAGCACTTCGATCGCGTCATGGCAGGCGACGCGCAGATTGGCGATTCCGGCCTCGGCGGCAGCGTTCAGCAATTGGCCGATGCCGGAGCGGTGTACTTCCACGCCCAGGAAGTCGCGTTGCGGATCAGCCACGGCGCGCGCCAGCAGATGCTCGCCATTGCCAAAGCCGATTTCCATGGTGCGTGGCGCCATGCGCCCGAACAGTGCGTCCAGATCGACCCGCTGCAGGTGAAAATCCAGCCCGAATCTCGGCCAGCAGCCCTCGAGCGCGCGCTGTTGCGCCAGTGTGACGCGACCGCTGCGCCGTACAAAAGAACGCACGGTGCGAAAGTGTGGCGGCGGCGACGCTGGCGACGGCGACGGCGACGGCGGTGGTGGTTGCGGTGGTGGCGCATCGATCATGCGCCCATGGTCGGGGTTTTCTAGCCGGCGGTAAAGTCGGCGCCATCGACTCTGGGGAAGCGCAGCACCATCGACAGGCCGCGATCGTCCGGACCGCTGCCGACCTCGAGGTGGGCGCCGTGCAGCTCGGCGATGCGCTGCACGATCGAGAGGCCGAGACCGCTGCCGTAGTCCTGACTGCCGCTGACGCGATAGAAGCGCACAAAGATGCGGCTGCGTTCAGCCGGGTCCACGCCCACACCCGAATCGCTGACGATCAGCTCGACAAAAGTCTCGTGCTGGGCGCACTCGACGCTGACCCGCGATCCCGGCGGCGAATAGCGGATGGCGTTGTCGATCAGGTTGCGCAGCAGGATGCCGAGCAGATCGCGATCGCCCAGTATGCTGGCCGTCGAGGCGCTCGATTCGAGCTGGATTTGTCGGCGCGCTGCGAATGGCAGCTGTTCCTCGACCTGCTCGCACACCAGGGTTGCCAGATCGGTGCGCGCAAACCGGCTCTTGTTGTCGGTGCCGGTATCCAGCCGCGCCAGCGCCAGCAGCTGTTCGATCAGGCGCCCGCTGCGATCGACGCTGGTGAGCAGATCGCCCGAGGCGTTGGCGAATTCCTCGGGCGAGCGCGCGCCCTGCATCACCTGCGCGTTGGCGCGGATCGCCGCCAGCGGCGTGCGCAGCTCGTGCGCTGCATCCGCAGTGAAATGCCGTTCCAGGTCGAGCGCCTCGCGCATGCGCTCGAGCAGTCGGTTCAGCGCGGCCAGCAGCGGCGCCACTTCCTGCGGCACGTGCTGCGCATCGATGGGCCGCAGGTCGTTGGCGGAGCGTGCCGCCACCAACTGCGCCGAGGTGCGCACGGTGCGGAAGCTGTGCGCGATTACCCACCAGATCAGACCGCCGCCGACCGCCAGCAACACGGCCAGCGTCGAGACCAGACTCCAGAAAAATGCACTGGGCAGTTCGCGATGGGTTTCCACCGGCTCGGCAATCTGCAGCTGCAGGCTGTGCGCCTGGTTCCATAGCGAGAAACTGCGCCAGCGCTGGCCGTCGATCACCGTCCAGCCAAAGCCGGTAAAATTCAGCGGCATCATCGGCGTGCGCGGCGCGTTGGCGGTGCGATAGGAAGCGCGCAGGTCCTCGGTCCAGACCTGGTAGCGGAAGGCGAAGGGCCCGGGGAGGGTCTCGGCGCGCAGCAGCGCTTCGCCGAGCGAGGGGCCGTGTTCCTCGAGCTCGTGCTGCGCCAGCTGCAGCAGCAGCTCGCCGGTCTGGCGCATCGACTCGTCGTACATGCGCTGGCCGGTGGCGCGCGCCTCGAGGAAGGTAGTGGCGGTGCCAGCAGCCATCAGCAGGCACATCAACGAGATCAGCAGGGCAAGCAGCCGCCCGCGCAGGGACCAGCGCGATCTGATCTCAAGCGGTGGCATGCGCAGGGCCGAGGGTCTCCAGTTCGTCGATCATGTAACCCTGGCCATGCACGGTGCGGATCAGCTCGCGCCCGAGCTTACGGCGCAGGTGGTGCACATGCACCTCGACGGCGTTGCTCTCGATGTCGTTGCTCCAGCTATACAGCGCATCCTGGAGTTGCGTGCGGCTCTGCACGCAGCCGCGATTTTCCAGCAGCTGCAGCACCAGCGCGAATTCGCGGGCGGTCAGTTGCACTTCGGTGCCAGCCTGGGTGACCTTGCGCGCCACCGGATTGACGATCAGGGTGCCGTGGCTGATGAGCGTCTGCGCGCGGCCAGCGGCACGGCGCGAGGCGGCGCGCAGTCGTGCACCCAGCTCCTGCAGATCAAAGGGTTTGACCAGAAAATCGTCGGCGCCGGCATCGAGCCTCAGGATGCGCTCGGGCACTTCGTCGCGCGAAGTGATGATCAGGACCGGCTGCTGATTGCCGGCGGCGCGCAATTTCTGCAGCAGCGACATGCCGCCCTGCCGCGGCAGTCCCAGGTCGAGCAGGATTGCGCCGTATTCGCCTGACAGCGCCGCGCTCTCGCCGGCCACACCGTCACGTACCCAGTCGACCGCGTGGCCCTGCTGCTGCAGACCGGTCTGAACCGCCCTGCCGAGCTGCGCATCGTCCTCAACGAGTAACACCCGCATGGACTCACCTGCACCACAGTTTTGCAAGTTGGGAAGCGTAGTGCAGGGCTATTAAGCACATCTGAAGACGCAGTTTCAAGCCTGCGGGGACAGCAACTCGCGCACGGCACCGACCAGCGCGGCCAGGATCAGCACGGCGACCGCAACATATGAGATGCCGAAGCCCAGGCCGCGCTTGTCCGGGTGTTTGACATATCCCTGCGCGAACAGTGCCCGGCCGATCAGGTACACCAAACCCGTCAACGCCGCGTAGCGCGGCTGCCAATACCGGGCCGCGAGCCACAGCGCTGGCAGAAAGACGATCGACATTTCTACCGTATTGGCCTGCACTCGAAACCAGGCTTCGAAGATCGGGTGGCCGGTGGTGGCTGGCGCCCTTACCCCATATTTGCCGCGTGCGTTGCCGACAAAGTGCGCGAACAGCAGCAGCTGAATCAGCGCCGCCAGCGTAACGATATTTACCCAAACCATAAAATTCCCCTTTGGTTGATACCTGTGCCCCGCGTACGCCCATGGTAGCCGCTGGCCGTTGTGACGTGGTTCTCGAATCGCGCCGACGCTCGATGACAGCACTACAAAACCTGAACTGGGCCGTAACTTCCAGTCGCCGATAGGCGACAGAATCCCCGGCAATGTGACATTACCCGGTCGACCGGGTGGCGGAGCGCGAGATGGAGAGTTCAATGATGGCGAAGCTCGATAGTCGAACGGCTGCCCGTTGCAACGCCCTGGTGCTGGCCCTGGCGCTGCCAGTGCTGGCACTCGCCGGCGCGCTGCTGCTCGCCGACGGCCCACGCAACAATCAGTTGGTCTACGCGATCGTCGCCAGCATCACGGTGATATTCGCTGGAGCCGCCGCAGTGAATCTGCGCCGGCGTCACGCACAGCAACTCGACGGACTGCTTGCGGCCACGCGCCGGCTGGGCCGGCGCGAGTTTGCGCAGGTGCCCGGCAGTGCCATGCAGGAATTCGACGAGGCCAGCGCCTGGCGGCTGGGGCAGGTGTATGCCGATACCGCTTCGCGCCTGCGACGCCAGTTCGGCAAATTGCAATCGCTGCTGGAGATGGATCGCTGGCTGCTGTCCGTGGGTGCCGTCGATGAGACACTGCGCGGCGTGCTACCGCTGATCGCCGAACTCCTGCAGTGTCGCGCGGTCTCGGTAGTGCTGCTCGACGATCTGGATCGCAATCGCGCCCGCAGCTTTGATTTCCTGCCCGAGGCCCGCGAACCTGTGGGCGCAGCGCGAGTGATAGCGATCGATGCCGAGCGCCTGCGTGCTGCCAGAGCGCAAGAACCGGGCCTGGAAGTCAGCGCCATCGGCGTCAATTCCGAAGAGTTTCTCGCGCCGCTGGCCGCTTCGGGCGCCCTGGCGTTTCGCGTCTGCCCGCTGGAATTTCGCGACCAGGTGCGCGGTTTCCTCTGCATAGGGTATCGCGTCGATGCGCACGCTCAGGAAGATGCGGGTTTCGGCGCCACTGAAATTGCCGAACGCCTGGGATTGGCGCTGGCCGGACGCGCGAGCACGGCTGCGGCCGCCGCCTTGACCGGCGCTGCCGCAGTAATGCCGCGCACGCGCTCGCCACTCGAAACCGGCATGCAGCGCGCGTTGCGGCGCGAGGAATTTGCGCTCGCCTACCAGCCCATCGTCGCGGCGCATTCGCGCCACGTGAACGCGGTCGAAGCGCTGGTGCGCTGGCCAAACGGCACGGATGGCCTCAGTCGCACGGCGGCTGAGTTCGTCCCGGTGGCCGAGGACAGCGGGCTGATCGTCGACCTGGGCGATTGGGTATTGCGCACCGCCTGCACGCAGTTCGATAGCTGGCGGCGCAACGGCCTGACGCTCGACTACGTGGCCGTAAACGTTTCCGCCCGGCAGCTGCGGCATTCCGGCCTGCTGGCCACGGTGCTGGCCTGCCTGCAGCGTAGCAACATGCAGCCCTCGCAGCTGCAGCTCGAGATTACCGAAGATATGCTGCGCGAGGGTCCGGATGCGGTCGCGCTGCTGCGCGAGCTGGCACAGCGCGGCGTGCGGCTGGCGCTCGATGATTTCGGTGACGGCAATTCCTCGTTGAGCGCGGTACGTGACCTGCCGGTCACGGCGCTGAAGATCGACCGCTCCTGCGTCGCCGGCCTCGGTGTCAACGAGTCGGTGCAGTCGCTGGTTCGTGCCGTGATCGGCATG
>JAYUZE010000284.1:0-3617 GCA_043752035.1 Gammaproteobacteria bacterium
GGACCTTTCTTGAGCGAACGCGGCACGCCTATTTCCTCCGCTGCACGATCATGTTGCTGGTGCGCTTGTTACGGCGCGTCTTCTTGCCCTTGGTCTGCCAACCCCATGGCGACACGGGGTGCGGATTGCCCTGGCCCGACTTGCCCTCGCCACCACCGTGCGGATGGTCGACCGGGTTCATGGCCAGACCGCGCACCGTCGGGCGGATACCGCGCCAGCGCTTCGCGCCGGCCTTGCCATAAGTACGCAGGTTGTGTTCATCGTTGCCGACTTCGCCGAGCGTCGCGCGGCAGTCGATATGCACCTTGCGGGTCTCGCCCGACTTCAGGCGCACGAAGGCGTGGATGCCCTCGCGCGAGGCGAACTGTGCGGAACTGCCGGCACTGCGCGCCAGCTGGCCACCGCGCCCTGGCTTGAGCTCGATGTTGTGCACCTGCGAGCCTACCGGAATGTGGCGCAGCGCCATCGCATTGCCCGGCTTGATCGGCGCTTCACTGCCCGAGCGCACTTCATCGCCATCCTTCAGACCCTTGGGGGCGAGGATGTAGCGGCGCTCGCCATCGGCGTAGAGGATCAGCGCGATATGCGAGGTGCGGTTCGGATCGTACTCGAGACGCTCGACCACGCCCTTGATGCCGTCCTTGTCGCGACGGAAATCGATGGTGCGATATTTCTGCCGCGAACCGCCGCCGACGTGGCGCGTGGTGATGCGGCCGAAGTGATTGCGCGCGCCAGTCTTGTTCTGGTGCGAGGTGAGCGGCTCGAACGGACCACCCTTGTGCAGGTGATCACGCGCCACGCGCACGACGAAGCGCGCGCCTGGGGACGTGGGTTTGAGTTTGATCAGCGCCATGATGCGTCCTTAAAGCTCTCAGGCCTTGCCCGCAGCGGCCGTTTCATAATCGATGCTCTGGCCATCGGCCAGCCTGACGTAGGCCTTTTTCCAGTCCTGCGTGCGGCCCGGCGTCTTGCCGAAACGGCGCGCCTTACCCGACTCGTTGACCACCTGCACGCCGGTCACCTTGACGGCGAACATCATCTCGACCGCGGCGCGCACTTCGGTGCGGGTCGCATCGCGGCGCACCTTGAAGGTGTACTGGTTGCGCAGCTGCAGGTTCTGCGAGGTTTTCTCCGTGACGTGCGGCGCCAGCAGCAGATTCATCAGCCGCTCGCGGCCATGCTTTTTCACCGGACGGGCCGTGGCGCTCATTGCAGGCGCTCCTCGATCAGTTTCACCGCGCCGACTGTGGCCAGCACCTTATGGTGACGCGCCAGGCTCACCGGATCGACCGCCGCCGCCGCCACCACTTCTACGTGCGGCAGGTTGCGCGCGGCCAGGAACAGTTTTTCATCGAGCGCCTCGACAATGATCAGCACGTTGTCGAGCGCCATCGCCTTGAGGTGGTTCATCAGCAGCTTGGTCTTGGGCGCCTCGAGCGCGATGCCGTCGGTCACCACCAGGCGATCCTGGCGCACCAGCTCGGAAAACATCGAGCGCAGTGCGGCGCGATACATCTTGCGATTCACCTTCTGGGTGAAATCGCGCGGCCGCGCTGCAAAGGCGCGCCCGCCGCCGACCCAGATGGGGCTGCGGATCGAGCCGGCGCGCGAGGTGCCGCCACCCTTCTGCGGACGGGGCTTGCGACCGCCGCCACGCACTTCGGCGCGCGTCTTCTGTGCCTTGGTGCCCGAGCGGCCAGCCGCCCGGTAGGCGTTGACGACCTGGAAGACCAGCGCCGAGTTGTATTCGCCGCCGAAGGCGGTATCGGAGAGCTGCAATTCAGCGCTGCCGTTTGCGATCTTGATCTTCATAGGGCTACTTCGCCTTTGCCTTGGCGGGTGCGGCTGCCTTTGCTGCCGGAGCCGGCTTGCCTGGCGCGGCCTTGGCCGCCGGTGCGACCTTGGACGGCGTGACGCTCTTGCGGCGCGCCAGCCGCGCAGACTTCACCGACGGACGCACGACCACCTGACCACCCTTGGAACCCGGAACGGCGCCGCGGATCAGCAGCAGGTTGCGCGCGGTATCGACGCTGACCACCTGCAACATTTCGACAGTACGACGCATCACTCCCATGTGGCCCGCCATGCGCTTGCCTGGGAACACGCGGCCCGGCGTCTGGCGCTGGCCGATGGAGCCCGGTACGCGGTGCGAAACCGAGTGACCGTGCGAGGCGTAACCGCCCGCGAAATTGTGGCGCTTCACCACACCGGCAAAACCCTTGCCGATGGTGACGCCGGTGACATCGACGCTCTGGCCGGCGCTGAAGCGATCGACCTTGAGCTCGGTGCCAGGCTGCAAATCAGCATCATCTTTGCCGGTCAGGCGGAACTCGATCAGCTCGCGGCCCGGGGCGACATTGGCCTTGGCATAGTGCCCGGCCAGCGCCTTGGTCAGCAGCTGCGGGCGGCGCGCGCCATAGGTAACCTGCACGGCGCGGTAGCCATCGCGCTCGGTGGTTTTAAGCTGCGTGACGCGGTTGGGCAGTACTTCAACCACGGTAACGGGCACCGATTCACCGGCTTCCGTAAAAACGCGAGTCATGCCGCATTTGCGGCCGACCAGACCGATAGCCATCTGTCGTTCCTCTCAATGGGCACACACTTCGATTGGCGTGCGCCGCACAAAACAAAAGCGTGACTACATGAGGGCAGCGATGCTCTCAGGTGGTCTTGGCATGAACCGAAATCGGCCGCCAACCTCGCCCGATGCCGCATTTAGCGGTCTGCCCGGGGATACCCGGGCCCTAGAAGGCCGCGCAGTATAGCAGCCGCGGCTAACACTTCAAGCCCCTATGGCCCTGCGAATGGCCAACGCCCCGGGACCCGGGGACCCTGGCCAGGGCCCCACTCAGTTCAGCTTGATCTGGACATCCACCCCGGCCGGCAGCTCGAGGCGCATTAGTGCATCCACCGTCTTGTCGGTCGGGTTGACGATGTCCATCAGCCGCTTGTGGGTGCGCAGCTCGTATTGATCCCGTGCATCCTTGTCACCGTGCGGTGCAACAAGCAGCGTAAACCGCTCCATCTTGGTCGGCAGCGGCACCGGTCCGCGCACCGTCGCGCCCGTCCGCCGCGCAGTCTCAACAATCTCCTTCGCCGAGTTGTCGATCAGCCGATGGTCAAACGCCTTCAAACGTATCCGAATATTCTGACTAGCCATTGCGATTTCCTCGTAAATGCCGCGCACTCGATGTCGCTTCAACCAAGCGAGTATCGGGGAGCGACTTGAAGCGGCATCGAGTGCGCGGCATTCGCGCCAACCCCAATGCCTGGTCTGATGCTCCGTTTCCTATTTCAAAATCTTAGACACTACTCCGGCGCCTACGGTTCTGCCGCCCTCACGGATGGCGAAACGCAGTCCGTCTTCCATCGCGATCGGTGCGATCAGCTCGACGTTCATCTTGATGTTGTCCCCGGGCATCACCATCTCGGTGTTGGCCGGCAGCTCAATCAGTCCGGTCACGTCGGTGGTGCGGAAGTAGAACTGCGGGCGGTAGCCTTTGAAGAACGGCGTGTGCCGGCCGCCCTCTTCCTTGGTCAGCACGTACACTTCGCACTCGAACTTCGTGTGCGGGGTGATGCTGCCGGGCTTGGCCAGCACCTGGCCGCGCTCGACT
>JAYUZE010000285.1:0-2713 GCA_043752035.1 Gammaproteobacteria bacterium
CTGCCCGGCTCCGGCCAATTGGGGTTGGCCAAGCGCCTGCTGGAGCGGTACGAGTGGTGGCGGTTCGAGCCGCACCAAGAGTGGGTGGACCCGGCCGGCTCGCCGGCGCACTTTGATTGGCCATTCGCGGCCGGCATACCGGGTAAGGTGCGGATCATCTACTTGTATGGCCCCAACTTCGCCGACGTCAGGTTGACCGTCCAGCAGATCGAAGCGCAGGCGGCCTATCGCGCTTTTTTCTGGGACCCACGCACCGGGACCGAGCACCCGCTGGGGACGGTCCAACCGAACGCGGATGGAAGCTGGGCCATTCCGGTTCAGCCGGAACTGTTTGATTGGGTGCTGGTCATGGAGTATGCAGATTGAAACCTGGTTCTACTGTCGAAAACCGAACCCGCGCGCGCGTCTGCGTCTGCTCTGCTTCCCTTATGCTGGCGGTGGAGTCTCCGTCTTCCGCGTCTGGCCGGATATCCTCCCGTCCGAGATCGAGGTCTGGGCGATTCAGCTCCCTGGCCGCGATGGGCGCAGGCGCGAGACGATGCCTGATGATCTTCAGACCCTGGCTTTCGACGTGGCCAACGGCCTGGGTCCATTGCTTGACGGGCCCTTTGCCTGCTTCGGCCACAGTATGGGCGCTCTACTCGCCTTCGAGTTCGCCCGCGAGATTCGCCGTCGAGGTCAGATTGGTCCGGTCCACTTATTCGTGTCAGCGCGCCGAGCGCCGCAGCTGACCAGGACCGAGACGCCGCTGCATACGCTGCCCGAGGAACCATTCATCGAGATGCTGCGTCAGCGCTACAACAGCATCCCGGCGGCGGTCCTGGCCGAGCCCGAACTGCTCAAATTGCTTCTGCCCATTGTCCGCGGCGACTTCAAAATGATCGAGATGTACCAATATCGCGAAGAAGCTCCGCTCGACTGCCCCATCAATGCTTTTGGGGGTGCTCAAGACGAATTGGCGCTCCAGGATGATCTGGCAGCCTGGCAAGCGCAAACTCACGGCTCATTCAAAATGCAGATGTTCCAGGGCGGCCATTTTTATTTGCAAGATGCGCTGCCACAGCTTCTCGCGGCTGTGGCAATGGAGTTGATCTAAGGCGCTGCGCGGGGGAATAGGGGCAGAGATTGGGGAATCAGGCAACATGCCAGCACGCATTCCGAGAATTGCTTGAATTGGAATTGTTGGAATCTTGACAAATTGTATTGTAAAGATTAACATCAGCAATGTTTTCAAGCATGTGACATGAGTTGCAACAAGGATCTCTTGCCAGTTTGTTGCTTCCCGATGTTTGTGCTCCCGAGATAGCCGAGTCAGTGTTGTGACTCAGGCGCTTGCTCGCTCCGTTTGTTTCCGCCAGATGCACTCGTCTCTCCTGCCCAGCCCAATCACGCCCCTCAAGGATGTGGCGTAGCCAGAGGCTGAGTCCAAAATATGCAACGCTTTTCCATAATTGGATAGACCGGTTTGGTGTTCCCTTAACGTAAGGCGTGTTGGGTTTGATCTGTTAGCGATCACATCACCTAGGCCACGGCGATGACACAGAAGATACAAACCGTCGAAGAGATGCAGGTGTGGCTGGTGTCTCTCCTCGCGCAACAACTTGGCATCGAGCCAGCCTCCATCGACGCAGCCAATCGCTTTAGCCAGTACGGGCTCGACTCGGCCAGGGCGACCGCGCTGGTGTCTGAGCTGGCCGCCGCGCTCGATCGCCCGCTTGCGCCAACCGTGGTGTGGACCTACCCGACCCCCCTGGCCCTGGCCCGCTACCTCGCCGGCGATGCCGAAGCGTCAGGCGAGTCTGATCCCAATCCTGCCGCGGCCTCCGAACCCATCGCGATTATCGGGATGGCCTGCCGCTTCCCTGGCGCGCCGAATCCCTCGGCCTTCTGGCGCATGCTGTGCGCTGGCACCGACGCGATTCGCGAGGTGCCTAGTGATCGCTGGGATCTCGTGTCACACTACGATGAAGACCCCGCGGTCCCTGGCAAGATGCATACGCGCTGGGGCGGCTTTCTGGAACAGGTTGACCGCTTCGATCCTCTGTTCTTCGGTATCTCACCGCGCGAAGCCATCCAGATCGATCCGCAGCAACGGCTGATGTTGGAGCTGGCTTGGGAGGCGCTGGAGGACGCCGGTGTGCCGGCCGATAGTCTGCGTGGCAATCCGGTCGGCGTGTTCTTCGGCGCGATGTGGAGCGACTACGCGCGGCTCCAAGGCAACGATATCACCTCGATTGTCCAGCACACCGCCACCGGGCAAGATACCAGCATCATCCCGGCGCGTGTCTCATATGTTTTCGGTTTCGAGGGTCCCAGCATTGCCGTGAATACGGCCTGCTCATCGTCGCTGGCGGCGGTTCACCTGGCTTGCCAGAGTCTGCGGACGGGCGAGTCCACGGTCGCTTTAGCCGGCGGCGTCAATTTGATGCTTGCGCCAGAGAGCACGGTGGCGATGTGCAAGTTCGGCGCGATGGCGCCAGGCGGGCGCTCACGGGCATTTGACGCGCGCGCCGATGGGTACGTTCGCGGCGAAGGGGGCGGGGTGGTGGTGCTGAAGCCATTTTCGCGCGCTCTGGCTGCCGGCGACCCGATCTATGCGGTGATTCGAGGCAGCGCCCTGAACAACGATGGCTTCAGCAATGGGCTGACAGCGCCGAACCCGAAAGCTCAGGAGTCGGTGCTGCGCCAGGCGTGTCGCCGCGCGGGGGTGCAG
>JAYUZE010000286.1:0-22481 GCA_043752035.1 Gammaproteobacteria bacterium
GCCAATGACGTGGTGAACCCGACCGCGCGCAATGACAAATCCAGCCCGATCTATGGTATGCCGATTCTCAACGCCGACAAGGCGAAGAACGTGATCGTCATCAAGCGCGGTCAGGGCACGGGATTTTCAGGCATCGAGAACGCGCTGTTCTATCTGGATAACACGCGCATGCTCTATGGCGACGGCCAGGCGGCCGCGTCACAACTGATCCAGGCGGTCAAGGCCGTCTGATCGCGCGACGGCGCGGCAACAAATCGTCTCCACAGGTCGCTGAAACTTTATTGCTGGTGGCGAGTATTAACCGTACCGCCGCGCAGTCCAAAGCTACGCAGCAACCACCAACGAAACACCTGAGACTCAGGTACCGGAGACTAAAATGAACCATTCAAACAAACGGCATCCCTTCGCGCTGCGCGCCGTCGTGCTCAGCATCCTCATTACCAGCACGATGGCGCTGTTGCCCTCGCTCGCCGCGGTAGGCAGCCAGAAGGCCGCGCACGATGCGCAGACCCTGCAGGCTGCCAACACGAACGCGCAATCGGCCCGGGTGGCGGGCTGATCAGTGGCCGAGGCCCTGCAACATTTTCAATCCGTCTGCGAGCAGGCTGCTGTGATTGGCCGGCACCTGCCCGTTGGGCGTGAGCTGATTGACCAGCTCGGGCAGCAACTGAGCCATGGTCGAACTGGCCTGTCCCACTGGTATGCCTAGGTTGGCAGCGATGTCGTTGAGCGCACCACTCCCCAGTGCCTGATTCACCTGCGCACCTGTCACGGGCAGGTTCGGACCAGAACCTACCCAGGAATCAGCATGCTGTCCGAGGCCGCTCTGACGGAATTTATCGAGCAGGCCGGAAAGGCCGCCCTGCTGCTGCACCAGCGCCATCGCGGCCGCAAGCAAACCACCGGCAGCGACACCGCCCATGCCAGGCCGTGCCGCCGGCACAGCTGCGGGTATCGCCCCCGGCATGGCGCTCGGGCTCGCGCCCTGGTTACCGCCCAGGCTGCTGGCCAGGGTGCCGAGCAATGAGCCCAGCGGATTGTTCCCCGACTGCGCGCCATCGCCCATCGCGGACCCGAGTACATTGCTGATCAATCCGTCGAGCAGACCCATGCGAACCTCCGTGTTTAGAAGTCGGCATCATGCCTCAATCCGCGCTGACGATGTCACTCGTTATGTGCACGGCGACGCCCGGCGCGACGCTCACGCAGGCGCTCGCGCATGCGTTCGCGCTCGGCCGGCGTGGCCTCGAGCCAGCGTCGGCGCAGCTGCTGGCGCTGCGCCGGCGGCAGGTGCGCGAAGTCGCGGAAGTGTTCGCGCACCAGGGCCTGCTCGCGTGGGTCGAGTTCGCGGAAGCGCTGCCAGCGACGGCGGATCAGCTCGCGCCGCTCTTCGGGCAACGCGCGCCAGGTCTGGAAACGCTCGCGCGCCTGCACCC
The DNA here is from genome assembly GCA_043752035.1 of Gammaproteobacteria bacterium. Classification (GTDB taxonomy): domain Bacteria; phylum Pseudomonadota; class Gammaproteobacteria; order Steroidobacterales; family Steroidobacteraceae; genus FEN-1191. The sequence goes on from JAYUZE010000286.1 coordinate 1,437, forward strand.
GCTCTTCGGGCGGCATGTTCAGCCAACGCTCGGCGCCGCGCGCCAGCGCGCGTTGACGCGCCGGTGGGAGTGAAGCCCAGTCGGCAGCACGCGGCTGTAGCAGCTGCTGCTGCGAGCTGCTGAGCGCGGACCAGGGCAGTGGCCCGCTGGGCACCATCGCGGGGGACACTGTTGCGGGTGAGGCGGCCTCAGCGACAGGCGCGGGGCCGGCATCTGCGGCCATCACGCTGGCCGATACCAGGATCAGGACCAGGCTCAGCAGCAATCGTGCGCGCGGCGTTTTCATGTGCGGTTCCCCGGGGTAGTCGGCGTCGCCGGTTTGCGCGGCGCGTGGACCACTTTTTCAAGATCGGTGTGCTCGAGGTAGTCGTGCCAACCGGCTTCGTCCGAATCGACAGAGCCCAGAAATTCCAGCAAGTCGGCATCAGCCGCGGCCGCTGCACTAGCGCTGGTAGCAGCGCTAACCGGGGGTGCCGGCGCCACGGCACTGCGCGCCGGGGTTGGTGCGCCGTTGGCAGGCGGCGCCGATGGGCCGGCCAGAGCCAAGCCGCAGGGGAGCACCAGCAATGCGCACTGACGCCACTTCATGTGCCGACTCCGCCGCGTTCGCCATCCTGCGCGGCATAGACGGCCCACTCGTAGAAGTCGTAGTCGACGTCGGCTTCCTGCGCCAGCGCCAAACCGTCGGCATCGGCGAGCAGTTCGATGTCATCACCGGCGCCGTTGGCGCTGGCGTGCAGCGCGGGCACATGCGACTGCTGACCAACGACGATCAGCACCGCCAGCACGGTCGCGGCAATTGCACCAGCCGGCAACCAGCGCCGCCACGGTGACGCCAGCGCGCCGCTGCCGCCGGTCTTTTCCAGCGCTGCGTAACGCGCACGCGTAAGGCGCGAGCGGGTTGCGCCATCGAGGTTGGCGACGCTCTCCTGCAACAGCTCGCGCGTGCGGCGCGCGAATTCTTCCAGGCGCTGTTCTTCTTCAGCGCTCATGTCCAGTACTCCCCGAGCCGTGCGCGCAACGTATGCAGCGCGCGAAAATAATGCGTCTTCACGCTGCCTTCCGAACAGCTCATGGCCTGTGCCGTGGCTGCGACATCCATGCCCTCGATACTGCGCAGCAGAAACGCCTGCCGCTGGCGCGCCGGCAGCTGCGACACCGCGCGCTCCAGCGCCTGCAGTGTCTCTGCAGTCTGCACCTGCGCTGCCGGTGTGGGCGAGGGGTCGGGCGCCTGCGCCATCAAATCCTGCTCATCCGGCTCGTCTTCGCCGCCACCGCGCCAGGGCAACCAGGCCATCACGCCATTGCGGGTGCGCCGGCGGCGCTGCATATCGCGCACGCAATTCTCGAGGATGCGATAGAACAGCGGCCGCCACTGCGCCGCGGGCCGCCCGGCATAGCGACGCACCAGGCGCAGCATGGCATCCTGAACGGCGTCGAGCGCGTCCTCGTCGTGGCGCAGCGCGATCTGTGCGATCCTGAATGCGGGGCGCTCTACGGTGGCCAGAAAATCGGCGAGCTGCGCTGACTCCAGCGGCGTCGAATCCTGCAAGGCAAAGACCTCCAGCGGCGCAAACCCTAAGGATTCTGTCAGCAATTGAGCGGGGATGTTCATAGGCCTTCAGGGTAGCAACGCCCGGAGCGCGCTTTAGTTGACAGGGGTATGGAGCGAGGAATGGGCCAGAATCATCCACTTAGCGGCGACCTCGCGCAAAAAACCGGAACTGGACGGCCGGGCGTACCGACGGCGACCACGACGATTCCCGCAATTTATTGATATTTATAGGTTTTCCTGAGAAATTCGAACGGCGCCTGCCGGGCGGTATGGACATAATGTTGAAAACGGGGCTGGCTCGCCGGCCCGACGATCCACAGACTTATCCACAGTGAACGCTGAATCTCCCCACGCCACCGAAGTACTGAAAGTCGCGGTCGATTGTCCGCTGCGCGCGCTACTCGATTACCTGCCGCCACAGAATCGGCAGGCAAGCTCGGTGCCGCCCGGTACGCGCGTGCGGGTGCCTATGGGCCGGCGCGAAACCGTAGGCATCGTGGTCGCGAGCGCCACGCACTCTGCGCTCGCGGATACCCGGCTGAGGCGCGTGGCCGCGGTGCTCGATGAGGAACCGCTGCTGGATGCACCGCTGCTGGAGCTGCTGACCTGGACCGCCAGTTACTACCACCATCCGCCCGGCGAAGTGCTGTGCGCGGCGCTCCCCGGCGCGTTGCGCGGCGGCGGCGCGGCCGAAGCACAGGAAGAATGGCTGCGCCTCACCGATGCCGGTCGCGAGGCTGCTGCCGCCGGCGAGCCCAGGCGCGCGCCGCGCCAGCACGAGCTTTTGCTGCTGGCAAGTTCGGGCGCAGGCCGCTCTGCTACGCAACTCGATGGCGATTCACCGGGCTGGCGCCCGCGCGCGCGCGCATTGGTGGTGCGTGGCTACGCAACATTGGTGGAGCTGACTGCGGCGAGCAGCGCGGCCGCCTCCACACTTGCGCCCGTTAACAGTGCCGCATGGCCTGCGGGTCCACCGTTGAGTCCGGAGCAGGCGCAGGCGCTGGAGTCGATCGATGCCGAGGCTGGGCGCTTTGCGCCCTTTGTACTGCAGGGTGCCACCGGCAGCGGCAAGACTGAAGTCTATCTGCGGCTGGTGGTGCGCGCGCTGGAACGCGGCCGCAGTGCGCTGGTGCTGGTGCCGGAGATCGGTCTCACGCCGCAATTGCTGGAGCGCTTTCGCGCCCGGTTGCCGGTGCCGATGGCGGTGCTGCATTCGGCACTCAAGGACGGCGAGCGCCTCGCGGCGTGGCGTGCGGCACGCGCTGGCAGCGCGCGCGTGGTGATCGGCACGCGCTCGGCCGTGTTCGCACCCATCCGCGATCTGGGCCTCGTGTTGATCGACGAAGAGCACGACAGTTCCTACAAGCAGCACGAAGGCGGCTGTCGTTACTCGGCACGCGATGTCGCGGTACGACGCGCGCAGCAGGCCGGCGTGCCGGTGGTGCTCGGTTCCGCAACGCCTTCGCTGGAGACCCTGCACAACGTCACGCTGGGACGTTATCGGCAGCTGCCTTTGCCGCGGCGCGCAGATCAGGCTGCGGCACCGAGCGTCGCGCTGATCGACCTGCGCGCCCACGCGGTGCACGCGGGACTCGCCGGCCCCGTGATCCAGGCCATCGAGCGGCACCTGGTTAACGACGGACAGGTGCTGGTGTATCTGAACCGCCGCGGCTATGCGCCGACATTGTTGTGCACCAGCTGCGGCTGGATCGCGCCCTGCACCGAGTGCGATGCGCGACTGACGGTGCACCAGGGTGCAGCGCAACTGCGCTGCCATTGCTGCGGTGCGGCCCAGCCGTTGCCGCAACGATGCGCACGCTGCGGATTTGCGGTGCGCCCGGTGGGCCAGGGCACCGAGCGTGTCGCCGAGACCCTGGCCTCGCTGTTTCCCGCAGCGGTGCAGGCGCGGCTCGATCGCGACACCGTACGCGATGCCGCCGACATCGATGCCGTGATGCGCTCGCTCCTCGAGGGCCGCGCGCGCATCCTGGTGGGTACGCAGATGGTCACCAAGGGCCATCACTTCCCCGGCGTGTCGCTGGTGGCGGTGCTCAACGCCGACCAGGGCCTGTTCAGCACCGATTTTCGCGCTGCCGAGCGGCTGGCGCAGACGATCATCCAGGTCGCCGGTCGCGCGGGCCGCGCGCAGCGCGCCGGCGAAGTGCTGATACAGACGGCTTACCCAGAGCATCCGCTGTTGCAGAGCCTGCTCAAGGGTGGCTACGAAAGTTTTGCCGCCGACGCGCTGCTCGAGCGCGCCACGGCCCGCTGGCCGCCGTTCAGCCGCCTGGCACTGCTGCGCGCCTCAGCGCCACTCGCGGCCAGTGCGATGGAGTTCCTGAACGCGGCGCGCGAGTGCGCCGGCGCACATCCCGGGGCGCGGCTGCTGGGTCCGGTCAGCGCCACGATGGCGCGCCGCGCCGGCCGCCACCATGCGCAGTTGCTGATCGAACATGCCGGGCGTGGTGGACTGCATCATTTCCTGGATCAATGGCTGCCTGCGGTCGAGCGCCTGCCCTCAGCGCGCCGGGTACGCTGGGCGTTGGATGTCGACCCGCTGGATATCCAGTAGGCGCCGCTTTTTGGGTAGACTGCGCGACCTTTCCCTCGCCGAAGGAATACGGTGAAAACCGAGCTCGAAGAGTTGCTGGCGCAGGCGCTGAGCGCGCTGCCGAAAGGCCTACTGAAGGCGCCGGTGGAGCGCGCCTGGATCAACGTGGAGCGCACCCGCGATGCGCAGCACGGCGACTATGCCTGCAACATCGCACTGCGCCTCGCGAAGCTCGCCGGCAGCAAACCGCGCGAGCTCGCCGCAGCCATTGTCGCAGCGCTCCCCGCGAGCCCGTTGCTCTCGCGCAGCGAAGTCGCGGGCGCGGGCTTCATCAACTTGTTCCTGGCCCGCGCTGCGCACGGCAAGGCACTGCGCCGCGTGTTCGGCGAAGGCGCGCGCTACGGCTGCAGCACTGCCGGCGCACAACTGCCGGTGATGGTCGAGTTCGTGTCGGCCAATCCCACCGGACCTCTGCACGTCGGTCACGGCCGCCAGGCTGCGTACGGTGCCACGCTCGCCAATCTGCTGCGCGCCACGGGCCATCGCGTACACCGCGAGTACTACATCAACGATGCCGGTCGCCAGGTGGACATCCTCACGGTCAGTGTGTGGGTGCGGTATCTGCAGGCAGCAGGCGCCGATGTGCCCTTTCCGCAAAATGGTTATCGCGCCGACTACGTGCAGGCCATCGCCACCAAGCTGCGCGCCTCGCAGGGCGCAACACTCGAGCGCGCCGCAGCTGAGGTGATCAAAGACCTGCCGGCCGATGCGCCGGCGGGCGACAAGGAACTGTATGTCGACGCGCTGATCGCGCGCATGCGCGCACTGCTGGGCGAGACCAGCTATGAAGCCGTGCTGGTGCTGGCGCTCGAAGCGATGCTGGCCGATATCCGCGCCGACCTGGCCGAGTTCGGAGTCGAGTTCGAGCACTGGACCTCGGAGCGCGCGCTGACGCGCTCGGGCGCCGTGGAGCGGGCGCTCGCGCAGCTCGCGGCGCAGGGCAATACCTACCAAAAGGACGGCGCACTTTGGCTGCGCTCCAGCGCGCATGGCGACAGTGAAGATCGGGTGCTGGTGCGTGCCAACGGCCAGCAGACCTATTTCGCGCCTGACCTTGCCTACCACCTCGACAAGCGCGCACGCGGCTTCCACAAACTGGTTGATGTCTGGGGTGCCGATCACCACGGCTACATCGCGCGCATGCGCGGCGCACTGATGGCGCTGGGCGAGCCCGGCGATTGCCTGGAAGTGTGCCTGATCCAGTTCGTCAGCCTGTTCCGCAGTGGCGAGAAGGTTGCGATGGGCAAGCGCGACGGCCAGTTCGTCACGTTGCGGCAACTGCGCGAGGAAGTCGGCAACGATGCCTGCCGCCTGTTCTACCTGATGCGCAGCCACGACCAGCCGCTGGATTTCGACCTGGAGCTGGCCAAATCGCGCAGCAACGACAACCCGGTGTACTACCTCCAGTACGCGCATGCGCGCGTCGCCAGCGTGATGAAGCAACTGGCGGCGCGCGGCCTGAGCTTCGATCAGGCGCAGGCGCTGGATGCGCTCGCGCTGCTCGATGGCGTTCACGAGACCGCCGTGCTCACCGCGGTCGCCCGCTTTCCGGAAGTAATTGCGCAGGCGGCGAGCAACCGCACGCCGCACACACTGGTACATTACCTGCGCGAGCTGGCGCAGCATTTTCACACCTGGTACAACGCCGCCACATTCATCGTTGATGACACCGCCACGCGTTCCGCACGATTGGGCCTGGCGCTGGGCGCACAACAGGTGCTGCGCAACGGGCTCGCACTGCTCGGTGTCAGCGCGCCGGAGAGCATGTGAGCCAGCGACGCCTCACGGCGCGCGACTACAAGAGCGTGCGCCGCGGCGGCTTCGACTGGCAGCGCTGGCGTGAACTGGCATTCGGACTGGGGCTCGGGCTACTGGTCGCGCTGGTGGTCTACGTGAGCGACCATCGCGCCAACGACCCCAGCAGCGAAACTGCGCCCGGCACACGTCATACCACCGGCAACAACGCCGCACGCTCGGCGGCCGGCAACGCGGCCGCCAACAGCCCCGGCGGCGCGGCGCGCAGCGGCGGCGGCGCGATCGACAGCGATACCGATTACTCTTTCTACGACCGGCTACCAAATTACGAAGTCGTGGTGCCGGAAAAAAAGGAACAAGGCCGGCGGGTTGATGCCGCCGCGCGCGTCGAGCAGCCTGGTACCTATTTTCTGCAGGTGGGTTCCTATCGCAGCGAGACCGAGGCCGGGCGTGTGCGCGCCCAGCTCGCACGCCAGGACATCAGCGCCAGCGTGCAGCGCGTGCAGCTCGACTCGGATGTCTGGTTTCGCACCCGCATCGGTCCGCTCAAGGATCTCGACCAGCTCAACCGACTGCGTCAGCGGCTGCAGGCCGCGGATTTCGATTCACTGGTGGTACGCGTCGAGGAGTGAAGCCTGAACAACGCGCTCCTCAACGCACTGCGCGCGCAACTGGGCGCCGATGCCGTGGCCATCGGTGCCGAGATCGGCGCGCGCCATCACGGTGACTGGTCGGGCCACGATCGCTGCGCGCCCGTGGCGCTGCTGCGGCCACGCGCCACTGCGCAGGTCGCCACCTGCCTGAAGTTGTGCCATGAGTTTGCGCAACCAATCGTGGTGCAGGGCGGGCTCACCGGGCTCGCCGGCGGTGGCACGCCTCGCGCCGGCGAGCTGGCGCTGTCGCTCGAGCGGCTCAAGGGCATCGAATCACTCGATGCTGCCGGCGCCACGATGATCGCCGCGGCCGGCACGCCGCTCGCTGTGATCCACGAGGCGGCCGCCGCGCAGGGCCTGCAGTTTGCGCTCGATCTCGCGGCGCGAGGCTCCTGCACCATCGGCGGCAATATCGCCACCAATGCCGGCGGCATCCGCGTAATCCGTTACGGCATGGCGCGCGAGCAGGTGCTGGGGCTCGAAGCCGTGCTGGCCGACGGCACAGTACTCAGTTCCATGAACACCATGCTGAAGAACAATGCCGGCTACGATCTCAAGCAGCTGTTCATCGGCACCGAAGGCACGCTCGGTATCATCACGCGCGCGGTGCTGCGGCTGCAGCCCGCGCCCTGCGAACGGCATACGGCGTTTGTCGCGCTGCATGCCTTCGCCGATCTGGTGACGCTGCTGAGTGAATGCCGCCGCCTGTATGGCGGCCAGCTCGCCGCCTTCGAAGTGATGTGGTCGGATTACTACGAGTTCGCCGCAGGCCATGTGTTGACGGGCGCGAAGCCCTTCGCCGAGCAGCACCCGCTATACGTGCTGATCGAACTGGAATCGTTCGAGCCTGGCAAGGATGCCAGTCGTCTGGAAGCCGGGCTCGCGGCATTGCTGGAACGCGGCGTCATCCAGGATGGCGTGGTCGCGCGCTCGCTCGAGGACAGCAACCGCCTGTGGCGGGTGCGCGATGCGGCAGGCGAACTGATGGTGCATGTGCCGCACGCGCTTTCCTACGATATCTCGCTGCCGTTGCCGGCGACCGAGCGCTATCTCACGCAGCTGTTGCCGGCGATCGCGCCCTACCTGAGCGCGGTGCCGCCGCTGCTGTTCGGGCACCTGGGTGATGGCAACATCCATCTGCTGGTCGGTCCGCGAAATCCGGAAGTGGCCGTGCAGCTCAACGAAATTGTTTACGGCGCGCTGCGCGGCTTTGGTTCCGTAGCCGCCGAGCACGGCATCGGCACCGTGAAGCGCGCCTACCTCGGCAACTCACGCAACGAGGCCGAAGTGGCGCTGATGCGCCAGCTCAAACGCTGTCTGGATCCGAAGCAGATACTCAACCCGGGCCGGGTGATCTGAAATAACCGCCGGCCGCGGTCAACGCGGCGATGGCCCGGGCGTTAGGTACAGGCAGAGGACGCATTGATGACTCCAGCTGCCATTGCTGCCAATCGCTTCGGTATCGGGATGCGCGCCGATGCGAGCCCCTATGCCGACCCCGTGGCCGGCCTGCGCCATGAGCTGTCGCAATACCAGCCGCGACCCGCAGCGCTCACGGGACTCCCGAACCGCGCGGCTGCGGCCGAGGCGCTCGAGCAGCTGCGCATGGCGCAGCGCGAGTCGAAGCAGACACCAGCAGCAGATGCCGACCCTGCACGGGCACAGGCCAGACACGAGGTGCGCGACATCTACATCGACTGCGTGGGCGCACGCGTCAATGCCGCACTGGTGACAGCGACACCGTGGCTCGAGCGGCTGGTGCACTTCTGGTCCAACCATTTCGCGGTGTCGGTGGACAAGCAACCGGTGCTGGCCTTTGCAGGCTTGCTGGAGTTCGAGGCGATACGACCGCATCTGTTGGGGCGTTTCGCCGACCTGCTCAATGCAGTCGAGCATCATCCGGCGATGCTGCTGTATCTCGATCAGGCGCAATCGATCGGCCCCGACAGTCCGGTCGGAGAGCGCCGCCGCGACTTCGGCGCCAGGCAGCACGGGCTCAACGAGAACCTGGCCCGTGAGATTCTCGAACTGCATACGCTCGGCGTGCGCTCGGGCTACAGCCAGGGCGATGTCACCGAACTCGCACGCGCGCTGACCGGCTGGACGGTCGCCGGCCTCGGCGCTGGTGCGGGCGCCGGCGCCGGCGCTGGGCGCGTACGCAGATTCTTCGGCGCCGAGGCCGCGCCCGGCGACTCGTTTTTCCGCGACCCGCAGCATCAGCCCGGCACGCGCCAGATACTCGGCAAGCGCTATTCCTCATCGGGCGCAGCGCAATCGCAGGCGGTGCTCGCCGATCTTGCGCGTCACCCCGCGACCGCGCAGCACCTCGCCACCAAGCTGGCGCGGCATTTCGCCGGCGACTCGCCGCCGCCTGAACTGGTCGCGCGACTCAGCCGCGTCTTTCTGGAAACCGACGGCGACCTGCCGCAACTCTATCGCACACTGGTCGATGCGCCTGAGTGCTGGAGCGCCGCGCCGCTCAAGTTCAAGTCACCCTGGGACTGGAGTCTCTCGGCGCTGCGCTCCATCAATCTGGACAGCGTAGAGGCCAAAGCTGCCGCGGGCATGCTGCTCGAGCTGGGTCAGGCCGTGTGGAAGCCCGGCTCGCCGGCAGGCTACGATGATCTCGCTGCCGGCTGGGCCGCACCCGACGCGCTGGTGCGTCGCGTGGAAGCCGGGCAGCGTCTCGCGCAGCGCGCGGCACGTGGCATCGATGCGCGCACTCTGGCCGCGCAGGTCTTGCCCGGTAGTGTGAGCGACAACACGGTCAAGGTGCTGGCGCAGGCCGAGAGCGGCGCGCAGGCCCTGGCACTGCTGTGGGCCAGCCCGGAGTTCCTGCGAAGATGAATATACACACCCGCCGGCAGTTCATCGCCCGGGTTGCAGTGGCCGGAGCGGCCTGTGCTGCAGCGCCACGCCTGCTGCTGGCTGCAACCGACACCGAACGGCGCTTCGTGTTCATCATCCAGCGCGGCGCGGCCGATGGTCTGGCGACGATCATGCCGACCGGCGACACGGACCTGCCGCGATTGCGCGCAACGCTAATGGCCGAAGGCGGCACCAGGCTCGATGCGATGTTCACGGCGCATCCGGCCCTGGTGGAGATCGGCCGTCTCTACGGCCAGCGCGAAGCACTGTTCGCGCACGCGATCGCCACACCCTACCGCGATCGTTCACACTTCGACGCACAGAACGTGCTCGAGACCGGCGGCAACGAGCCCTATCGTCTGAACGATGGCTGGCTCAATCGGCTGCTGACGCTGCTGCCCGGATCCGAAGCGCAGGCGATCGCGCTCTCGGCCACGATTCCGGTGGCGCTGCGCGGTGCGGTCGAAGTGGGCTCCTACGCGCCCTCAAACCTGCCCGAAGCACACGATGATCTGAAAGCGCGCATCGCCTTGCTGTACGAGCAGGATCCGTCGCTGCACGAACTGTGGCAGGCGGCGCTCGCGGCGCAGTCGATCGCCGGCGAAAGCGCTGCCGGCGGCGCCAAACGCGACCCCGCGGCACTGGGCACATTGGCAGCGCGCATGCTCAGCGGCGCAGGCTCGGCGCGCGTAGCCATGATCGAGACACTCGGTTGGGATACCCATTTCGGGCAGATGGGACGACTGGCCAACGAGCTCAAAGGGCTCGATGCGCTGATCGCCGCGCTGCGCACCGGGCTGGGCGATGAGTGGCAGCGCACTGTAGTACTGGTGGCCACCGAGTTTGGCCGCACCGCTGCGATCAACGGCACGGGTGGCACCGATCACGGCACGGCATCGGCCGCGATGCTGATCGGCGGCGCCGTGCAGGGCGGACGCGTGATCGCCGACTGGCCGGGACTCGCCGCCAACCGCCTCTACGAAGGACGCGACCTGCGCGCCACGATGTCACTGGATGGCTTCATTGCCGGCGCGCTCGCCGAGCACTACCGGCTGGATCCTGCGCGGATCGCGGCGACGTTGTTTCCGCAGGTGCAGGCGCCAACGGTCGCCGCTAGCGGCCTGATACGCAGCTGACGCAACTGGCCCATCAGCCCCCTGCGCCGCGTGCGAGTCACCGCGCGACCGTCACCAGGCGCCGGCGGGTCTCAGTCGTCCGCCGCGTGGCTGATATCGATGCCCAGCGAGCGCAACTTGCGATACAGGTGCGTGCGCTCCATGCCGACGCGCTTGGCGAGTTGCCCCACCTTGCCGCCGCATAGTTGCAGTTGCTGCTGCAGGTAGGCGCGCTCGAAATGTTCGCGCGCCTCGCGCATCGGCAGAGCGAGCAGATCCTGCTTCACCAGCGGCGCATCGATCGGCGCCTGCGCGGCCAGCTCGCGCTCGACCTCTTCGAGCGAAATTTCTTCGCTCCCGGCGCGCATCAGCAGGCGGCGCAGCAAGCCGCGCAGCTCACGCAGGTTGTCGGGCCAGGGGTAGTTGCGCAGGCGATTCTGCGCCGCGACACTACAGCGGCGGAAATTCAGGTGCTCACCCTCGGTGAGCTGATCGACGCACTGGCGCAGCAGATCGGGCACATCCTCAGCGTAGTCGCGCAGTGGCGGCACGCGCAGCGGCAACACTGAGAGCTGCGCATACAGATCGCGGCTGATGCTCAGGGTGCCGGCGCGCACTTCGATGCCGGGCGTAGCCGTGGCGATAATGCGCGCCTCGAGCGCCAGCGCCTCGCCAGCACCGGCGCGCTGATAGCTGCCGCAGGCGAGCGCTGCACCGAGCAGGCGACGCGCCGCGTCCGGCAGTTCCTCGACATCGCCTAGATAGAGAGTGCCGCCGCGCGCCTGTTCGAGCAGGCCCGGGTGAGCGGCCGTGCCCAGCAGCGCAGCGGCCGATTGTTCGTCCTGCAGCGAGCGCGGATCGCAGACCACGAACGGCCCGGCGGCACGCGCAACCGACTGATGCACCAGGCGCGCCAGGTTCTCGGGCTCGCTGCCGGCCTCGGCGATCAACAGCAGTGGTGCGGGATAGGGCGCGAGCCGCAGCAGTTCGGCACGCAGCTGCTGCGCGATGCGGCTGCGTCCCAGCAGCGGCGCGCTACTGCGCGCAGCCGCAAACGCGCCGGCCTGGCGCGAACGGCGTGCATCGAGCGCGCGGTTAACTGTCGGCAACAGCTTGGCGAGCGACAAGGGCTTCTCGATGAAATCGAAGGCGCCCAGGCGCGTGGCCTCGACCGCGGTCTCCACGGTGCCGTGCCCGGACATCATCACCACCGGGCAATCGTTGCGCGCATCGGTAGACCATTCGCGCAGCAGCGTAATGCCATCGGTGTCGGGCATCCAGATATCGAGCAGCACCAGGTCGGGCGCAGTGCGCGCGCGCGAGGCGCGCGCCTGGGCCGCGTCGGCCGCGACTTCGACTTCGTGTCCTTCTTCGGTAAGAATTTCCTGCAGCAATCTGCGGATGTCGACTTCGTCATCGACGACCAGTATCCGGTTCGGGCTCATGCTCGCTCCCTTCGCAATTCCGTGCGCTTTTCGGCGACCGCCGGCAGCAGCACGCGCACGCGCGCGCCACCAGTCCCCAGGTTGTCGGCGGTTATCCGTCCGCCGTGTTCGTCGACTATACGCTGCACGATCGCCAGCCCGAGGCCGGTGCCGCGCGCCTTGCTTGTGACATAAGGCTCGAAAGCCTTGCCAAGGATATCCTCGCGGAAGCCGGGCCCGTTGTCACTGACTGTAAGCTCTGCCTGGGCGGGTTTGGCGGTGCCCAGCCAGCGGGTGCGCACGGTAATCGCCGCGCCGACCACGCCGCCCAGGGCCTCGATGCCGTTGCTGAGCAGGTTGGCCAGCACCTGGCGCAGGCGGCTGCGATCGGCCTCGATCTCCGGCAGCTGCTGGTCGAGTTCCAGGCGGATCGTGACCGCCGGATCCTGCACCCGGTAGAGCTCCACCACCTCGGCGGCCAGCTGATTGAGGCTCAGCGGCGCGAACTGCATTTCGGGGGCGCGCGCGTAGTCGCTGAAGGCGTTGACCATCTGCTTCATCGCATCGACCTGCTGGACGATGGTGCGGGTGGCGCGCTCGAGCAGCCGCGCGTGTTCAGTGTCGAGGCCGGGCAGGAGCTTGCGCCGCAGCTGCTCGGCCGAGAGCTGGATCGGCGTCAACGGGTTCTTGATCTCGTGCGCCAGGCGGCGCGCGACCTCGCCCCAGGCGGCGTTGCGTTGGGCGGTGAGCAACGCGGTGATGTCTTCGAACACGATCACGAGCCCGCCCCGTTCGCCTTCGTCAGGCAGGGGCGTGCCGGCCCACAGCAGCACGCGCCCGCCGGTCTCACCGCTGAGCGTGAGCTGTTCGCGCCATTCGCGCTCGCCCGTGGAGAGCCGCGCGCGCAGCGCGGCGACGAAATTGCTGAGCAGCACCTCGCGCTCGGCGCCCGCGCCCAGCGGCCGGCCGTTCGCAGCGCTGAGATCCGCATGCAGAATCGCGCCCGCTGAATCGTTGGCGCTGCGCAGGTTCAGCAGCTGATCGACCACCAGCACGCCGCTGGAGAGGCGCGAGAGAATCACCGCGAGCCGCTCGCGCTCGCGCTCAACTGCCTGCCGGCTCAGCGAGGCTTCTTCACTGGTACGGCGCAGGCGCTTGGTCATGTCGTTGAAGGAGTGCACCAGGAAGCCCATCTCGTCGCGCGAGGGCAGCGGCAGGCGCATCGCGAAATCACCCTTGCCGACCGCGCGCGTGCCGGCGATCAGGTCCTGCACCGGGCGCGTGAGCCGCTGTGCCGACCAGATCGCGCCGTACACCGCGCCCAGCATCGTCAACAGCAGCACCAGGGTCAGCGTCAGCTGGAAGTTCGCCTTCAGCGGCTGGCGCGTAACCGACATGTCGCCGTAATTCGTATAGGCCTGCTGCACGGCTTCGGCGAGCCCGGCCAGCTCGGCCGGCACCGCGTAGTCGATCAGCACGTAGCGGCGCTGCGGGGCGCCCATCGCACGCGGCAGCGGCGCCGCAGTGACGATCGTATAGCGCCCGCCGGCCAGCGGCTCGAGCCGGACGTAGCTGCGTCCGGCCGCGATCTGCATCAGCACTTCGGCCGGCGGCATGCCCGGAAGTGCGCCGCCGCCCGCGTCGCTGCTGGTCATCAGTGGCCGGCCGTTGCTGGCGTAAAGCGTGATCGCCGTGGCCTGCGCATCGCGGCGCTCGGCATCCAGGCGCACCAGCAGCTCGGGGCCGCTATGTGTGGCGATCGCGCGCGCGATGTACTCGGTGCGCCGCGCCTGCTCGCGCAGCCGCAGATCGAGTGCCGAGCGCGACAGCACCAGTGCGTCGTTCAGGCCCTGCTTGATCTCGACCCGAAACCAGCTATCAATGCCATAGTTCAGGAACTCGAGCGAGAACAGGTAGACGATCAGCAACGGCACCACTACCAGCGTGCCGAACATGCCGACCGTGCGCGCGGTCAGGCGCGAGCCGGGCACGTGATCGCGAAAATCGCGCACCAGCCGCCACAGCTTGCGCGCCAGCGCCACGCCGAGTATGAGCACGCCGCAGACGTTGAACAGCAGGATCCACGGCTGGCGGCGATTGAAGTCGGCGGAATTCTCCACGCTGCGCGCCAGCAGCAGCAGCGCCCAGATGCCGGCGACGATGCCTACTAGCACCAGCGCCCGCAATCCCCAGCGTCTCAGCGCACGAGTGTCCACGCGTACCAGTCGCTGGTGCGATGCCAGCCGTCGGTCCAGAACATCAGCGCGCGCAGCGCATCGGGCATGTGGCCGCGGCGCACGCCGGCGCGCAGGCGGATCTGCCATTCCTCGTCATTGCGCAGCTGCGAGTCGACGGCGATCGGCCATTCCTCCACCTGACCCAAGCGCGCCAGTGCCGTGTCCAGTGTCGGAAAGGATTCCTGGGTATTGGCCTCGAGATCGCGCAGCAGGAAGCGATCGCTGATCACGTGATAGGACAGCTCGCGCCGGCGCGTGAGATCGACCGCATCGGCATCGAACCACAAGCGGCGATGACGGCTGACTGTGACTTCCAGATCGAAGCTGAGCGTGACCCCGTCCTTGAGCGCGGCGCTGATGCGCTCGCTCTGCGGATACACCACATGCGCGGTCAGCAGCACGGTGCCACGGCTGGGCACCGCATAGGCCGAGCGGATCTCGAGCTCGCCGTCGAGCGCATCGTCGGCCACACAGGGACTGATGGCGAACACCAGGCCCAGTAACAGGAGCGAACGCTGCGTCTTGTAATAGTTCTTCATGCTGTGCCCGCCGTCGTGGCGCGCGTGAGACAAGCATAATAGAAGCCGTCGCCGCCCGCCTTTGCCAGCGGCAGGATCTGCCACCCTGTGCTTGTGGACCGCAGCGGCGGGCTGCAGTTCGCCGCCTGCGGTGGCCAGCTCAGGCTGGCGCTGGCCTCCGCGGCCAGGAAGGCCTCGACCACGGCGGCGTTTTCCACCGGCAGCACGCTGCAGGTGCAGTAGAGCAGCCGCCCGCCCGGACGTAATAGCCGCCAGCAGGCCCGCAGCAGCTCGAGCTGGGTTGCCGCCAGGCGCGGTAGGTCGGCCGCGCGGCGCAGCAACTTGATGTCAGGATGCCGGCGGAGTACCCCAGTGGCCGAACAGGGGGCATCGAGCAGGATGGCATCGAAGGGGCGGCCGTCCCACCAGGCGGGTTCGGCGCGCAGGTCGGCCGGTACCAGCTGCGCGTGGCGCCGCAGGCGCGCGAGATTTTCGGCCACCCGTTGCAGTCGCTGCGCGTTACTGTCGAGCGCCACCAGCTCGATCTCGCCACCCGCGCGCTCGAGCAGCGCGCCGGTTTTGCCGCCGGGCGCGGCGCAGGCATCGAGCACGCGCTCGCCGGGGCGCGGGGCGAGCAGCACGGCTGCGAGCTGTGCGCTGGCGTCCTGCACCGAGACCCGCCCTTGCGCGAAGCCCGGAATTTCCTGCACCGGGAGCGGCGCCGAAAGACACAAGGCACTGTCGACGCCGGCCACTTCCGTGGCGGCGATGCCCGCCGTGGCCAGCTCGGCGAGATAGTCGGGCAGCGTGCCGCGCGCGCGATCAACGCGCAGACACAGCGGCGGATGCGCGTTGTTGGCCGCGAGCATCTGCTCCAAATCATCGGGCCAGGCCTGCCCCAGTGTGCGCACCAGCCAGGCCGGGTGCGCGTGACGGGCCGCAACACCACGATCGACCGCAGCCAGCAACTGAGCTCGCTCGCGCAAATAGCGGCGCAGCACCGCATTCACGAGACCCGCTGCGCGCGCCAGAGCGAGCAGGCGTATCGCATCGACCGCCGCCGCAACCGAGCTGGCCGGCGGATGCGCGGAATATTCGAGCTGATGCACGGCGCACACCAGCAGTACACGCAGCCGTGGATCGAGTTCGCCGCTGCTAGTGCTGGCCAGCGGCAACACCGCGGGCGCGAGCCGCAGATACCAGCGCACAGTGCCGAGCGCGATCGCCTGGATCGCCGCGCGCTGCGGGTGGCCGCTGAAGCCGGCCAGTGCCTCATCGGCGCTGTGCCCATCGATCACGACCTGCTGCACCACCCGTGTCGCGGTGGCCAGCACCTGCGCCGCGCCAGCAGGCGGCCGCGCCGTCACCCGAACCGCAACCCGGCGATTGCGTGGCCGTGTGCGAACTCTGCTACCGCGAGGCGCCGGCGTCCGGCACTCTGCAGCTCATCGATCGCCAGCACCCCGCTGCCGCAGGCCACCAGCAGCCGCGCGTCGCGCACGCCCAGCACTGTGCCAGCCGCAAGCGGCGTCGCCGAAGCGCCCGGCGCTACCTCCACCGCGACGTCGGCCGCGAGCGCGCGCGCGCGCCACACGCGCAGCTGCTCGCCGTGCAGCAGCGTCTCGGCCACCGGCCACGGATTGCAGGCCCGCACCTGGCAGGCGATGCGTTCTGCGGGCTGGGTCCAGTCGATGCGCGCCTCGCGCTTCTCGAGCTTGGCGGCGTAGCTCACGCCCTCGCGCGCCTGTGCGCTCGCCCGTGCCGTGCCGGCCTCGAGTGCCGCGATCACCTGCAGCAGCTGCGCGGCGCCGAGCCGCGCTAGTGCATCGTGCAGTTCAGCGCTGTTCATGTCTGCGCCCGGAGTGAAACGCTGCTGCAAAAATAGCGGCCCGGTATCCTGGCCCGCGTCGAGCTGCATGAGGCTGACGCCGGTGACACGATCGCCGGCCAGCAGTGCGCGCTGTATCGGCGCCGCGCCACGCCAGCGTGGCAGCAGCGAGGCATGGATGTTGAGAGATCCAAGTCGCGGCAGCCCGAGGACCTGCGGCGGTAGGATCAGTCCATAGGCCACCACCACCAGCAGCTCGGGCGCCCACTCGACCAGGCAAGCGCGCTGCTCTTCGCTGGCCAGGCGCGCAGGTTGCGCGACCGGCACCGCCAGTTCGAGCGCGCGCTGCTTGACCGCACTGGCATGCAGCGCGCGGCCACGCCCGGCGGGGCGATCGGGTTGCGTGAGCACGCCGACCAGCCGGTGGCCGGATGCGGCGAGGGCCTCGAGCGCCGGCAGCGCGAACTCCGGTGTGCCGGCAAAGGCAATCCGCAGCACTAGATCACTTTCGCGCCCACGCGCAACGGAACGGCGGTGCGTGCACGCGGCGCATCGGCACGCTCGCGCTGTTCCTTCTCCAGCCGACGGCGGATGCGATCGCGCTTGAGGCTCGAGAGGTAGTCGACGAACAGCTTGCCCTCGAGATGATCCATCTCATGCTGAAGGCACACGGCCAGCAGGCCATCCAGATCGCGCACTCTGTAGCTGCCGTGGCGATCCTGGGCGCGCACCCGTACGCGCGCGGCACGCTGCACTTCCTCGAACACCTGCGGCACCGACAAGCAGCCTTCTTCGGTGACCTCCACGCCCTCGCGCGCGATGATCTCGGGGTTGATGAACACCTGCGGATCGTTCTTCAGTTCGCTGGTGTCGATCACGATCAGGCGCTGATGCACGTTGACCTGGGTGGCGGCCAGTCCGATGCCCGGCGCCTCATACATGGTCTCGAACAGGTCTCCGATCAGCCGCTCCAGCACCGCATCAAACGCCACCACGGGCGCGGCGCGGGTACGCAGCCGCGGGTCGGGAAATTCCAGAATCGGCAATCGGGCCATCGCTATGCTTGCACCTGTGTGAACCAGCGCACAAACTCCACACGGGAGCGTGTGCGTTTTGTGGTCATTGAGTTTATAACAGCTTGGGTTAACCACCCCACCCGCCCCACCAGGAGTGAGGGATGCCATTGAATCTGATTTTCTTCCGCCGCCGGGCCCTGCCGGCCGTCTCGCTGCTGGCCGCGCTGGTCGCGGCAGGCGGCTGCTCCACGGTCCATCACGTATTCCATCGTGGCGAAACCGCGGCCCCACCTACGGCCATGACGCGCTCGACGGCCCCGGCCACCGATAGTGCCGAGCCCGCCGAACCGCAGACGGTCACCTCGAACCTGCCCGACGCCGCAGCGGCCGAAGCCGCCGGTGCCAGAACGGTAATCGCCGATGCGGCGCCGATGCTGGCCGCCAGCGCGCCCAAGAGCTACCTGGTCCAGAAAGGCGACACGCTCTGGGGCCTGGCCGGCAAGTTCCTGAAAGATCCCTGGCTGTGGCCCGAGATCTGGTATCAGAACCCCGAAGTCAGCAACCCGCACCGGATCTATCCTGGCGACACGCTGCGCCTGGCTGCGGGCGCCGATGGCAAGACGATGGTGCAGGTGGTACCGGGCGTTGCCGGCGGCGCGGGTCGCGGCACGCGACTGCAGCCGCTGCTGCGCAGTACCCCCCTCGATGGCCCGATCGCCAATATTCCCTACAGCGCCATCGCCGCGTTTCTCTCGCGCCCCGGCCTGGTCTCGCGTGATCAGGTTAGGGTGGCACCGTATATCGTCGCGCTGCGTGAGAATCACATGATTGCCGGCGCCGGCAACAACGTCTACGTAAAGAAGCTGACCGCGGTCGAAGGCGAGCGCTTCAACATCATGCACGTGGCCGATCGCCTCACGGACCCGGACAGCGGCAAGGTGCTGGGTTACCTGGCCGAATTCACCGGCGTGGGGCAGGTGGCGCGCGCTGGCGATCCGGCCAAGGTCACGCTGACCGAGTCGGCGCGCGAAACGCTGACCGGCGACATTCTGCTGCCTGAGAGCGCGAGCGCGCCCGGCGATTTCTACCCGCACTCGCCGACGCGTGCGGTGAACGGGCGCATCCTCGCGGTGGTCAACGGCCTGCTGCTGGCCGGCCAATACCAGGTGGTAGCAATTTCTGGTGGCGCTAACCAGGGCGTAGAGCCAGGACACGTGCTGCGAGTGAACGAAGCGAGCAAGAGCACGCGCGATCGCTGCGCGCGCATCCAGGGCGAAGGTACCTGCACGCGCTTCGGCACCGAGCACCTGCCGGTGGAATCTGCCGGCACGCTGCTGGTGTTCCGCACTTTCGAAGACATGAGTTACGCGCTGGTCGCGAGCGAGTCGAGCCCGCTGCACGTGGGCGATCGGGTCGTCACGCCGTAGTTTCTGCACACTTGGATCAGGAAGGGCCGGCCATGATGCCGGCCCTTTTGTTCTATGCTGGTGTGAATGGATGATCTTGATCGGGCGTTGGCGCTGGCGCGGGCACCAGGACTGCATGTCGATCACCTGCGCGCTGCCGCCGCGCTCGATGAACCCCTGCGCCTGCCGGGCAGCGCCGCCGCAACGCTGGTCGCGCGTGGCCTGCCAGCGGCCGCGGCAGCGTGGCTGGCCGTGCCCAACCTCGCGGAAATTGCCGCCGATCGGCGGTGGCTACAGGTTGCTGGCGGCTCGCTGATCCTCTGCACCAGCGAACATTACCCGCCGTTGCTCGGCGAAATTCCGACTGCACCGGTCGCGCTCTATCTGCGCGGCGATGCCGGCGTGTTGCTCTCGGCGCAGCTGGCGGTGGTCGGCAGCCGTAACCCCACGGCCAGCGGCGGTCGTACTGCGCGCGATTTCGCGCTCTATCTCGCGCGCGCCGGGCTCACGATCACCAGTGGCCTCGCGGTGGGCATCGATGCGGCCGCGCACGCAGGCGCGCTGGCCGCGCCCGGGCGCACGATCGGCGTACAGGGCTGCGGGCTCGATCAGATCTATCCGCCAGAGCATGCCGCGCTGGCCCAGGGCATCCTCGCGCAGGGCGGCGCGCTACTCAGCGAGTTTCCGCCCGGCACGCCGCCCCGGCGCGAGAATTTCCCGCGCCGCAATCGCCTGATCAGCGGCCTGAGCCTCGGCACGCTCGTAGTCGAAGCCGCGCGTCAGAGCGGCTCGCTGATCACCGCGCGGCTCGCTACCGCGCAGGGCCGCGAGGTGTTCGCGATACCCGGCAGCATCCACAATCCACTCTCGCGCGGCTGCCACGAGCTGATCCGGCAGGGCGCCAAGCTGGTCGAGAGCGCTACCGACATCCTCTCCGAGCTGCAGATACCTTATGCAAAACAATCGCTTGCAGATGGCGCCAACGACGTGTCAGCAGGCGCCGGCCGGCCCCTGGGGTTGGACAAGGACTATGAAATCCTGTTAGATGCGCTCGGATTCGAGCCGGCAAGCATCGACCAGCTTGTCGAACGCACCGGTCTGCCGAGTTCCAATCTGGCGTCCATGCTGCTGATACTCGAGCTCGAGGGTCGCGTCGGGCCGCACGCCGGGGGCCGGTATTTGAGGTTGCAACAGGGGCACTAGCGGCAGCGATGCCACAAACCTAAGGGCTATGGAAAGCACTGTTTTCGACATCCTGGTCTACGTCTTCGACCACTACATGTTCGAGGAGCTGCCGGTCAGTGCCGAGCGCGCCGATATCGCGCGCGACCTGGAAACCGCGGGCTTTGGCGGCGCCAACGTCGAGCGCGCGCTCGACTGGCTGGCCGATCTCGCCGACGAGCGCGAGCGCCCGGGGCTGGATGTCAACGAGCGCGCGTTTCGCCTGTACGCCGAGCAGGAATCCGGGCGCCTCGATCCCGCCTGCCGCGGCCTGCTGCTGAGCCTCGAACGCGGCGGCATCCTCTCGGCTACGCAGCGCGAAATCGTGATCGAGCGGCTGCTGGCACTCGACAATGAAGAGCTCGATCTCGAACAGGTGAAATGGGTCGTGCTGATGGTGCTTTCCTGCCAGCCGGGCGAAGAAGTGGCCTGCGAGCGCATGGAAGACCTGGTCTATGAACTGCCTGGACTGATCCCGCATTGAGCTTAGGTCTTTCTCCAGCGGCAAACACACCCGCGGCACGTCCGCGGTTTTTCGTTTTTGGAACCGTGAACACAACGCATGGCTGAAAATCTCGTCATCGTCGAATCGCCAGCCAAGGCGCGCACGATCAAGAAATACCTGGGCAGAGACTACGAAGTGCTGGCCTCCTACGGCCACGTACGCGATCTGGTGCCCAAGGAAGGCGCAGTCGATCCCGACAATGCCTTCGCGATGCAGTACCGGCTGATCGAGCGCAACGAGAAACACCTGGAAGCCATATCGCGCGCGCTGAAGAAATGCTCGGCACTGATCCTGGCGACCGACCCCGACCGCGAGGGCGAGGCGATCGCCTGG